>NZ_CAMPPP010000009.1:0-212218 GCF_946901175.1 Pseudomonas sp. Marseille-Q5117 | reverse complement strand
GTTCAGCCCCCGCGCCATGTACGCCGTCACCGCCGACACCAAAAACGAAGACCTGTTGGCCAATGCATGCGAAACCCTCGCCTCAGCGAAAACCATCGCCCAGGAATTTGCCGGGCTGGTGAAACCATCGCAGCGGCGGACGCTGATGGGGATTGCGCAGTTGATCATGCTCGGCGAACTGGCGGTGAATCGGGTGCTGGATAATCTGGAGTTGCCGCAGTAGCGGGTCTCGCGACAGGCTCTGAATAAGGCACCGGCAGTGCCGACGCCTTCGCGGGCAAGCCCGCTCCCACAGGGTATTTGTGTCGCTCACTCGGCTGCGGTTACAGCGCTGAATTTGTGGGAGCGAGCTTGCTCGCGAAGGCGACTTGTCAGTCACTGTGGCTTCGACTGGCGGATTGCTTTCGCGAGCAGGCTCGCTCCCACTGTTGATGCGGTTTGCTCAATTACGGGTGCGGTGTCTGTGCTGGCGTGTTCGCGAGCAGGCTCACTCCTACACGGGGCGGGTCAAGGCTGGAACCATTCGTGGCGTTCGTTGAAGGTTTGCTGGATGAGGTCGGTGAGGGCTTGGATTTCGGGGGAGTTTTGCGAGTCGGTGTTGACGGCGAGCCAAGCATGGAGCTGCATCGGTTCGGCGAATAATCCGGGTAATGCGATGAGGCCTCGGTCAAAGCGGCTCATGTATGCCGGCAACAATCCAATGCACGCGCCACAGCGGATCATCTCCAGCATCAATTCATAAGATTGCATCTGCACTATGCCAGCCAAGCGCTGCTCGACCAACTCATTCCACGGGCGAAAGCTCTCAACCTGTCGATCACACTGCCAGTGCACCAGCATGAAGTCCGCCAGATCTTCCGGCGTTTCCGGTCGCGCTGTCACCCTCGAATAGCGCTTGGCAATGTGCGGCAGATATTCAATTCGCGCGAGGTGTTGCGGTTCGCTGGTAGCGAAGGTGGGAACAAGGTTTGGAGCATCGCCAGGAGCGAGCCAGAGGACAATGTCGGCGCTGACCGCACGCAACGCCAGTTCGCTGTCCAGGGCAATGATTTCCAGACGCAGGCTGGCGTTGCGGCGCAGCAGTGCGATGAGGTCGCGGCCGAGAATGTCGTGGAGGATGGATTCGGCGATGGCCAGGCGGATCAGTGGTTGTTCAATGACCGGGAGCTTGCGTTCGTGGGCCAGGGTGCAGAGTCGGGCCTGCAACTGTTGGCCTTCGCGGGTGAGCGTTAGGGCGCTGCCCTGGAAGCTGAACAGGCTGTGTTGCAGTTGTTGTTCGAGTTGCGCGAGTTGTTTGCGCAGCAGCGTCGAGCGCACATTGAGGCTGCGCGCGGCTTGCATGAAGCAGCCGCAACGGGCGCTGGCGAGGAAGTACCGGGCGACTTCGCTGTCGATGGTTGCGGCCTGGTTGAGCCAGGGTTCGGGGCTGGTTTTCGGCGTTTGGTAATCAGCGGTGCCCGGGCGTCCTGCGGGTTCGGTGAATGACATTGATGACTCCCTGTCGATCTTTGTAGTTGCCTTGAGTGCGCCATAGACCCCTGTAGGTGAAATCAGTGTTTTTCCTCGAGGATTTTGTTCAGTTCAGCGCCGTCGATGCTCAGGGTGGCGGTGTTGAGCATGCCGTCCAGATAGGCCTGGGCGATCTGTTCCTGGCGTTGAGCGCGCAGGGCCTGGGTCAGTTGGTCGCGCAGTTCCTCCAGCGTCGCGGTGCGGGCCGGTTGCTGTTCGGTGAGTTTGATCACGTGAAATCCGGCGGCGCTCTGCACGGGATCGGATACCGCGCCTACCTTGAGCCGCGCCACGGCGCCACGCACTTCCGGCACCAGCTGTTGCAACGGTTGCAGGCCGGTATCACCGCCCCGCTCTGCCGTCACCCGATCCTGCGAATATTGCGTAGCGAGCGCCGCAAAATCAGCCGGTGCTGACTGCGCCTTCTTGCTCAATTCAGCGGCTTGTTTGCGCACGGTTTCCAACGAAGCGGAATCACTGACAGCAAGGAAAATCTGACTGACCCGGTACAGCGCCGCCGTCTGCCAGTTGGCCTTCCCCGCGTCATACGCCTGCTGCAACTCGGCCGCGCTCGGATACTCCGTCGGCACCTGACTCACCGAGCGCAGATAATCACGGAACACGATCTGCTCAGTCGCCGCGCGAGTCTGCCGGGCGACGTCGGGGCGCTGCGCCCAGCCCTGCGCATCGGCCTGTTCCAGCACGGCTTTTTCCGCCAGTCGCGAGCGAATCCAGCGCTCCAGCGCCTCACGGTTGCCGCGCAATTGCTCGCGGGTTTGCGCCGGGACAGTGGCCAGCAGCGCCTGCAATTCCTCTGGCGAAACCTGCTGATTGCCTAACCGCGCCACCGCTGGCCCGACTGCAACCGGCATCACCGGCGACGGCTGCTGAGCGGCGACCGGGTCACTGCCCGGCCGCAGCACCAGTGCCACGGCCACCACCAACAGCGCCACCGCTCCGGCGCCGATCACCATGACAGGCTTCTTCACAGTGCGACTTCCTCTTGTTCGGCGATAGCCGATTTGGCGGTTTGCACAGCAGTGGTCTGGCTGAAATCGCGCAGGTAAACGATGAATTCCTGCAACAGGCGATCCCACAATTCCAAATTGCCGCGCAGGTGCTCGTTGCTCACGCCAGCAGCCACGACCACGTCCATCTCCATGACCAGAAACTCACCCTGCAACGACAACCGTGCAAAACGTCGAGTAGCATTCCACTGCTCTGCGACTCCCTCAGGCAACTCACCCTGCACGCGCAGCGCACAGCTGAAAGTGAAATCAACGAACCCGCCCTGATCCATCGCCGGGTTGCCGAACCGCACGGCGTAGCCGATGCCCTGACTGGCGCTGAGCAACTGGACGATGCCGTTCTGTTCGCTCTGGTTGACGCGGTAACCGGCGGCTTGCAGGACGTCGGTCAGCGATTGCGGGGAAACGTGGGTGATCAATTGAGTCATGGCTTTCTTCCTTGTTATCAGTGAGCGATCGCGGCTTGCGGCGCGTCGAATTGGGTTTTGTACAGCTCGTCGCCGAAGCCTTGCGCCAGTTCATCGAACTTGACCCGGGCACTGCCGGCGAAGGGCTGGCGGATCTTCATCACTTCGGCGACGTCGATGTTTTCGTACGCCGTGAGGATCTGTTTGGCGACGCCGTACATTTGCTGATTCTTAGCTGAACATTGCTGCACTTGTGTGTCACGTTCCGCCAGTTGCGCTTGCAGCTTCGTGCGTTCGGCTTCTTTGCCACGAGCGAGGACCAGCAATTCGTCATAGGCTTTTTTGAACTTGCCGGTCTGCTCGGCACTGGCCGCGACTTGCGCCTGCGCCTGGCTGTGCAGGCTCTGTTGTTGCCCGGCCAGTTGCTCGGCGAGGCCTTTGGCTTTGGCCAGTTCGGCAGTCAGCTGCTTGATCTGCGCTTGCGCTGCCTTGGCTTCGTTCTGCGCCGCCAGTTGCGCGGCGCTGGCCTGGGCCTGCTGACTTTGCAGGGCCTGCAATTGCTGGGTGGTGCTGCGCAACTGCGTGCGCAAGCGTTCTTCCATGCCTTCGCCGTTCGCCCCGGTGGCAATCAACAAACCCAGGCCCAGCGCAAGAAAACGCGTTTTCATAAAGCTCTCCCGGCGCCTTAGAAGCGCGTGTTGATCTCAAGCTGCAAGACGTCGATGTCGAACGGCGCGCCGTACACCGCTTCGGTGCTCATCCAGCGACCCGTGGCGGAAACGTTCTTCGCCAGGCCGTAGTTGCCGCCCATGAAATAGCCCTTGGCGTTGGTGCCGCCGAGGTGGAACGACGAGTCGTTGAAGCCGTCCGGCAAGGCGTCCGGCTGGATGTACTTGTAGCCGGCGAACAGGTTCCAGTCGCCCTTGCGCTTGAGGTCCAGCGCGTTGCCGAGGGTGAACTGCACCATCCATGCGTTGGCGCCGCTTTCGATCTCGCCGCTGCTGTCGAGGTTGTTGACGATCTGCCCGGCGGAACGCTTGCGCATGTCGCCTTCGTCGTAGCTGAGGTTGTGGATGTAGTTGCCTTGGCTGCGCAGTTTGAAGTCCTGCGGCAGGTCGGCGTCCCACACGACGTTGAGATCGAGCAGGTTGAACTCGGACGCAAGCCCGACGAATTGCGGCTGCGGCGTGGCGCTCGGGTTGAGCGGGTTCGGCGTGATGTCACGCAGCAGGAACACGCTGTTGCCCTTCTGCATGAACGCCGCGCGGGTGCCGTCGCTGTCGCAGCCTGGCGCGCCGGCCCACGGTTCGCAGGGGCTGGAGCGCTGGCCTTGAATGTCGTCGAAGCGGTAATAGGCCAGCGCACCTTTGAGGCGGTTGTTGCTGTTGATCGCCCATTTCGCGCCGAGCTGAGCGCCGTACAGCCATTTGTTGTCGCTCTCTTCCTTGTCGAAACCGTTGCTGCTGGAAGTGTCGTTGGTGTAGTCCACCGGGAACGCGCCGACGGTGCCGAACACGCCCCAATCGCGGTTGAGCTTGTGATCGAAAATCGCCGCCACACCGTCGAAATTCAGGTCGTTGGAATAGAGCATGTCGGTGGACATGAACGGATTGGCGAAGCGCCCGCCGGTCAGGGTCAATTCGTCCATTGGCTTCCAGGTCAGGTAGCCCTGATCGAGCCAGATGTCCTTCTTGGCGAAGCCGCCGCCGAGGTTCTGCGTGGTCGATACCGGGTTGTTGTCCGAACCGGTGCCGATGCGAATGCCGGCGGACCATTCCTCCGAAATCACCGCTTTCATGCCCAGGCGTGCGCGCAGGCGAAAGAGGTTTTCGCGGTCTTCGCGGGTGTTGAGCAACGGCGGCAGGCTGGTGCTGCTGTTGGGATTCACGTCGTACGGGCCGTTGTTGTTGAGCTTGGCGAAGTCGACGATTTCGTTGCTGTTGTTGCCCGAGTAGTACCGCGATTCGTCTCGCAGACGAATGTCGCCGTCGAAGCTGATGCGCGAGGCCCAGTCCGGAAAGGTATTCGGCGCGGCCCAGTTTTCCTGTTTGGCGGTGGCCATGACCTCGGCTTTGACCTGATCGCGGATCTGGTCGCGCACGGCTGCCGGTACGTACTGCACGCGCACATCGCCCGGCGCAGCGACCGGCCCGGCCGCGACTGCGGTGGACGCGGCAGCCTGTTTCGCCTGCGCCGCTTCGTTCTGCGCCTGGGCGATCAGCGCGTCGGCCTTGTCCTGTTTGAGAATGCCCTGCTCGACCAGCAAGCGGATCAGATTGATCGTGGCGTTCTCCGACGGCGCAGGCGCTGCCACGGCCTGACCGACCAGGGTCGCAATGACCATGCCGACCGCCAGGGACAATCGATTCACGTTGGAAATCATCTGCACACAACTCCTTTTGCCGAAGCTTGAATAAGTGAATTAACCCGGACGCCGCCCTTGCAGGGACAGGCGCACGGGCAAGGTGATGGAGGCCGGAGGCCGTTCGCTGAGGGCTGGCGCACCGCGTAAAGCGGCCAGCACCTGGGTATCGATTTGCGGGTTGCCGCTGGACTTGATCAGCTCGACACGGGTGATCTCGCCGACGCTGTTCAGCCAGACATCGGCCTGCAGCGAGAATGCGAGGTTGCGCAGCTCGGGGTTCTCGCGCAGCAAACGCTGGAAAGTGAACGCGAGAAACTGGCTGTACGTGCCCGTACCCAACCGCCCACCACCCGCGCCGGCCATGCCGCCGCCCTTGCCCGCGCCGATGTTGAAAGCGTCGCTGCCGGCCTGCGCGTCGCCGTCCATTTGCATCGGATTGGCCAGATCGTCCGCCGGCGATGGCGGCGCCTCTTCTTCAGGCTTGACCTCCTCCGGCTCCGGCGTTGGCTCGGGCTCGACGACTTTTTCTTCCACCGGCGTTTCCGGCTCTGGCGGTTTCTCCGGCGGCGGTGGTGGCGGTGGCGGCAACGGAATGATCGTCGGCACCTTCGGCGCCTCGCGGCGCACGCCAGCCATGTCGTTGGCCCACTGCCAGAGGAACCACGCGGCGAGCGCGCCGACCAGCAACCCGGCGCCCCACTTCACATAGCGCAACGGCGACTTTTTCACGGGCGGCGGTTCGATCGGGAGTTGTGCGGTCATGACTCAGCCCTGACTCGGTTTGCCGGTAACGAGACCGACCTGGGACAGTTCGAGCCGACGCAGCAGGTCCAGCACTTCGATGACTTTCTGGTACTGCACCGTCGCATCGCCACGCACGATCACCGGGAAATCCGGGCTCTGCGCTTTCTCGATGCGCAGGCGCTCTTCCAACTCGGCCAAAGTGACCGGATAGGCATCGAGGAACACCTGGCCGCCGTCGTTGACCGAGATCGCCTTGGTCTTGGCTTCCGACAGCGACACCGACGCGCTGGCCTTGGGCAGGTTGATCTGGATCCCGGAGACCTGCGCGGTGGCGGTGAGGATGAACATCACCAGCACCACCATCAGCACGTCGACCAGCGGAGTGATGTTGATGCTGTCGACTGCGGCGTCGTCATCATCGTCGTGGGAGGCATTTACGGACGCCATGGCAGTGCTCCTCAGGCCGGTACGGAGTGGTTGGCGTGATGGCCGCGCTGGTGCGACGCCTCACTGAACTGGCTCTCGCCGTGCATCTCCGCCAGACGGGTGATGAACTCGTCGACGAACACACGCATGTCGGCGCTGACCTCCTTGTTGCGGGTGATCAAACGGTTGTAGCCAAACAGCGCCGGGATCGCGACGAACAGGCCCATGGCGGTGGCGAGCAAGGCTGCGGCCATGCCCGGCGCGATGGCATTGATATTCACGTCGCCGGCCATCGCCGTGCCGAGGAACACCACCATGATCCCCAGCACCGTACCGAGCAGGCCGATATACGGACCGCCGGCGATGGCGTTGGACAGGGTCGAGAGTTTCGAACTCAGTTGTTGGTTCTCGCGGGTGCGCACGCCGTCCATCGAGCAGCGGATGGCTTCGATGGTCGCCGCTGAAACCGAGGAGGTATCGGCGCCCTGCTCACGGCGGGTGCGAATCTCTTTGACCGCCACCAGGTACAGGCGCCACAGCGACGAATGCTGCAGACGCTGAGCCAGTTGCGCGTCGTCGGCGAACATCTCCAGACGCGTGCCGACCTTGGCGAATTGCACGCGGAAGTCTTCGTTGGCCGCAGTGACGCGGCTGAGGCTGCGGTTCTTGCGCAGCATGATGATCCACGACTGGAACATCATCAGCACCAGCACGGCGATGATCACCCAGGCGTCGACTGGCACCGCGTTGAGCAGGAAGCCGAGGCTGCCGAAGCCAAAGCCGGACTGCTCTTCATCGACGCCGTAAGCGACAAGTTTCGACTCGGCGCCTTGCGAGGTGGCATCGGCCAGCAACAGCGCGGCCGGGCGGGCGACTTTCGACAGGCGCAGTTCGTCGATGGCACCAGCGAATGGCTGGAACGCACCTTCCTGCAGATCGGCGCCGATGGCCATGACCGAGTTGAACGCCGGCATCGCCTGAGCCAACGCAGCACTCTCGCGACCGTTGATGTACAGGGTGACTTTCGAACCCTCGGCGGTCAGCGCAACGTGTTGCCATTGCGCCGGAACCAGAGCTTGCGTGGCGGCAGCGCGCTGGCCGTCGATTTCCACGAATGGCAGGCCTTGGCTGACACCGATCAGCAGACTTTGCGTGCCTTCGCGCCGAGCCAGGATCAGTTGCTCGTCAGAGGCCTGATCCAGACGCAGCCACGCACTGAAGGTGAACGCGCTGCCGGCGTTGTGTTGCAGCGACGGACTGGCCGGCAGCAACAACGGCTGGCCGCTGAACTGCAAGGCGCGCCCGACGACGCCATCGATCGCTGTGCCGGTCGCGCTTTGCGCGGTGTTGCCGTACGCCGTGGTGTCTTTCGCCGGGGTGCCGGTGGCGCCGTCGAAGTGATACAGCGCGGTGTAATTCGGATCGAAGGTGAGTTGGCCGTTGCCAGTGGCCGGGGCTTTCTGATTGCCGTAGTACATCCAGATGTCCTGACGCTGACCGCCCTCGACATTCGGCACATCGACCCAGATCAGCGCCATGCCCATCAGCGCGTCGAAACTTTCGATCTGGTGGTTGAGCACGGTTTTGTCATCCGCCGCGACGAAGCGCAGATCGGAGCCGTCCTCTTTCACGCCGTCGAAGGTGAAGTTGCCGGTGTGCAGGCGCACCAGCAGCGCGGTGCGGCCGAGGGCCTGATTGATCGCCGCGCCTTGCGGGGTGGTGTCGACGGCGATCTGTTTGCGGTAATGCCAGTCGTCCTGCCACCAGGCCTGAGCCGTGGCCGGGAGCACGAAGCCCAGGCAGATCAACAACGAAAGGAAGAGGCGTTGCATGGACGTGCTCCGTTAGAAAGTGGCTTGAAGGTTGAAGTGCAGGCGCGATTCCTGCTTTGAGGTGTTCGGCCCTTCGAGTAGCGGGTAGCCCCAGTCGAGGCTGCCGGACAGCCATTTACTGAGGCTGGCGCGGGTACCGAGGCCGACGCTGGCCAGGGCGTAATTGGCGTCCTGATCCGGCAGTTCGTCGCGCAGGTACAACTGCGCGCCTTCGGCGAAGGCATAGAAGCGCCAGTCCTGCATCCACGTGCCGGCGAATTTCGCCAGCGACGGGGTGCGCAATTCCTGGCTGAGCAAATAGCCGTCATCGGCGGTACGTTCAGCCGCCAGATAGCCGCGCACCGAGGTGGCGCCACCGGCGGAGAATTGTTCGTTGGAAACCAGCGGCCCCGAGGCGAGTTGGAATGCGGCTTTGCTTGCGCTCTGCCAGTCGCTGTCGAATGTCCAGGTGTAGTTGGTGTCGCCCTTGAGCACGGCGAAACTCGGTTTGGCGCGATAGCGTTTGTAGTCGAAGTCTTCGTCGTCGCTGCCGTAGCCGAACACGCTGCGCGTGGCGGCAACCAGACTCAGGCCGAGGCCGAGCTGGCTCTTTTCGCTGTAGCGAAAGCCGTTGTAGGCGAAGGTGAACGGCGCGTATTTGAGCGGCACCTTGTCGCTTTCGCCGGACAGGCTCAGGCGCTCGTCGAAGTCCTTGAAGTCGATGCCGGCGGACAACGAGTTCGACCAATTGCCGCTCGAGGGCAGCGTGTAAATCGCCGCGACGCCGTAAGAATGACCCTTGCCGAGCACGTTGCTGCCGCCGATGGTGGCGACGTTGCTGTCGGACTGGTAACCGGAGAACTGCACGCTCCAGCGCTCGCTCAGCGGCGCGGTGTAGGACCCCGACCAGACCTTGGCGTTGTCGGTTTCCTGCGGCGCGGTGAAGAACGTCAGGTTGACGCTGTGACCGAGCTGCCAGAGGTTGTTGTAACCGAGGGTGGTGACGCTGCGCAGCTTTTCGGTGTCGGCACTGTAATCGTTATTGAGGCCGACGCTGGCCGTCCACGGGTTCTGGTCTTCGACCTGCAAGTCGACGTCCATGGTTCCGGGGCGCTGACCTTCGCGCACCAGCGGCATGACCTGGCGACCGGGGGTCTTGTTGAGCTGCGCGAGTTCGCCCTGGACCTTGGCAAAGTCCGGCACCTCGCCTTCTTTGAGCGCCGGTACGTTGTCGCGAATGTCCAGCGGCGAATAGTGTTTGGCGCCGACCACGCGCACCCGGCCGACCTTGGTTTCGCTGACTTGCAGATAGACGATGCCATCGGCCACGGCCTGCTCGGGCAGCTCGACAAACACCGATTGATAGCCGCGTTCCTGATAGGCCTTCTGCAACGCATCGCGGGCGCCTTCGATGTCGCTCAAGGCTTTCTGCGGGCCGAGAAACGGGTACACCGCTTCTTCGATCGCGCGGGCATCGAGCACGGTATTGCCGCGCACGAAGTATTCGTTGACGTCGACCAGTCGCTGCGCGGCGGGCGCTTCTGCGCCCTCCTCGGCCAGCGCCGGCTGCGCGCCCGCCGTCACCAGCAGCCAGCCCCACAGCGCCAGCCGTGACGTGAAAATCCGTTCCACATTACCCCCTGAAATTCGCGATGACCTGTGGGCGTTAGCGCCCGGTGTGCTGCGTCAATTGCTGATCGTTGTGGCGCAGGCGTGCTTGCCCAGCCAGGTGTGCAACAGCGCAAAGTTCAGCGAGAACTCGGGCATTTGCAGCAAGGCACCGCAGAACACTTCGCCGATGATTTTCTGAATCAGCAGCACCGCGCGCGGCTCGTTAAGCAGCGTGGCGATGTCACGGCTGAGGGCGCTGAAACTCCAGACTTTCTGGTTCAGGCCAAGGCCGACGAACCAGCGGAACAGCAGGTTGTAATTGAGCTGTTCATAGAGCTGCTGTTCGCTGGGCACCGAATACAGCAATTGCAGGAGCAGGATGTGCATCACCGTCTGCGGGGGAATGAGCATGCCGGGTGCGGCGTTGAGGTCGTGCAGCAGGTCCTGGTGGGCGTCGAGCAGATCGTCAATCTGCGGGCGCAACAACACCAGCGAATGGCCCGGCGGTATGTAGCTGGACACTTCTTTCAGAGCGCCCTGCCAGTCATCCTGCGAGACGATCCAGACCCACGGCGCGCCGTAGCGATACACCGAAACCGGCTTCTTGCGCGCGGCTTCGACGATCTTCGACAGGCGTTGATCGAGTTCCTGCATGCCCACTTTCGAATAGCGTTCCATAGTCCCCATTGCCTCACTCCCGGCGTCCCGCCCCGACTCGCAAAGTGCGCCCCGAAAGGCTCCTCAAGCGCGTTACACAGGCATGACCGGACTGGCAAAGGGCTACCGAACTTTTGTCATAAAAGCTTCATTACCGAAGACGGACTGACTGATTTACACGATCGACCGTGGGAGCGAGCTTGCTCGCGAAAGCGCTGTGTCAGGCAATGGGGATGCTGGATGTGCCGCCGCCTTCGCGAGCAGGCTCGCTCCCACAGGGTGAACTGTGGTTGCACCGTTACGTGACATTCGCATGACATTCACGGGGTTAAATCCCGGCCCGTTCAGGCGTATAACCTTCACAAGACTTTCAATCGGCACGCCGACTTCAACACAGGGTAGTGACATGACCACAGCAAACATCCTTGGCAACCTGTTCCCTTCGGTCAGCGACATCCCGGAAAAATATCGCCTCGACGCTCAGGTCGAGCAGCGTGAATATCTCGTCGATGGTCAATTGCGCCGCTGGGACGGCCCGCTCGCGCAGGCGCCCACCCCGGTTTATCTGAAAAGCGAAAACGGCGAAGAACAGGTGATCCTCGGCAGCACGCCGCTGCTGGATGCCGACACCGCCCTCACCGCCCTCGACGCTGCCGTTCGCGCTTACGACAGAGGTCAGGGCCTGTGGCCGACGATGCGCGTGGCCGAGCGCATCCAGCATGTCGAAGCTTTCCTGGGCGCATGCGCGAGCAGCGCGAAACGGTGGTCAAGCTGCTGATGTGGGAGATCGGCAAGAACCTCAAGGACTCGGAAAAAGAGTTCGATCGCACCTGCGATTACATCGTCGACACCATCAATGCCCTGAAAGAACTCGACCGCCGTTCCAGCCGCTTTGAGCTGGAGCAGGACACCCTCGGCCAGATCCGCCGCGTGCCGCTCGGCGTCGCCTTGTGCATGGGGCCTTACAACTACCCGCTGAACGAAACCTTCACCACGCTGATTCCGGCACTGATCATGGGCAACACCGTGGTGTTCAAACCGGCCAAGCTCGGCGTGCTGCTGATTCGGCCGTTGCTCGAAGCCTTCCGCGACAGCTTCCCGAGCGGCGTGATCAACGTCATCTACGGCAGCGGCCGCGAGACCGTCAGCGCTCTGATGGCCAGCGGCAAGATCGACATTTTCGCCTTCATCGGCACCAACAAGGCTGCCAGTGACCTGAAGAAGCTGCACCCGAAACCACACCGTTTGCGCGCGGCTCTGGGTCTGGACGCCAAGAACCCGGGTATCGTCCTGCCCGAAGTCGATCTCGACAACGCCGTCAGCGAAGCGGTCACCGGTTCGCTGTCGTTCAACGGCCAGCGCTGCACCGCACTGAAAATCCTTTTCGTGCATGAAGACGTGGTCGACAGCTTCATCGAGAAATTTAACGCCAGACTGGCCACGCTGAAACCGGGCATGCCGTGGGACAGTGGCGTGGCGCTGACGCCACTGCCGGAGTCGGGCAAGGTCGATTATCTGCATGGTCTGGTCGCGGATGCGCAAAGCAAAGGCGCCCAGGTGGTCAACCCGAATGGTGGCGAGTCCCACGCCTCGTTCTTCTACCCGGCAGTGCTCTATCCGGTGAACCCGCAGATGCGCGTGTATCAGGAAGAACAGTTCGGCCCGGTCGTGCCCATCGTGCCGTACCGCCACCTCGATACCGTGATCGACTACGTGCTGGAATCCGATTTCGGCCAGCAGTTGAGCATCTTCGGCACCAACCCGGTGGCGGTCGGCCGGCTGGTCGACACTTTCGCCAACCAGGTCGGGCGGATCAACCTCAACGCCCAGTGCCAGCGCGGCCCGGACACTTACCCGTTCAATGGCCGCAAAAACTCCGCCGAAGGCACGCTCTCGGTTCACGATGCCTTGCGGGTGTTTTCGATCCGCACGCTGGTGGCGACCAAATTCCAGGAGAGCAACAAGGACCTGATCAGCGAGATCATTCGCGGGCGTGATTCGAGTTTCCTGACCACCGATTACATCTTTTGACGGATGATCGGCAGGATTGAACGATCCTGCCGATCCGCCAGCCCCCCGGCCATTCAGTGACTACACTCAGCCCAGCATTGCTGGAAGCCCGGGAGGCTGACCATGCTCGATTACTTCGCATTGGGTCTGTTGGTTTTTGTCGGTCTCGTGCTGTTTTACGGGATCATCGTGCTGCATGACATTCCGTACGAAATCGCCGTTCATCGCAACCACCCGCACCAGGACGCGATCCATGCCACGGGCTGGGTCAGTCTGTTCACCTTGCATGCACTCTGGCCGTTTCTGTGGATCTGGGCGATGGCTTATCGCGAGGACCGCGGTTGGGGTTTCGGCGATGGCAAACCCGTTCAGAACCATGTCATCCGGCTCGAGCAGCAGGTCATTGAGCTGCAAGCCCGGATCGAGCGGCTCGAAGCGCAGTCGCCGGTTGCGCCGCAATCTGACAGCCGGGGGATCTGAGCATGGATCTGTTGCTCATCCTCACGTACGCCGCACTCTGCGTCGCCATCTTCAAGATCTTCCGCATTCCGCTGAACAAATGGACGGTGCCCACCGCTGTCCTGGGTGGCGTGCTGATCATCGGCGCGCTGATTTTCACCATGAACTACAACCATCCCTATTCCGAGGTGGCGCGCTCCTACTTTGTCTCGGTGCCGGTGATTCCGATCATCAGTGGCCAGGTGATCGACGTGCCGGTAAAGGGCAACGAACCCCTGGAAAAAGGCGACGTGCTGTTCCGCATCGATCCCACGCCTTTCCAGAACCGCCTGAAATCGCTCAAGGCGCAACTGGTTGCAGCCAAGGGCGACCGCTACCGCATCACCGAACTGATCCGCCGCAACTTCGGCACTCAGCGTGAACTGGATGCGGCCATTGCCCGCACCGACGATCTGCAGGCGCAACTCGACAATGCGCAGTTCGAGCTGGACAACACCGTGGTTCGAGCGCCGAGCAAAGGCTTCGTCACCCACGTTTCGCTGCGCCCGGGAATGATGGCGAGCAAGCTGCCGCTGCGCCCGTCGATGGTGTTTATTCCGCAGGAAGGTCAGTACTTCGCCGCTTGGATGCGTCAGAACAGCCTGCTGCGTCTGACCGTGGGCGACGAGGCCGAAGTCGCCTTCGATGGCATTCCCGGCAAGGTCTTCGCCGGTCGGGTGAAAAGTGTGATCGGGGTGATCGCCGAGGGCCAGGTGCAACCTTCCGGCACCCTGATCAGTTACACCGGCTCGCCACCGGCGGGACGGGTGCCGGTGATCATTGAAATCACTGACCCGGCGTTCGCCGAATACAGCGCGCTCATGCCGGGCGGCGCCTACGGACAAGCGGCGCTTTACAGTCAGCACTTTCATCACATCGGCGCGATGCGCAAAATCCTGCTGCGCATGTCCGCCTGGATGAATTACATTTTCCCCTTCCACTGATTTGACTGACTCACGAGGTTCGCACTGACTACTTACAGCACCCACCGCCTGCCACCGCTGTTGCGCCGTATCCTGCGTCCGTTGCTGGACCCGTATCGGCGCTACCGTCACGCCCGCCTGATCCATTCCGTGCGGGTGGCGTTGGGGTTGCTGGCGACGATTCTGCTGACCACTGGCATCAACCTGCCCCACGGTGAATGGGCATCGGTGACCATGCTGGTGGTGATCGGCGGTTTGCAGCACCACGGCAACATCGGCAAAAAAGCCGCCGAGCGCGCCATCGGTACCTTGATCGGCGCGGGGGTCGGATTGGCCCTAGTGGCTCAGCACGCCTGGCTGGGCATGCCGTGGCTGACCTACTTTTCCATGGCCGTGGTCTGTGGGTTTTTCTCCTATCACGCGATCGGCAAGGGCGGCTACACCGCCCTGCTCTCGGCCATCACGGTGTTCATCGTCGCCGGGCATGGCGACAACCCGATCACCGATGGACTGTGGCGCGGGGTCGACATCCTGATCGGCATCGCCCTCGCCCTGGCGTTTTCCTTCGCCCTGCCGCTGTACGCGGTCTACTCGTGGCGTTACAACCTTGCCGATGCCTTGCGCGATTGCGCTACGGTGTACGGGCGCATCATCAACGGTGAAGCGGTCAGCGCCGACGAACACGTGCGACTGATGAGCAAGGTCGGTGCGGTGATGGTGCAGCTGCGTTCGCTGATGCCGTCGGTGTCCAAGGAAGTGAAGATTTCCATGACCGAACTCGACGCCATCCAGCGCAACCTGCGCATGTGCATCAGCACGCTGGAGATTCTCGGCAATATCCGCCCCAACGCAAGTGATCCGCAGGCCACGGCACATCTGCAAACGGCACTGAAGGCTGAGCACCGGCAGATTCGCGTGCAACTGATCGGCATGGCCCGCGCGTTGAAAACCGGCGCTTCGCAGCGGCTGGAGCGGCCGATGGAGCTGCCAGCAGCGGACCTTGATGCGCCGGTTGCCAATACGCTCGACGGCTACCGGATGCTGACCCGCCAACTCGCCGCCAATATCAGCGAGATGCGCCAGCGCCTGGCCGCAACCGCACCGCGCTGGAACATCTGACTCTTATTGCGCTGCCAGCCGCCGGGCTTTCCAGCCCCAACCTTGTTGCATGCCGGCGGCGGCCAGCAGGATCGCCGCCACGCCGATCCACTGCAGCAATTCGAGGCGATGGCCGAAGGCGAACCAGTCAACGAAGATCGCCGCGATCGGATAGATGAACGACAGTGCGCCGGTCAATGCCGTCGGCAATTTTTGAATCGCGCCGTACAGCAAAACGTACATCAGACCGGTGTGAACAATTCCCAGAGTCAGCAGACTCGCCCAGGCATCGGCGCCTTGCGGCAACGCATCGAAATGCGCGAAAGGCGCGAGCAACAACACACCTGTGCAGACTTGAATCATCGCAATCAGGTGCGGCGGCGTGCCGGTCAGGCGCTTGATGATCAGTGCAGCGATCGCATACAGAAACGCCGCGCCCAACGCCAGGGCAATCCCCATCAAGTAATCGTTACCCTCCTCGCCTTGCGTGCCATGGGCGCTGACGATCACCAGCATGCCCATGAACGAAATCGCCAGCCAGAACAGCTTCTGCAGGGTAATTTTCTCGCCGAGAAACAGTGCCGCCAGACCGACCAGCATGAACGGCTGCACGTTATAGACCGCCGTACCAATGGCAATCGAGGCGCGGGAATAGGATGCGAACAGCAGCACCCAATTGCCGACAATCGCCATTCCACTGAGCACCGCCAGCAGAAACGTTGTGCGGGTCAGAATCCCCGGACGCAGAAAGCCGAACGCGGCGCAGACCAACAACAACGTGCCGGCGCCGAACACGCAGCGCCAGAACACCACATCGAGCACCGGTTGCCCGGACACCAGCACAAACCAGCCGATCGTCCCGGATATCAGCATGGCCGCGGTCATTACCAGCGAGCCGCGGCGGATTGCGTTGTCCATTATTGTTCTCCTGAGGCTGTGAGCGAAGCGTGGCAAAAGTATGCCAAGCGCACCTCGGGCTGCTCCAGCGCATAAAGCAGGCTAAACTTGGTTTTCGCCTTTTTTATCGAGGGTGATTTGCGCCCTTTGCCTTATCCGGAGTTTAAACGTGACTGACGATATCGATCAGATCCTTATCAGCGCGCTGATGGAAGACTCGCGGCGCTCGCTCAAAGCGCTGGCGCAGATCAGCGGCCTGTCATCGCCCAGCGTGGCCGAGCGGTTGCGGCGTCTGGAAGAACGCGGCGTGCTCAAGGGCTACACGGTGGAGATCGATCCGAAATGCTTCGGCTATCAGTTGCAGGCGATCGTTCGCGTACGGCCACTGCCAGGGCAATTGCAGGAGGTTGAGCGGCAGATCATGTCGATTCCGGAATTCACCGAGTGCGACAAGGTCACCGGTGAGGACTGCTTTATCGCCCGCCTGCACGTGCGCTCGATGGAACAGCTCGATACCCTGCTCGACCGACTGAATACGTTGGCTGAAACCAACACCGCGATCGTCAAGAAGACCCCGGTCAAGCGACGCCTGCCACCGATGGCGTAGGTGCCTTTTGCCTTTGATCGGCGTAGATTGGGGTTTTTCGCGGCTAAGGAATGGCGCTATGAAAATTCAGGCGATACTGCTGGCCGGCATGGTGCTCGGCGGCTGTGGCACGATTCAAACGGTGGCGCGCGACGACCAGGCTGCCGTTGACGGGCTCAAGCAGCAGAAAAGTTATTGCGGCGCGGTACCGAGAATCTACAGCGGCCTCGCCTATGACTTCTGCACGCTGAACGCTCCGCTGGCCTCAGGCATCGATCCCGACGATCACCGCAACGCGGCGATTCCGGTGGTGCTGGTGGACGCCGTGGTCTCCGGCGCGCTCGATACCTTGCTGCTGCCCTACACGATCTACCGTCAGCAAGTGGATGGCAGCATCGTCATCAACTGAGCAGACACTTTTCTCCAGACGATAAAAAACCCGCCGAAGCGGGTTTTTTATTGCAGCCATTACGATCAGTAGTCGCGGCTCATGATGCCGAACAGTTGCAGCAGGCTGACGAACAGGTTGTAGATCGATACATACAGGCTGATGGTCGCCATGATGTAGTTGCGCTCGCCGCCGTGGATGATCGCGCTGGTCTGAAACAGAATGCACACCGACGAGAACAGCACGAAGCCGGCGCTGATCGCCAGTTGCAGGCCGCTGATCTGGAAGAAGAAGCTCGCCAGTGTAGCGCCCAGCAGGACGAAGAAGCCGGCGGTGATGAAGCCACCGAGGAAGCTCATGTCCTTGCGGGTGATCAGCACGTAGGCCGACAGACCACCGAACACCAGTGCGGTCATGGCGAACGCCGAGCTAACCACTTCAGCGCCGCCCTGCATGCCCAGGTAACGGTTGAGGATCGGGCCGAGCAGGAAACCCATGAAACCGGTCAACGCGAAGGCGGATACCAGGCCCCACGCGGAATCACGGAGTTTGTTGGTGAGGAAGAACAGCCCGTAGAAGCCGATCAGCACCACGAAAATGTTCGGGTAGCCGACACGCATCTGCTGGGCTACGAAGGCCATCACGCCGCTGAATGCGAGGGTCAGAGCCAAGAGACCATAAGTGTTGCGCAGGACGCGGCTAACCTCTAGCTGCTCAGCCTGCACGCTGTTATTAACTGCGTAATCCTGTTCGCGCATGGCGACACTCCTGTTGGTTTGAAACGTTCAGTCGCAAAGATCATAACAGACGCTCTGTAACAAGCCATGCAGAGAGTTTGACAGTGTGTTTCATTCAGGTATTATGGCGCCCGCAACGCAAACGGAGGTGTGGCCGAGTGGTTTAAGGCAACGGTCTTGAAAACCGTCGACTGTAACAGGTCCATGAGTTCGAATCCCATCGCCTCCGCCATCTTATGTACAACAAAGCCCTGATTATTCAGGGCTTTGTCGTTTCTGCGAGACATGTTTTTGCGCAGCAGCGTTTGCGCATCTATTGAGTCATTTCTCAGCAGTGCCTCGTACACCTGAGGCGCTGCTGTCCAGATAGCCAATGCGTACTCGCTCAGCCAAGCGACTCAAAGACAGCCTCCGCACGCTGTTGCACCGGCGCCTGAGGTCTGAGCATTTGCTGCCAGGCGAGCTGCGCCTGGACCTTGGCCACCGAATCGAGCACTTTCTGCGCCCAGCGATCATCCTCGGGATGTACCACGACCACCCGGAAGCCATGATCCTTGCCTTCAATCTGCACGCCCTCGGAGTCATCGACATGCAAGTCGATATCGAACGCTGGCGGATACTTGGAAGGCGCATTCGACATTCCGTGCGCCGTCAGGGCACGGTTGTGCAGCACGCTGTTGACCACGCCGTCGACGCGGATACCGTACAGCGCCAACCAGCGCCTGATATAGGACGGCGTGCGCCCGGATGAGGTGTAGACCCAGACACTGCAATTCTGGCGACGCAGCTCTCGGATAAGTGATCGTGTGCCCATCCGCAACGGTTCACCCAGCCAACGATGAATACAGGCCGGTAGTCGACTGTTCTCGACTGCGCAGTGGTGGAGCTGGCAGGCGAGCGTGTCATCGATATCGAACGAAATTCGTATGCGCTGACGTTCGAACAACTGCGGCAAAGCGCAGCGGATAGCCTGCCCTGCCCGGCTGCCGAAGGTTCTCAATCTGGCAAATGCTGGTGCCCAGTTCATCAATGGCCACCTTGAGAGAGAGGCAAAGGCTTGCCTTTGAGAAAGAACTTCATTGGATCGGGCGCCTGTTCTTCCAGGAATGCTGCATATTTTTTCTTGATCTTGGGCAATTCGTACAACGCCTTGACGCCATGCTTGGCGGAGTTGCGGATGACCGAGGACGGGTTGAAATAGCCCTCGGCGTTTTCCAGGGTCAACACGAATGGAGGCAGCCCCGCGCGCATGAGCAGGTAGCTGACAATCAGCGAGCCACTGCGGTTGTTGCCTTCGATAAACAGCTGCGGCTTGCTCAGAATGCGCACATAGACACCCGCTGCACGCTTCCAGACTGACTCACTGCGATACGCGCAATACCAGTTGTACAAGTCCTTGATGCCTCCCTCAACATTGTTGAAGAAATGCGCCTCGGTAGCTGCCAGATGCTGGGCGTATTCCAGGCGGCGCGCCGGATCCCGGCCACACAGCACCGTGGCATTGATCTCCAGCATCAGGTTCAGTTGCTGCAGATCGAACAGGTCGACGCCGCGGGCAACATATTCGTCAACCAACGCATAGCCTTCAAGCACATTGTGCAGAACTTCGTCAGTGAACGGGTCCCGAGGTTCGGTGAAGTGCCGGCTGAGTTCGGCGAAACGGCTCTGCACTTTCCGCAGTGCGCGTTCAATCGCAGGCAAATCAAGGCGATGCGTGGCAGGCATTGGAGCTCCTTGGAAACGCTTGGTAAATGTCCACCGATGCCCGCCAAATCCATTTGGCTTGTGCAGGTAGGCGGCCGTGACCGGTGGCAAGGCTCAGCTGAACTTGCCGCTGATGTAATCGCCGGTCATCTGTTCACGGGGGTTGTCGAAGATCTGTGCCGTCGGGCCCATCTCGACCAGATAACCGGTGCGTGTGCCCTGGGAAATATCCACCGAGAAAAACGCTGTGGTGTCAGCAACACGGATGGCTTGCTGCATGTTGTGGGTCACCAGTGCGATGGTGTAGTCCTTCTTCAACTCGACCATCAACTCTTCGACGCGTCGGGTGGCGATCGGGTCGAGTGCCGAACAAGGCTCATCCAGCAGCAGGACTTCCGGCTCGGTGGCGATTGCCCGGGCGATACACAGGCGTTGTTGCTGGCCACCGGAGAGCGACAGGCCGCTGACCTTGAGCTTGTCCTTGACTTCGTCCCACAGCGCGGCGCCTTGCAGCGCATGCTTGACGCGGTCGCCGATATCGCCCTTGTAGCGGTTGAGGCGAAGACCAAACGCCACGTTGTCGAAGATGCTCATCGAGAACGGGTTAGGCTGTTGAAACACCATGCCGATGTAGCGACGTACGACCACCGGATCGACGCCCTTGCCGTAGACGTCCTGGCCGAGGAAATGCACATGGCCCTCGAAACGAAAGCCCTTCACCAGATCGTTCATCCGGTTGAGACTGCGCAGCACGGTACTTTTGCCGCAGCCTGAGGGACCGATGAATCCGGTGATCTTGTTTTTCTCGATGGGCACGTGGCTGTCACGTACTGCCATGAAGTTGCCGTAGAAAATCTTGTCCAGTTTGCAGTCCATGACTACAGGCGCCTGGGTGACAAACGGAGCGGCAATTTGCGCAGTGGATACGTTCAAAATCAGATGCTCCCGTTCTTAATACTTGGGCTTGCCGAAAATCCGGCTGATGATGTTCACGAACAGCACGATCATCACCAGCACCAACGAGGCCGCCCATGCGAGCTCGAGCTGGTTATCAAAAGGCATGCCGGAGAAGTTGTAGATCAGCACCGCCAGCGAGGCAGTCGGATTCATGACATCGAGATTGCCCTGGTGGTAGATCCAGTAGTTGCTGAACAGCGCGGTAAACAACAACGGTGCCGTCTCGCCTGCGGCACGCGCCACGGCGAGCATCACGCCAGTCAGGATCGCCGGCATGCCGGTCGGCAAGATGATTTTCCAGATGACCTGCGAGCGCGTGCAGCCCATGCCATAAGCAGCATCTTTCATGATCTTGGGCACCATCCGCATCGACTCTTCGGCGGTCAGCACCACGATAGGCAGCATCAGGACGGCGAGCGCCACGCCACCTGCCGGTGCCGAATACGTGCCGGTGGTCATCACTACCAAGGCGTAGGCAAATACACCTGCCAGGATTGATGGCAGGCCCGTAAGCATCTTGGCGGCAAAACGCGCGGCGTTCCCCAGCTTGCTGTCCGGCCCCAGTTCAGCCAGAAAAATGGCCGCCATGATCCCGACCGGCACCGCGATCGCTGCCGCGATACCGACCATCACAAAGGTACCCGCCATCGCGTTGCCGAAACCGCCGCCCATCTCGAAGCCGGTCGGCGGCAGTTCGGTGAAGACTTCCAGGTTCAGACGCGCGCCACCACGGGTGATCAGCATGTAGAGCACGGAAATCAGCGGCACGCTGGCCAGCAAAGCACCTGCCCAGACCAGGGTGGTCAGGATCAGGCTGCGCAGCGCACGGCCTTCGAATCTGCGTTGCAAGCTGGGCATCGCACCGGTTGGCGCCGTCAGGTCTGTTGCTGCGGTCAGATCAGTCATCACTTGTTACCCCGTTGGGCGTACATCATGATCATCGAGCCGAAAATGTTCACGATCAGCGTAATCAACATCAGCACGAGCGCGGCATACATCAACACCTCGATCTCGTTCGGCCCGGCTTCGGGGAAGTTCAGCGCCAGCAGAGCGGCAAGCGTGTTGGCCGGTGCAAACAACGAGAGGGAAATGTTGTTGGCATTGCCGACCAGCATGGCCAGCGCCATCGTTTCACCCAGCGCGCGCCCCAGGCCCAGTACCAGCGAGCCGAAAATGCCGGTGGCGGCCGAAGGCACCATCACCTTGAGAATCGCTTCCCAATGGGTAGTGCCCATGCCGTACGCGGCCTGTTTGGTTTTCATCGGCACAGCCGTCAGCGCGTCCTGCGACACGGCGGCAATGGTCGGCAGAATCATGATCGCGAGTACCAGCGCTGCGGGCAGCAGGCCCGGACCGCTCAGGGACGTGCCGAAAAAGGGTATCCAGCCCAGCTCGCTGTTCAACCAGGTCGTCAGCGGCCGAATCGCCGGGATCACCACATAGATCCCCCACAGGCCATAGACCACGCTGGGGATGGCCGCGAGCAGTTCGACGATGGTGCGAAACAGCGCAGCGAGCTTGGTCGGCAGGAAATCCTGGGTCAGGAAAATCGCCATGCTCACGCCAAAGACACCGGCGATCAGCAAAGCGATGAAGGCGCTGTAAAGCGTGCCCCAGATGGCCGGCAGGATGCCGTATTTGCCTTGGTTGACGTCCCACACGCTGCCCAGAAGCACATCGAAGCCGTGCTTCTCCATACCGGGAAGTGCCTTGCGTCCGACTTCGAACACCAGTGCAAATACCAGCGCCAGAATCAGTACCACACCGATGCGTGCGAGCGCGCGGAAGGTGCGATCAACCAGAAAATCCTTCGTCGAGGGTGGCTGGCAGGCAGAGTCGGGATTAACCGGTACGACAAAAGGTTTGTTCATGGGCTAAGTCCGGAACAGGGGGAAAACTCTCCCGGCGTGGCGCAGACGCACACGCCGAGAGAGACCTCACGGCGTTACTGAATGTTGGCGGACGCTTTGCGAACCTGTTCGACGACCGATTGCGGCAACGGGATGTAACCCATCGAATCGGCAATCTTCTGCCCCTCGGTCAGGCTGTATTCGACCATTTCACGCATGGCCTTGGCCTTGGCCGGGTTGCCATTGTCCTTGCGGAAAATCATCCAGGTATAAGAGGTGATCGGATAGGACTTGGCACCGTCCGGATCAGGCAGCCAGGCCACCAGGTTTTCCGGCATCTTCACCGCCGCCAGGGCCTCGGCACCGCTTTCGGCGTTTGGTACTACGTAATTGCCGGCCTTGTTCTGCAACTGGGCAAAGTCGACCTTGGCCAGTTTGGCGAAGCCATATTCGATGTAACCAATCGCACCCGGGGTCTGGCGTACGGTAGCGGTTACGCCATCGTTTTTCGGCGATTTGATGAACTTGTCACTGGCCGGCCAGTTGACGGTGTTGCCCTCACCCAACGCCTGCTTGAACTCGGCGTTGACGGTTGCCAGGTGCTTGGTGAATACCGCGGTCGTACCGCTGGAATCTGCACGCACGACAACGGTGATCGGCGTATCGGAGAGTTTCAGGTCCGGGTTGGCTGCGACGATCTGCGGATCGTTCCAGCGCGTGATCTTGCCCAGGAAAATGTTGGAATAGACGTCGCGTGGCAGCTTCAGACCCTTGGGATTGCCCGGCAGGTTATAGGCCAGCACGATTTCCCCGGCGGTCATTGGCAGCAACTGCACGCCTTCGGCGACCTTGGCGATATCTTCGTCTTTCATTGCCGAGTCACTGGCAGCGAAATCCACGGTTTTGTTCAAGAAGTCCTGTACGCCCGCGCCACTGCCCTTGGATTGGTAGTCGACAGTGACGCCATCGGATTTCTTGCTGAAATCCTTGAACCAGGTCAGATAGATCGGCGCCGGGAAACTTGCTCCGGACCCCGTCAGGCGAACATTTTCTGCTGCAAAGGAGGCCGAGGTGGCACAAAGAGATACCGCAATGGCGAGCGCAGCAGACTTCATCAAACTTTTCATTAAATGACACCTAGTGATTACGGGCTCCCGAACTCTGCAGCAGTTTTGTGACGATTTCATGAAAGCAAAGTGGCAAGCGTTACCCTCATGGTCCGCAGCAGCGCCTATGGATGTAATTGGCTTCCGGGTTTCGAAAAATCGAATCTTCCTGTGCCGGGCTTGTCACTACCCCCTGATCCCGAGCAGTCACGTGCCAGGTTCACATTGCAAAAACGCTACTTTTCCCCAGCCTTTATGGCTCTCGGCCGGAAATGGCGTTAGCATTTCACTCATTCGGCTGAACAAGCCTGTTTATCCAGATCAGGGTCGCATTGTGGAAAAGCTAAAACGCCTTCAAAGCGGGATCGAAGGGCTCGACGCGCTGCTTCAGGGGGGCTTTGTCGCCGGCGCTTCATACATCATTCAAGGGCGCCCGGGCTCCGGCAAGACCATCCTTGCCAACCAGCTAGGGTTTCACCACGCCCGCAACGGCGGCCGTGTGCTGGTCGCCACGTTGCTGGCCGAGTCGCACGACCGGTTGTTCCAGTTCCTGTCGACCATGAGTTTTTTCGACGCTTCGCGAGTCGGCGCGGAAATTCAGTTTGTCAGCGCATTCGATACGCTGGAAAACGAAGGCCTCGATGAAGTCGTGAAGCTGCTGCGACGCGAAATCACTCGGCAGAAGGCGACCGTCATGGTCGTCGACGGCCTGCTCAATGCACGCTCCAAAGCCGACTCGCCGATCGACACGAAAAATTCATTTCCGAACTGCAAGGCCATGCCGCATTTGCCGGTTGCACCGTGCTGTTCCTGACCAGCTCGCGCCTGGACGACGGCAGCCCCGAGCACACGATGGTCGACGGCGTCATCGAAATGGGTGAAGAGCTGTTCGGTACCCGTTCGGTGCGCCGCATTCATTTGCGCAAGACTCGCGGCAGCGGCGCGTTGACCGGTCTTCACGAATGCGAAATCACCGATAACGGCCTGGTCGTCTACCCGCGCCTCGAAAGTCTCTACAAGCGCCCTTCCGCCCCTGACAGCGCGGACATGACGCGCATTCCAAGCGGCATTGCGTCGCTCGACGAGATCTTCGGTGGCGGCTTGCACAGCTCCAGCGTCACGCTGGTCATGGGTCCTTCGGGCATCGGCAAAACCACGCTGGGCCTGAAGTTTCTCGCGCAATCTACGGCCGAAGCGCCTGGCCTGCATTTCGGTTTCTATGAAAGCCCGCAGCGCCTGCGCCTGAAAGGCCGTTCGCTGGGCATTGATATCGAACACATGGAACACAGCGGCGCATTGAGCATTGCCTGGCAGCCAACAACGGAGGGTTTGCTCGATGGCCTCGGCGCACGCCTGCTGAGCCTGGTCGATGAAAAAGGCATCAAGCGCCTGTTCATCGATAGCCTGAGCGGCATGACACGGGTGTCAACCACACCGGAACGCATCACCGACTTTTTCAGTGCATTGATGAACGAACTGCGGTCCAGAGGCGTGACAGTGTTTGCCTCTTGGGAAATGCGCGATTTGTTCGGTTCCGAGGTCAGCGCGCCGAACTCTGACCTGTCCAGTATTGTCGACAACCTGATCCTCATGCGTTTCTTTGAGAATCACGCTGAACTTCGCAGGACGCTTTCCATTCTTAAGGTACGCGATAGCTCCTACAACCCGTCGCGGTTCGAGGTGGTTGTACGCGATCAAGATGTGTTCCTGGAAAAGGCTTTGAAAAATGAACCTTCAGTCGCAGCTGAGTCATTGCCTGGTTCAATTTCGTAAGTCTTCAAGCGGGTTGAAATAACATGACCACCATTCTGGTAGTCGACGACGAGTATCTGATTGCTGACATTCTTGGCTTTGCGCTTGAGGATGAGGGCTTCATGACCGTGACCGCGAGCAACGGCAAGAAAGCGCTCGAGGTGCTGGAAAGAGAACGCCCGGCGCTGGTTATTACCGACTTCATGATGCCAGTCATGGACGGCCTCGAATTCGCCGAAGCCGTGCGTGCCCAGCCGTCCGTCAAACACTTGCCGATCATTCTCATGAGTGGCGCGCAAGCGCACATCGGCATGCAGCGCTCCGATCTGTTTGATGTGGTAGTGCCCAAGCCGTTTGATATTGCGGTGATTGTGGCTGAGGTGAAGAGGCTGTTGGGCTCATAGATACTCGACGACAAAGGCAATTTCGGCATTGGCATCGCCCGCTCGCATTTGCGCATTGGAAGGCTCGATGCGCACGAAGCGGGCTTGCAAGGAAACGGATGCATTACCGCCGCTCGATGTTGGCGCTTTCATTATGTAATTCTGGTTCAGCTTGAGTATCGTCCTGTCACTGAAGCGCATTTGCAATGCCAGCCCTTTGGCAGTGGAATTACTGTTGAGGTGTACCACGCCGGTATCAGCGCTCCATGCAGGGCTGCCCGCAGTGGGCGAAAAGGAGTACCTGAAGTTATTGATTCCGGGAGGACAGTTTTTCATATCAAGAAAGAAGTATTTCTCCTTGGCATAGTCACCGTTCTGCAAAAAATCGCTCATGGTGTAGCTGCCCATATCCACTTTCACATCAGGTGTTTCACAAGACTGCGAGACGATCCGCGTGCCATTTGTATTCATTGCCAGAGGCTCGATTTCTGCAGCGACGAAGGTCCCAAGTTGGCCTGAGGGTATCGTCGCACTGCCGGAAATAGTGCCCGTCTTTACAAAACGCAAGATGTGCTCAGAACCATTCCAACCCCAACCGCCAGCAGTGTCGGTAGTTCCTGGGAAGCCTTTCCACGCTTTCCCCGATGGCGGTCGGACCCATTGCCAGCCGATTCCGGTATTTCCGATAGGAAAAATTTCCGCGCCCGGCTGAGTAGCGCCGACAGTATTGCGTACACCTTCGTTGTGTACCGCAGAGCACCTGAATGAGCTGGGTATGGCGCCCAGGGTCACGATCGGGCTTTCATAGATAACCGTGCCGTTGGGCGTGTCACGAGGCACCGAGATCGTGGCTGGAAGAACCACCCTGACACTGCCCTTGGAATGGTCCGGATAAAATTCGCAAATTGCCGCCATTGCGTTAAATGGCAGTAAATACAAAAAACCGACAATTAAAACATGGGAAAACTTCATAGCAATCTCTCTGAACTCGCCGTGTTTGCAAACAATTGAATGGCGGACGATTGCGTGAACTATCAGCAGTAACGCCACCAAAGCGGCAGCAGACGATAATGAAAAAAAGGAGCTTGAGCAAAAAGTTTATTTATTCGCGAACAAGACAATTCTCATGGACCCACAAGAAACTTTAGATAGTCGGTTTAAACAAGAAGCCTTCTGCGAATTCGTTAACAAATGTTAGCCGTTATCGATATACGCAAATAGAGCACAATTTAAGACTCGTCTTAAAGGCCCAGCGAATCGAGGTTATTACACTGTCTACTCTTGATAGGAGAAACGATTCCGTGAGAGCCCTCGATACCCTCAATAGCTCAAAACCCCAGAGCAACGCCGCCATCTACTGCCTGACCATTCTTGCGCTGGCACTGATCGCCATGACTGTGGTCGCCGGCTACCAACTCAATGAACTGTTTCCACTGAAGGCTGTGGTGCAACAACAGGAGGTCCAACTCACCCAACGCGCCGATGCAATCCAGTCGATGAGCGCAGAACTGAAGCGCCTGGCGGAACAGAAACAGGTTTTGGAAACCGACCTGCTTAGCGCAAAGGAACAGGCGAAGGCCGCTGAGCACGCAAAAACCGAACTCGAAAACAATCGACAGGCAGCCCTGACCAGCGCGGTGTTAGAGGATGAAGATTCACTGTGCGCGATCATCGAGCAAAACATCCGACTTGTTGCGGACCAACTCAATCGCGACGATTTCTTCCGCCTGCGTGATGAGCGCGAAGCTGAAGCCGAAGCGGTACTTGAAAGCTATGAAAAACAACTCGCCAGCTGCATTGAGCAGTTGACAGCACAAACCGCATCGCCAGCACAAACTGACTCTGCACCCCATGCGCAGGACTTTGCTGCGCCGATAGAGCGCTGATCAAAAAGCCCTGGTAGCCAGGGCTTTACGTTTACTGATTAAAGTTTGAATTCCTTGGTCAATTTGTTCAGCGACGCCGCCAATTGCGACAGCTCCGCCGATGCGACTGCGGTCTGTTTCGATCCCTCAGCGGTTTCACATGACAGGTCACGAATGCTGATCAGGCTGCGGTCGACTTCCCGCGCAACCTGAGCCTGCTCCTCGGCAGCGGTTGCCATCAGCAGGTTTCGCTCGTTGATGAGATTCAGCGAACCAGTGATGTCAGTCAGCACTTCGCCGGCGATATTGGCCATTTCGAGCGTTCTCTCGGCCTGAGCGCGGGTGTGGCTCATGGAGGAAACTGCACGGCTGGTGCCCGACTGAATGGAGCTGACCATGGACTCGATGTCCTCGGTCGACTTCTGAGTACGCTGCGCCAGCCCTCTCACCTCATCGGCAACCACGGCAAAACCGCGACCCGCCTCCCCCGCCCGCGCCGCTTCGATCGCTGCGTTCAAGGCAAGCAGATTGGTTTGTTCGGCAACCTCTCGGATAACGTCCAGCACGCTGCTGATATCGCTCGCCATGGTCGATAGCGCCTGCACCTCAGCCGAGGTGCTGTGCACACTGGAGACCATCAGATTGATTGCTGCGACCGTTTCACTGACCCGGGTACGACCGGCAACGGCAGCGGCACTGGATTCCGACGTCAGTTGCGAGGTCGATGCGGCGTTGTCTGCAACCTGCTCCACCGCTGCACTCATTTCAGTGACGGCGGTGGCGGCCATTTCGATTTCATGGCTCTGACGCTGAGTGATACGCGATATATCTTCAGTGACGCCGTGCATGACCTCCGAGGTTTCGGCCAACTGCGTGGACGAATCACGGATCATGATCAAGGCATCTCGCAGACTGGTTTGCATCGCCGCCAATGACGACAGCATTTGCGCCGCCTCATCGGAGCCATCCAGCGCAATGGTTTCGCTCAGATCATTGGCGGCGATGCATTCGGCCACCCTCAGCGAGCCTGCAATCGGTACCGTCAGGCTGCGGGTATACAACACGGCCAGGGCCAACGAAGCACCGATCGCGATGAGAATGAACACACTGACGATCAACAGCGTGTGCTCATAGACATTGTCGGCCTGCTTGCCCGCCTCATAAGCTTCTATCTCGTTGAGAGCAATCAACTTTTTGAGCGCGACCTGTACGCCATCCGACGCCGCACGCATCTGATTCCTGGACAGCGCAATGGCCGCCTCGAGCTGCCCGCTCGCCACTGTTTCAAGGTACTGGTCCTGCGCCAGATCATTGACCTTTTGCGCTTTGGCAAACTCCTCGAACGCCTCGCGTCCAGCGTCGGTGGCCAGCAGTTCAATGAGCGCTCGCTGATGTTTCTTGATGAGCTGACGGGACTGCTGAATGTCCATCAGGGCCTGCGCCTTGCGCTCGGGGGTTTCGATGGGATTGCGCAAGCGGGCGTTGTTGCCCTTGATTTCGACGAATTCACGATCCAGTTGGCCGAGTAGTTTGATACTCGGCACGATCGTCGTCTCGACGTACGTTTCTGCCTTGTTGAGCAAGTCGACTTGCTGCAGGGCGATCAATCCGATCGCGATAATCATGAGACAGAACAAGCCAAAACACAGCGCCGAACGCGGCGCGAGATTGAGTTTACGAAGCAGCATGATGCCTTACCTTAGAGTGTATTCAAGACAATGGGGCAAACGAGTGGGCAGCAAAGCAGGCGCTGGGCAGCAGCACCTCAGCGCCTGCGTGGATCATCGCGGGAAGGTGCGGTAGCTAGCGGTTGGCGCACGAGGAAAGCGAAGGGTCGGTTGAGGCCGGCTCCGCGAGTTCCTTGAGCGCCGGGTCGGCCAGCATCAGAAAGTCTGCCAATCGCGGCAGATCGATTTTCGACACCAGGCGCATCCAGCGCTGCGGATGCGGGTTGAAGAAGGTCTTCGACCACTGGTGATCATCGTTGGGATTGAAAATCAGCAGATGACGAATCAGCGGGTTTTCCCCGAAAAAGTCGAGCGGATCCATCGCCATCTCGCTGAGCAACTGAGCATTGACGACGACCAGGCTCAACCGTTGAGGGCAGTAATACGTCAGGACTCTCAGGTCACGATAGGTACACACGTTCAATACGCTGAGACAGCCCAGCTTGTTGAACTGCTGTTCGATCGACTGGCCTCTGCGCACATCGCTGTCAGCGATCAGGATCCGCAAGGATCGACTGCGGTTATTTTCAAGAAACATCGGACACCTTTGGCAGCTCCATTCTTCCTTTCAAGAAAATAACCAAGGGCGCGTCTGGCTGAAATGAGACTTGTCTCAAAATGACGGCAAGGATCGCCGAACGAAAAGCCACACCTGGACGACAGCCCATGGCAGCGACGCATGGTCTGGTTCAGAGAGTGTTGAAGGGGGGATTTTGCAACGCAGGGGAGCGGCGGCAAGCCTGAAGCGCGGGACGGTTCTGCACGAACCAGACAATTCTCATTAGTGACGCCCCTTTTTGTCAGTAACCTTGAAACAAGGGGCGCAGATTCATTCTTTCCAAGCCATCAAGGCAGCGTCATCGTCACTACGTAATTACCGCTCGTTATCTGGTGACCCTTGTTGTCCGTGAGCAGCAAGCGCTGGTCGTAATAATCGTCCTGCTCATGAGTATCGGCAATCACCTTCACAAACACCTGCTGGCGCGACTCACCTCGCCCTGCCGCACTGACGTTGTTCACGGTAAAAATCTGCCCGGTGCTTGCCTGGGGGCAATCAAGCAACTCGACAGAAGAATGGCTGGCGCCACTCGCAATGCAACTTGCCTCGACAATTCGACCGCTGAAGCGAATCACTCCGCTGACCGGCGCAGACTGGGCTGCGCTGACGGTGTCAAAACCGAGCAGGCAAAGGCAGGCAATCAATAAAGGACGTCGAATGATCATCGCGAAACTCCATGGTTATTAACCAAGGTATCGCCCGCTGCAAAATGATCTTTAACGTCAGCTTCAATGCAAGGCCAGTCGGATGGTCATGAGCCGATACGTTTACAGCTCGATCCGTTTGATTTTCTTGATCAGATCAGCCTGTGCATGCTCCAGCTTCAATGCACTGCGATTGAGGTCCAGCGGATCGATAACAGGCGCCTCGCACTCGGCTTCAAGCTCGTTACACGCCTCAATGACCTGATGCTCGGCAACAATGCGCGCCGCCCCCTTGATGCGGTGCGCCAGGTCAGCCAACAGCCCGGGATCGCTTTCGGGTATTAGCGAATGCAACTCCTCCAGATCCTTTTCGCAACTCGACAGCGCCTCGCGCAGAAGTTCTTTCATCATGTCGAGATCGCCCCCGGTGAGCTCGTCAAGACGCTCGCGAATCGAACCCAGCTCCTTGATAGTCGCCGCAGGCGGGCTTTCAAATGGCTGGGTTTCAACATTTTTTTCCCAGCCTGCAAGCATGATCGACAAGGTGCCGAGACTGATCGGTTTGAACAGGCAATCATCCATCCCGGCCTCCCGGCATTTCACTTTTTCTTCCGGCTGCGCGTTGGCCGTGAAGCCCAGTACGATGCACGGCGATCCACCACTTTCGCGTTCGTCCTGGCGAATGGTGCGGGCCAGCTCATAGCCGTTCATGACCGGCATGTTGCAGTCCGTGATCACAATGTCGAACGGCTCCGAGCGCCACAGCGCCAATGCCTGGGCACCGTCGGCGGCATCACGCACCGCCTGGCCAAGGAAACTCAGCTGCTGCGTCAACAGCAGGCGGTTGGCGCTCTGGTCATCGACTACGAGAATCCTGAGTGTCGGTACCGGTTTGTCCTGAACAACCGAAACAGGCAGCACTTTGCCGCCAAGCGGGCTGAGAATATTGAAGAACAGCGACACTTCCAGGCAGGTGCCTTTGCCAAGCGTACTGGTAATGTTCAGCCGCCCGCCCATCAATTCGCACAATGAACGGGAGATCGCCAGTCCCAGACCGGTGCCGCCTCTGCTGGAGGGACCATGATTGGCTTGGGAAAACGGCTGGAACAGATTCTGCAGATCGGCGCTGGAAATGCCGATACCGGTGTCCTCGACCTTGAGGTCGACCTGTAAGCGTTCGTCAGCGAGACGTTGGCCGCGAATCGAGACGCTGACATGACCGGTGTCGGTAAACTTGATCGCGTTGCCCACCAGGTTCGAGAGCACCTGCTGGAAGCGCATCGGATCAACCAATACGTCACAGCCGACAGTGGCGTCGATGTCGAGCTTCAGCACCAGACTCTTCTGCCTGGCCAAGCCGTCGAACACCCGCGCCACGGATTCGACCAATTCGCGCAGGTTGGCACGTTTCGGCGAAAGGCTGACATGGCCCGATTCGATGCGTACCACATCGAGGATATCGCCGATCAGTTCCAGCAGACCTTTTGCCGAGTCGTATGCCACTTCAATCGCCGGCCGATCGAAGTGTCCCTGCTCGGCACGCTTGAGGGTAAGTTCGAGCATGCCGATCACGGCGCTCATCGGCGTACGGATTTCGTGGCTCATGGTCGCCAGGAAGGTGGTTTTGGCGCGGCTCGACTCGTCAGCCAGCTCTTTCGCCGAACGCAACTCCTCGATCAGTTCACGGCGTTCGCTGATATCGATCCAGCCGCAGATCACGCCTCTGACTTCACCCGCCGTGTCGTGATACGGCTGGATCCAGTGGTAAATGATCAGCCGCGTATCACCGACATGCAGCGTGCGATCCACCTCGTAAGGTTCGTCCTGCTCGATGACGCGCAGGTAGTCGTCGTGAAATTGCAACGCCTCCTGACGATTGCGCTTGCCGCTTTCGAGCACGGTCTTGCCGATCACGTCCTTTTCCAGCAGGCCAAATGTTTGCAGATAATTATTATTGCAGGTGACAAGCCGACCTTCACGATCACGTACGTAGATGGGATGCGGCGTGCCGTTGATCAACGCGCCCATGAACTTCAACTGATCGCCCAGCAAGCGCTCTGCCCGGCTGCGTTCGCGGATCTGCCGGCGAATATAGAAATTCCACGCCAGCGATCCCAGGATAATCAGGAACGCGCCAGCGCTGATCTGGTAGATCAGCGCCTTGTAATCGCGCCACGACAACCCCGAAAACGCTGCAATGGGACGCCACCTGTTGAGAATTACGTCCAGCTCATCCGGCGGAATGCTCAGCAGCGCCTTGTTCAGAATGCTGACCAGTTCGGTATCGGCACGCCGCGCGGCGAAAGCGAGGAAGCCTTTGTTCATGCCGACGATGTTGGAGATACGCAAGCTGTCGCTGTAGATGTGGGCGATGTAGTAGCGCGCACTGTGCAACGTGGTAATCATCGCGTCCGCTCGACCGTCCTTCACGTCAGCCAAGGCGCCCAGAACTGTTTCGTTATCAACGATCTCGATGTCGGGGTAGTCCTTGAGCAGCTCACGCTCAGCCGAACTTTCGGGCACTGCGACGCGCTTGCCGCGCAGCTCCTGCAGGCTTGAAGGCGCGCCTGCGTCCTTGGTGGTGACGATCACAAAGGGGCTGGCAAGGAACGGATGAGTGAAACGCATGCCGACTTCCCGCGAGACCGTTGGTGTCAGCAGAGAAATATCCGCGCTGCCATCCAGCAGACGCGTGCTCAGACTGGAAAAGCTGTCGGTGCGCTCGACATTGATCTGCAAGCCGGTACGCCGCTGGATGAGCTCGAGCAGATCAGCGCCGATCCCGCCGAAGTTGCCGTCACCATCAAAGAATGCAAACGGTGCCTGATCGTCATTGATCACGAACCGCGCGACCGGATGCAGCTCAAGCCAACGTGCTTCGCCGGGTGTCAGGTCAATGCGTTTGGGCGTCAGCGCCCCGCCGCCGCCCGACCAGCGCTTGGTAATTTCGGCAATCTTCGCATCACCCAGCGACTCGAGGGTCGAATCGATCAGACGCAGCAATTGGTCGTTGCCCCGGCGCAAGGCAAAGCTGAAACCGCTGGTTTGGGTTTTGACGAAAGAGTGCAGCCGCACATAGTTGAAGTAGTTGAGGTTGATCAGGTAATTGCTCGACACCGTATCGCCGAGAAACAGGTCGACCTTGCCAAAAGCCAGCGCAGCCAGTGCCAACTCGTTCGATGGAAAAAGCACGAATTCGGCGTTGGGGTATAACGCGTGTAATTGACTGGAAGGCAGGTAATCGTCGGCAACCGCAATACGCAAACCGGCCAGATTGGCCGGCATCGGTCGTCGATCATCGCCGCGCATGAACATCGCCGGCACGTCTTCGACATAAGGTTTGCTGAGCGTGACGAGGCCATCGATCAATTCGAAACTGTTGGAACTGCCCAACATGTCAATGTCACCGCGCTCAAGTGCGGCCATGGCGTCACGCCGGTCAGGGTAAGCCTTGACGGTAATCTCAACATGCAGTGCCTGACCGATAATGCACGCGATATCGGCGGCAATCCCCTCATAGCGCGTACCGCTGGCGGTCATGACATAAGGCGGGAAATCCGGAAGCGCAGAACCCAATATCAGGCTGCGCTTTTGCCGCAGCCAACTCCAGTCTTCATTGGCCAGATCGACTTGCAGCTCCTTGCAGTCCGAGCGACCGAACACCTGCAAGGTGCGCGGCTCTGCTGCCAATAACACACCACTACTGAATACGAAAAGCACACTGATTAGCAAAACACCGCGCAACAGATGAAACATAAGCGTGTTATCCCTGGTTGTCGGCTGTCAGGCTGTGCTGCAACTTGAACAGCTCTGCGTCACCACGAATGCCAAGCTTTTTGAAAGCGGCCTGTTTTTGCCCACTGATGGTTTTGCGACTGCGCGAGAACTTCAAGGCAATCTGCGTCACCCCCATCCCCTCGAGACAACAGCGCAAGACTTCTTTCTCTTTAGGTGACAGCAGAGGATTACTGAGGAAATCGTCGCTGTGCGCCGCGCTCTCGTCTTTGGCACCGGCGGGCTCTTCGATCGATGCTGGCAACACGTCAAGCTCAAAGGCCATGGTGGGAGACAGGTACAACTGGCCGGACGCTGCACAGCGAATGGCAGTAATCAGGTCATCGACCGACTGTGACTTGCCGAAGAATCCACTGACGCCCGCCCCGACCGCCATGTTCACAACTGCCGGGCGCTCTTCTGAGGAAGAGACGAGGATGCGCATGCCCGGATATTGCTTGCGCAGCAGGCGGATCAGATTGAGACCGTCCAGCTCCCCATCGTGCAGTTTGTAATCGAGTATCAGCAGGTCGATGTCGATTCCGCGCAATCCGGCGAGCAACTGCGCGCTGCTGCCATACACACCTACGACACTGAACTCGGCTTCGCGCGTCAGCCGCGACTTCATCGCCAGACGTATGAGCGAGTGATCATCAAGGATGGCAACGCGTAACGGATTCACGACTGACCAATGCATGAACAGCTCCATGATGAAGAGTGTTGGAGGACCATCAGCACTTGGCAACCGCAGCAAATCCCGGGCATCACCGAAGCATTCAGGTGCATCTGATTGATTTCTCGGCACATGATGAGTGTTTTAAAGGCGTGACGAAATAGGGCTTTGTCCCAAAAGTCAGAATGCCGCTTGCATCAACGATCGGATGTGCCTATTGCGCGGCGCCAGGATGACTTCTGACCCTCGAAACGCCAGTCGACCAAATGCGCCCAATTCATCGGGCGAGCATAGAAGAAGCCCTGCCCCCACTGACAACCAAGCCGCGCCAGATGCTGAACCTGATCTGCGGTTTCAATACCCTCTGCCACCACGCGCATGTCCAATTCCCGCGCCAGGGCCAACGCCCCGTGGATGACCGCGCTGTAGCGCGCCTGATGGAAATTCTGCACGAAGCCGGCGTCGAGTTTGATTTCGTTGAACGGCATCTGGCACAGCCGCTCAAGTGAAGAATAGCCGACACCGAAATCATCGATTGCCAGACTGAAGCCGAGCATGCGCAGACGCACCATGTTTTCCATGCTGATCTCGGGCATCTGCAGCAGGCCGGTTTCCGTGAGCTCGAAAATGAGCCCAGCTGGCGAGGCGCCATGGATGCGCAACAGCGCCTTGATCCGGTCGACAAGATTCGGATTGGCCATCTGCGTCACGTCGAGATTGAACGCCAGCTTGAACGGCTTGCCGTGAGACTGGACGAAGCGCTGCAGACTCAAGCCTTGCGTGAGCAGGCTGAAAAACATCTCATCGAGCAGACCGCAACGCTCGATCGTCGGCAAGAACATGCCTGGCGAGAGCAAGCCGCGACTGGGGCTCTGCCATCGCACCAGCACCTCGGCGCCATCCACCTCACCACTGCGCAGATGAAACTTGGGCTGGAAATAGGCGCGAAATTCCTGACGGCGTATCGCTTCGAGCACTTCGTTCTCCGAAGGCTGATCGAGATGACTTTCCACCACTTTGGCATCGCCCGGAGTGTGCGGCCGATAACGCGCCAACAATGGCCCCAGCACATCGACCATCAGAGGCTTGCCGACACTGCCAAGCAATTCCAGCCCCTGCAACGTGACAATCCGGTCAACCGTGCGCAACAAGTCTTCAGGCAGTGAACTGCAGATGATCACTGCACGAATCAAACCGGCCTCTCTCGCCAGGCGCAAGAACGTCAAACCATCCATCCCGGCCATGCTCAAGTCACACAATGCAACGTCCACGCCTCCAGCCTGGGATATCACAGCCAGCGCATCCTTGCCGTCAGCCGCCTGAAAGATATTTTTGTACCCCAGACTATTAAGCGCACTGACTGCCGCCGTGCGCTGAAAGGCGTGATCTTCCAAGACCAATATACGAAGCGTGTTCACAAACCTGGAACCTCTTTCTATCAGTCGTTAATAGCGAAAGTTTGAATAATCTTTCAAGCAGGACGCCCGCTCACAAACTTTGCGTTGACTGAGAATTTCTGCATCCGCGAATACTAGCCAGACAAAGACCGCACGACTTTGAGAATTGTCTCATTTGGTTCGCTGCACCATTACCGCAAATATGAATACGCCACTGCCATATTACTGACTGGCTCGCACCTTTATCGCTTTAAGACAAATCCCAAAGACCCGCCACCACCGCACACCTAATATGGCCTGGCATTTCAATGCAGCACTTCACAATAACTTCGGATATAAACATGAAAAAGTTCGCTTTCGCAGTACTCACTCTTTCCGTACTGGCTGCCTCCACTGGTGCAGTGGCTGAAGAAGCCGCCAAAGCTGTCAAGGGCGGCAGCGGTCAAATCAGCTTCACCGGCGTTATCAATAACGACGCTTGCTCGGTAGATGGCGCCTTGGGTAACGACAAGATGATTGCCGTGGACATGGGCAGCGTGTCGATCAAAGACATGGGCACCGACTCCGCTCCGGGCGCCGGTCGTGTGGCCGCCAACGATTTCAACCTGAAAGTGAACTGCAACGCTGGCACCAAGGTTTCGATGCTGTTCAAACCAACCGTAAACGGCGGTTCGGGCCTGGTTGATGGCAAGAAAGTTCTCAAGCTACAGGGTGCAGACGCGGCCAAAGGCGTTGGTATCGCACTGCTGGACAGCAATGGCCAGTTGATCGACCTGAGCTCCGAAGCCACTGCCAAAGTGCAGACCAACCTGACTGGCGACGCAACCACAGGCGGTGACGGCACCCTGTCGTTCGCAGCCGCTTACGTCACCACCGGCGACAAGACCACCGCTACTGCCGGTACCGGTAACGCCACTCTGCCGTTCGTTCTCGAATACGAATAAGCAGCCCGCAATACCTGGACGGGGCCGCTGTGCCTCGTCCTTCCCGACCAGATTAATCGGTGAAATCTATGTTAAGTCGCTACTTTCCGCTTTGCCTGGGGCTTGCCGGGGTGTTGATGACGCACTCGGCATTCGCCAGCATCTCCTTGAGCTCCACCCGGGTTATCTTCGATGGCGCGCACAAAGAGGCGAATGTCACCGTGCGCAACGGCGGACAAACCATTCTGGCGCAATCGTGGCTGGATGCCGGCGACACGGCTGGCAGCGCACCGCCTTTCGCAGTTACTCCACCACTGGCCAAACTTGAGCCCAATCAACAGCAATTACTGAGGATTCTTTATGAAGGCCGCGGCATGCCTGCGGACAAGGAGTCGGTGGTATGGCTGAACGTGCAGGAAATCCCCCAGGCCAGTGCTGCCGATGTCAACACGCTGCAATTGGCGGTACGTCAGCGTATCAAGGTCTTCTTCCGCCCGGACGGACTCACCGGTGATGCCGCAAAGGCACCGGAGCAACTTGCATGGCAATTGGTCACTCAGGCTGGCAAGTCGGTGCTGAAAGTAAAAAACCAAAGCAACTACCACGTGTCGCTGGCGGATCTGAAAGTCGTTGCAGGGAAAAAAGCGGAATTGGTAATTGATTCGACAATGATCGTTCCAGGGGAAGTTCGCTCATTCAATCTGAAAGATCTGCCAGCTGGTACTTCGCATTTGAGTTTTTCAGCAATTAACGATTACGGCGCACAACAACGATTCGATGCACCACTAAGCGTTGCCGAAAGCCATGCCGAGCGCGTGAAAGATGCCTCCGCCCAGTAAATCCCCCGCCCCACCCTGCCAACTTACAAGCTATTCACAAGTTCCGGACTCCGGTTGAAGCAACACGGACTGATAAGGCAAATTGCATGTTTTCCTCCCAACACCACACATCTGAAAGTTGTGTTAAGCATCATGTTGCGCGCCAGAAAAACAAAGCGGCGTTGGGCTGCCTGCATCCATTGTGCTTTGCTATCAACATGGCCATTTGCGGATTCGCCGTGGGCGCCGAAGCCCCGGCCGCAGTGGCGAGTGAATCTTTCAATACGCTGTTCCTTGAAGGTTCATCGGCGGTCGATCTGCAACCGTTGCTGAATGCCAACAGCGTCTTGCCAGGCCAATACCGCGTCGACGTGTTCAGCAACGGCACGCTGGTCGGGCGTCGCGATATCGATTTCGCGGCCAACCCGGTCAACGGCAAAGTCGAGCCACGCATCACCCTGGAACTGTTGCAGCAGCTGGGTGTGGACATGCGCAAACTGCGTGAGCAGGGTCTGGTTGACGAGCAACACCCTGCCGATCACTACGACCTGCCTGCAATGATCGAGCAAGCGAGTCTCAATTTCGATGCCAACCGCCTGCGCCTCAATATCAGTGTGCCGCAGGTCGCCATGGCGCGTGGCATGCGCGGCTATGTAGATCCGGAGCTTTGGGACCAAGGCGTGGCCGCCGGTTTCATCAACTACCAGCTGAGCAGCACCCGCAGCAAAACCGATTACACCACGCAAATCTCCAATAACCTGGGGCTGCGCAACGGCATCAACTTTGGTGCCTGGCGTCTGCGCAACGAATCCAACCTGAGCAGCTCCACCGGCCGGCCCAACCGTTTTGTCAGCAACCGCACGTTCATCCAGCGCGACCTCACGGCGATCAAGGGGCAACTGAGCGCGGGTGAAATCTTTTCCGACTCGGATCTGTTCGACAGCGTGCGCTACCAAGGCGTCAAGATCGCTTCTGATGAAGGCATGCGTGCGGACAGTGAGCGCGGTTATGCACCGATCATTCGTGGCGTGGCGGAAACCAATGCGAAGATCGAGGTCCGCCAGGACAACTACATTCTCTACACCACCAATGTACCGCCGGGTCCGTTCGAGATCAGTGATATCTACCCATCGGGCTCCAACGGTGACCTGGAGATCACCATTGTCGAAGCGGATGGTCGGCGCAAGGTAACCCGGCAGGCGTTCTCCGCCCTGCCGACGATGGTGCGTGAGGGGCAACTGAAGTACAGCCTGTCGAGCGGCAAGTTCAACAACAACAGCGAGGGCTATGACAAACCGGCTTTCGTTGGGGGCACTTTCGCCTACGGCTTGACCAGCAATCTGACGGGCATTGCCGGCATTCAGGCGAGCAACGGCTTCAAGGCGCTGTCCATCGGTGCGGCGAAGAACACCTCGATTGGCGCGATGTCCCTGGACGTTACGCAATCGTCCAGCAAGGCATTCGGCAAAACTACCCAGGGCAGCAGTGTCCGCGCGCTCTATGCAAAGACCTTCACCGGTACCGATACCAGCTTCACTCTCGCCGCCTATCGTTATTCGACCGAGGGTTACCGCACGCTGACCGACCATGTGCAGGACACCAGCGCCGGCGCTACGCGGCGCGCGGGCAATGCCAAAACCCGTACCGACCTCACGGTCAACCAGACCCTTGGCGAAGCGCGCCAGTTCGGCTCGCTGTATTTGAATGCCAGTGACCAGCGCTATTGGGATCGCGGTGGCTCGCGCAGCTTTTCCGCCGGCTACAACAACAATTGGCGCGACCTGAACTACAACATCAGCCTGAGCAAAACCCAGGAATTCGGCGCACGCGGTGACACCAGCAACGATACGCAATTAAGCGTTTCAATATCGTTCCCGCTCGGATCGACACCACGCGCACCGCGTGCCTACGTTTCCAGTAACCATCAGAACGCCGGTACCAGCACGCAAGCCGGGATCAATGGTTATCTGACCGAGGACAGCGACACCTACTATTCCGTGCAGACCGGGCGCAGCGTCCAGGGCGAGCGCTCTGGCTCGCTCAGTCTGAGTACCCGTACGTCGATGGGCGATCTGGGCTTTGGCTACAGCCGAGGCAGCGGCTATGAGTCGCAGAACCTGAGTGCGGCCGGATCGATCGTGGCTCATGCCGGCGGCATCAATATGGGCCAGACCGTCGGTGAAACGTTCGGCCTGGTGGAAGTCCCCGGCATGTCGGGCGTCGAAGTCAGCAGCTATTCGGGTGTGAAAACCGGCCTGAACGGCTATGCGGTTCTGCCTAACGCGCAACCGTATCGCGTCAACTGGGTAACGCTGGACACGCGCAACCTGGGCGGTGAGATCGAGCTGGACAATGCCACCCAGCAACTGGTGCCAAGACGAGGTTCGGTGGTTCTTGCACGCTTCGAAGGCAGCAAAGGCAGACGCGTCCAGTTTGAACTGTACGATGCCAACGGCCAGCCGATTCCATTCGGCGCGGTGCTGTTGGATAGCGACGGCAAACAACTGGCATTGTCAGATCCGACGGGCAAAGCCCTGGCGCTGGTGACCAAAGATCACGGTGTCATCACCATCAAGTGGCAGGGCAAAAGCTGCCCCGTGCCATACAAGCTGCCGGAAAAGGTCGAAGGTTTGAACTACGAGCAATATCGGTTGGCCTGCTCTTCGAGCGCGAAGTAGACCGACCGCGAGTTTGTCACTCTACGCCCCCTCAGCCAGAACACAGCCCTGATGATTCAGGGCTTTTCAATGCGCACAGTTTGGACATTGCCGTCATCAATAACATCGGAGTTTGCAAAACAGCTGCAATGACCAGGCAATCACTCCCAAGGCGCCGGTGACCACGCTTCCACCAGCCTGTCGATAAACAGCCGAATCTTCGGCGACAGGTGTCGCTTGCTCGGGTAAATCACCCGGATCGGCTCGGCAGCCTCGGCGTACTCAGCGAGCAACTGCACGAGCTTGCCACTGCGCAGGTCATCGTTGACCACATAGGATGGCAACGTCGCGATACCGAGGCCTGCCGCAGTCGCCTGATGCAAGGCTTCGGCGCTGTCCATCTGCAGCCGTCCGGCATGAATGACCGGCACAGGCTGACCATTGACGCGAAAATTCCACGCCAGCAATCGGCCGCCGCTGACGAAGTGCAGGCACGCATGCCCGGCCAGATCTTCGGGTGTCTGCGGTGCCGGATGTTCATTCAGATAATCGGGCGAGGCACAGGTGATCATTTGCTGGTAAGCCACCGTGCGCGTGAGTAGCCCGGAGTCTTCCTTGGGCGGACCGATGCGAATCGCCAGATCGAAACCCTCGTCGATCAGGTCGACCAGCCGATCGGAAAACGTCGCGTCGATGGCGAGCGACGGCCAGTCTCTCAGACAGCGCTCGATGTGCTGCACAACGTGCAGCCGGCCCAGTGCTACCGGCAGGCTCATGCGCAAGCGGCCGCTGGGCGTCGAACGGCGGAACGCCAAAGCCTCTTCGACCTCGTCCAGATCCTGCAAGATGCCCACACATCGCTCATACAGCACCCGACCATCGTCGGTCAGGCTCAGGCTGCGGGTGGTGCGGTTGAGCAGACGGACCTGCAGACGCGATTCGAGCCGCACGATCGATTTACCGACGGCCGAGCGGGTCAGCCCGAGTTGCCTGGCCGCCGCCGTAAAACTTCCAGTATCCACCGAGGCGACGAAGGCGGCGATGTCGTTCAGGTTATGCAGTTCCATGTGGCCTCCGGGTTTGGCATTCAGGCGGCTTGGCACCGGTTATGGGGAAACCTATTCCCCAATCATGAGCATACCATTTCGATTAGTTAAGCCATCACTAACGTCTGATCGAGGTCATATGAACATTGAAGTAAAAGCCGCCGTACAAACCTGGGCCAACAGCCTCAGCGATCTGGTGCCCGTGCTGAAGGGTATCGATACCACCACTAAGATGAGCGACATCCGCGATGCCTACGCAAAAATGCTAGGGCAGAATCAACCACCGGCTGGCGTGAGGTTTGAAGCAGTCGACATGGGCGGCGTGCCCGCTACGCTGGTGACTCCGGATGAACTCAAGACCGACGCGGTGCTGATGTACATCCACGGCGGTGCCTACATCGTCGGTCGACCTGACGGCTACCACGGCATCGGCGGCAACTACGCAAAAATGCTCGGCGCGCGGGTGTACATGCCGGATTACCGCCTCGCACCCGAGCATCAGTTCCCCGCCCCCATCGATGACACTTTGCGCGCCTATGAGTGGTTGCTTGAGCAGAACATCGCCGCCAGCAAGATTGCCTTCGCAGGCGAGTCGGCGGGTGGCGCGATGGTGGTCAGCGTGATGGTCGCGGCAAAATCCAAAGGCTTGCCCTTGCCCGCAGTGGGTTCGTCCATCTCGCCATGGGCCAACCTCGAACACACCGGCGTCTCCATGAGCAATCGTGAAGGCCTTGATCCGCTGAACTCCAAGCCCGTGCTGGATATCCTCGCGCGAGCCTTTCTCGGCGACACCTTGGCCAACCATCCGCTGGCGTCGCCGGTGTTCGCCGACGTCACCGGACTGCCACCGATTCTGGTGCAGATCGGCGAAAACGAACTGATGCTCAGTGACGCCATGCGTCTGGCCAATCACCTGGCGGACAACCGCGTCCGGGTCAATCTTGAAGTGTGGCCCGGCATGTTTCACGCCTGGCATTTCTACGCGGGCATGCTGGCCGAGGGGCAGCAGGCGCTGGAGAGTTCGGTGCGGTTTATCGAGGCGGGATTGATTGAGGCTAATCGCTGATCAGACAGCATTCGCTGCTGATCGGCGACACTTCTGGCTGTATAGCTCGGCGTCTTGGCGGTATGGTGGTTTGCCGACCGCCGAGGAACCCTTAATGCCGAAAAAACCACCACCCCCTGACAGCAACCCCAGCGCAGCCGACATCGAACGCGCCATTCTGGCCTTGAACAAAATGGCCGAACGCCTGTGGGGCGATGGGCGTGAATCCGAGGCCAAGGCCCTGCTCGATGCACTGGATGCGTTGAACCGCGCCCTCGACCGGATCCGCATCGGGGAAAGTCGCAGGGCCGTCACCCTGCACTGAATCAGACCTGGTAAAACTCGCGATACCACTGCACGAACGCTTGCACGCCCTGCTCGATCGGCACCTGCGGGCTGAAGTCGATGCAGCGTGCCAGCGCCGATACGTCGGCCCAGGTCTTCAGCACGTCGCCCTCCTGCATCGGCAAATAACGGCGCTGAGCCTTGATGCCCAGTGCCTGCTCCAGACATTCGACGAAGCTCATCAGCGCCACCGGACTGCCGCGACCGATATTGAACAGGCGATTGGTGCCGCGCTCGGCGCTGATTGCGGGCGGTTTGTCGAGCAGTCGGAAAATCGCTTCGACGATGTCGTCGATAAAGGTGAAGTCCCGCGCCATTTCGCCTTGGTTGTAGAGGTCGATGGCGCGCCCGTTGAGCATCGCTTCGGTGAATTTGAACAGCGCCATGTCCGGTCGCCCCCACGGGCCGTACACGGTAAAGAAGCGCAGGCCGGTGGCCTGCAAGCCGTAGAGATGGCAGTAACTGTGGGCGAGCAGTTCGTTGGCGCGTTTGCTCGCGGCGTACAACGAAACCGGTTGATCGACCGGATCGTCTTCTGCAAACGGCATCTTGGTATTGGCGCCATACACCGAACTGCTCGATGCATAGATCAAGTGCTCTGGAGGGTGACGACGGCACGCTTCCAGAACGTTGAGAAACCCGACCAGATTCGACTGCGCATAGGCATCAGGATTGTCCAGCGAGTAGCGCACTCCGGCCTGCGCAGCGAGGTGAATGACCTGTTTGTAGTGGCCGTGTTCGAACAACGCGGTCAAAGCGCTCTGATCGACAATGTCCAGCCGCTGGAACGTAAAATTGACCAGCGTCTGCAATCTCTGCAAACGCGCCTGTTTGAGTTTGACGTCGTAATAAGGATTGAGATTGTCGATACCCACAACCTCTAGCCCTTCGCGACATAAACGCATGACCGTGTGATAACCGATAAAACCTGCGGCACCCGTTACCAGAACACTCATGATTGCCTCGGCTCACCGGTTTGACTTCAAGAAATATGCAGCACGAACATTTACCCGCGAACGACCGTAACTATTCATAGACGACCTTAGTTACTCGGGCCAGCAGCATCCGACGCGAGGCATCTAAAATCAAAACTTCTTACGAACCGAAACATGTAAGATTGAAACTAATTTGCTATCACGCGCACCATCTAACCTCCGCGACTTCAACAACTTCGAAAAGTTTAAAAAACCCGACGAATAAATTTCACCTTTACCAATCAATAACCTACGTGAGATGGCCATCATCAGCGGATGAAAGGTAATGTTTTTGACTGTTAGCAATTGACAGCTTGCAAAGACTGGCCGATAACTTAGCACTGCCCGATGAGCTCGCGCCGACGCACACTTTTCTGCTCTCCGGCTATTTATGTAATTGGATCCTGAAGGTCGCAACTGCGAACCGTGCGGTAGCTTTGCTCAAACAAAAGCGCGGACTCGTTATAGCCAAGACGGCCATGGATATAACAACAACCCAATCAAGTTGATTCATTTTTGAAACACTTCTTCTGCCAATAAACATTGATGCATCTGGCTCGGCACTTTGCCTTGATCAGCCTACTACCTACTAGCAAGCATGACGGCTCGTCCCACGCTATCGGCCGCCCTGCTTAAACGATCGCTATGTATGGAGTACTCCAGCATGCTAACGGTTTGCCGCAACGGTTCTAACTGGTATTTATTGCAGTGCAAGCCCCGCCAGGATGAACGGGCACAACTCAATCTGCAGCAACAGAACTATTCGACCTTTCGGCCGCAACTGATGAGCGAGCGCAGTATTCGTGGCAAACGCCAACGAATCCTGGAATCGCTGTTCCCCGGCTACGTGTTCATTCAACTGAGCCGCGACGATAACTGGGCACCGATTCGCTCGACCCGTGGTGTCAGCCGCATCGTCGAATTCAACCATGTGCCCGCCCGCGTCGATGAAGACGTGATCGCGCAATTGCGTGAGCGCAGCCAGAAGTCGCTCGGCTTTCCTGCCGATCCGCAGCTCAAGCCCGGCGAACCTCTGCAAATCGTCCAGGGCCCACTGTCCCCGCTCGAAGGCGTGTTCCTGTCCATGCACGGCGATGAGCGCGTGATGATGCTGCTCAATTTTCTCAACCGCCAACAGCACGTCAGCGTCCCGCTGAGTTACCTCGAACGCCAGCGACAATAGTCCGGATCTGCTTCGCCCTGACTCCGACCCCCTTAATCAGGAGCGTGATCCATGGCTCTGAAGCCTCGCTGTTCCCTGGTTTTAGTCGTCGCCTGCTGCGCACCCGAAGCATGGAGCGTCGAGCCGCAAGCGATCAATGTCTACGGCTTCGATTTCACCCCGACCTTTGCCTTGTCGGAAAGCTACGACGACAACTTTCGCGAAGTCGAACACGATGTCGAATCGACCATGGTCACCCGTTTGGCGCCGGCCTTCGAGCTCAAGGCCGAGAATCGCAACAGCGCCACGCGGGTGATCTGGGAGCCGACCCGCTACATCTATCACAGCGCTTCGGACGCTTCGAACACCGCCCAGCGGCTGCGCGCCGACAGCATCATGGAATTCACCGATCGGCACCGGCTGAAGCTTGAAGCCGAGGCGCGTAAATACGAGCGCACCACCTCGACCGCCGTCGACGGCATCAACGACAAGATCGAGAGCCAGCGCGTCGGCGGCGTCTACACCTTTGGCGCGCGCAGTGCGCTGAACCAGATCGACCTCGGCGCCAGCTACGCACAGCTGCGCTACGACAACTCCGATGGCATCAACGATGACAAGGAGCGCAACACCAGCAACCTGACCAGCACCTGGTATCACCGCCTCGGCAGCAAAACCCGTGGCTTGCTCGAATACGACCACACCCGCTTCGACTACCTGCAATCGAACAGCCCGCGGAGCAGCCGCTCCGATGCGGTGTTGGCCGGTGCCGAGTGGGACATGACGGCGAAAACCACCGGCAAATTGCGCGTCGGTTACGAGCGCAAGAATTTCGACCAGAGCGGTTCCGACGACCTGAGCAACCCGACCTGGCAAGTGGATCTGGCGTGGAAACCGCGCACCTACTCGACCTTCACCTTTCTCGCGCGCCAGGCCATGGCCGAAGGCGACGACGGGTCCGACGCGGTGAAAGCCACCTTCACCCAGATCGGTTGGCGTCACGGCTGGACCGAGCGCATCACCACCGTCGCCGAAGCCGGCATGGGCCATTACGTCTACGAAGGCCAGGACCGCAGCGACGACCTGCAGGATTACAAACTCGGCGTGAATTACGAAATGCGCCGCTGGCTGGACGTCGAAGTCGCCTACCGCCACCGCGATAACGACTCCGATGCCGACAACGAAAGCTTCACCCGCAATGTTTTCCAGATCACGTTCGACGTCAGTCTGTAGGAGGGTTGGGCCATGCACACGCGCCTGATTTTATTGTTGTTGCTGCTCTGGACAGTGCCCACAGTCGAGGCGGCGGACAGCAACACCGATTACCGCCTGGCCGCTGGCGATGTCTTGCGCATCATCGTGTTCGGCGAGCCGGAACTGAGCTTCAAGAAGATCCGCCTCAACGATGCCGGCACCTTCTCCTACCCGTTTCTCGGCGAAATCGTCGCCAAGGGCCTGACGCCCAATCAGGTCGAAAAGAAAATTGTCGATGGCCTCAAGCAAGGCTATCTCGTCGATCCGAAAGTCAGCCTCAGCCAGATCGAATACCGCCCGTTCTACATCAACGGCGAGGTGCAGAAGCCCGGCAGTTATCCCTTTCAGCCTGGGCTCACTCTGGAAAAAGCCATCGCCCTGGGTGGCGGCCTGACCGAACGCGCCTCGATGAAACGCGTGACGATTCTGCGCGGCAGTGGCGGCCCACCGGTCACCGAGAACATCTCGCGCACCACCGTCATCGCCCCCGGCGACACCATTTCCATTGCACAAGGCTTTTTCTGATCATGGACAACAGCCCAAGCACCTACCTCGAACGTCCGCTCCAGGCCCACTCGCAAACGCAAGCGGGCGATGAGTCGGACACCCTTGATTTGCTGCACCTGTGGCGGGTGATCTGGTCGGCGAAGTGGAACATCGCCTGGCTGGTGCTGCTCAGTTGCGCGCTGGCCGTGGCGGCGCTGTCGTTCATCACGCCGCAGTACGTCGGCAGTGCGACGTTGCTGATCAAGGACAAGACGCCGCCGGTGTTGAGTTTCCAGCAAGCCGCCGAATCCGGCGGCGCCACCACCACTGATTACTTGCAGACTCAGCAGGCGTTGCTGCAATCGCGGGAACTGGCCGAGCGCGCCGTGCGCAAACTTGGCCTGACTACCAACCCGATCACCGATCCACGCCAGCAGGCGCAGAGCTGGTTCACCCCGCGCCAATGGCTGGCCGACCTCAATCGTGACCAGTGGCTGCCATGGCTGGACCTGTTGCCGCCGCCGAAGCCGCCAGCGACCGAAGAACAAGTGTTCAACGACGTCACGCAAAACCTGATGCTGCACACCAGCGTCAAGTTTGTCGGCAAGAGTCAGTTGCTGGAAATCGAAGTCGAACTACCTGACCCGGCGCTCGCTGCGGCGGTGGCCAATGCCCTCGCCCAAGGCTTCATCGACAGCCAGCAGGACACCAGCCTGAAGTCCTCGCAAAACAACACCAGTTGGATGAACACCCGCCTGGTCGAGTTGCGCGACAACCTGCGCGTTGCCGAAAACAAGTTGCAGGCCTACCGCGAGGAACAGGGTCTGGTCGATGTCGACGGCGTCGCCACCATCAGTGCCAACGAACTGCAGATGACCGGTAACCGCATGATCGATGCGCGCCGCGACCGTGCTGAAGCGGAGAGCCAGTTCCGTCAGGCGCAAGCCTTGAGCAACGGCGACATCAGTCGTTTGTCCAGCGTGCCGGCAGTGCTGAGCAATCCGCTGATTCAGCAGTTCCAGGCCGACCTGGCCAAGGCTCAGGCGAAAGTCGAAGAGTTGTCGGGCCGCTACGGGCCGAAGCACCCGGCGCTGATCTCCGCCCGATCCGAACAACGTACGGCGGCCAACAGCCTGCGCCTGCAAGTGCAGCAAGTGGTCGCCGGTATCGAGCGCCAGTATCAACTGGCAGTGGCCAGCGAAGACGCCTTGCGCAAATCCTTCAACAGCAACAAGGCGCAGATTCAGGACATTTCGCGCAAGGAATTCCAGTTGCGCGAGTTCCAGCGTGAAGTCGACAGCACCCGAGCGCTGTACGAAACCTTCGTCACCCGCCTCAAGGAAACCGCTGCCACCTCGGACATGGATTCGGCCAAGGCGCGCATCGTCGACCCGGCGATCGCGCCGCTGGAAGCGAGCAAACCGCGCAAGAATCTGATCCTCGCCATCGTCGCGCTGGTGGCTGCGGTGGTCGGCGTCGCCCTCGCCTTCCTCTTCGATACGTTGAGCAACACCTTCAAGACTGACGACACCGTCGAGAGCCTGCTCAATGTGCCGCTGCTCAGCGTCGTGCCGCTGGTGATGAAAAAGAGCCGGCGGCAGTTGGCGCGGCTGTTCGAGGACAACGACCACCCGCGTTTCTGCGAAACCATCCGCAACCTGCGCACCTGGCTGATGCTGCAAAACAACGAACGCCCGGCGCAGGTGGTGCTGGTCACGTCTTCGGTGTCCGGCGAAGGCAAGAGCACCATCGCCAACAACCTCGCCTCGTCGTTGGCGCCGCTGGAGCGAGTGCTGCTGATCGATGCTGACATGCGGCAGCCGACGCTGTCGCTGAACTTCGATTTCCCGCCGGAAAGCCCTGGCCTCGCCAACCTCATGGCCGGCAGCGCGCGGCTGGAAGACTGCATTCGCAGTGTCGGCAATCTCGACATGCTCCCGGCCGGCTGTCTCACGCCCTCGATGCTGGACCCGTTCGACGCACCACGACTGAAATCCTCGAGCAATTCCAGCAGCGCCGTGGCCCCCGCCCAGGATCTGCTCAGTTCGCCGCGCCTGGGTCGGCTGTTGCAGATTCTCAAGTCGCGCTATCGGCACATCATCATCGATTCGCCGCCGGCAGAAATCGTCAGCGACGCACTGTTGCTGGCCCAGCATTCTGATGCGGTGATCTACGTGGTCAAAGCGCAGAGCACGCCGGTCGGCCAAGTGCGCAAGAGCATCGCCGTGTTGCAGCAGAGCCAGGCGCCGGTATTCGGCGTGGTGCTCAATCAGGTCGATCTGCGCAAGGCGCGCAAGTACGGCCATGGCCATTCCCGTTCCTTCTACGACTACGACTTCGCCCCGCGCTGATCCTCCGGGCCGTGCCGCCCGGCAACAGCAAATCCTACCCTGTTCGACGAATCGGAGATCGCGCCGATGACCTCGCAATATTCCGCGCAAATGGCACACCGTCGCGGCCTCACCTTCTGGGTGCACTGGCTGTGCGCAATGACCCTGGTCAACCTGTTGCTGATCGTGCTGGTGCACTGGCGCATCGGCGAGTTGCCCAGTGAATATCGGCTGCTGATCATCCTCACGGTGCTTGGCTCGATGCCGGTCTACGGCCTGGTGCAGGTCTACCACAAGCGCCATGGTCTGCTGGTCGGGCTCGGACGTTTGCTCGCCGGCTGGCTGATTCTGCTCGGGCTGCTGATGAGCATCGCCTTCGTCACCCAGACCAGCGCGTTGTTCTCCCGGCAGGTGGTAATTGTCTGGGCGGTGGTGGGTTTTCTCGCCCAGGCGGCGACGTTTCTGCCGCTGCATCTGTTCGTGCGCATGTATACGAAGATGATCTGCAACGAGCGCCGCGCGGTGATCATCGGCACCTGCCCGACCGCCCATGAGCTGGCGCGCAAACTGCTCGACCCGGATCGCGCGCTGCTGCTCGGGTTTGTCGCGGCGAAAGCCGACAGCGGCCCGGCGCCGAGCATCCTGCCGCTGCTCGGCGAGGTCGAGGACATTCGCGAAATCATCACCCGCTTGCAGGCGCGGCGCGTGTATATCGTGCTGCCGATGGCCGAGGCAGCGACCATCGAAGCGCTGTACATCAACCTGCTCGACATGAACGTCGACGTGGTGTGGATTCCGGATCTGGGCAGCATGGTCCTGCTCAATCATTCGATCTCCGAGATCGAGCGGATGCCGGCGATCTACCTCAACGAAAGCCTGCTCACTTCGCACCCCGGCAGCCTGTTCTGCAAGGACCTGTTCGAACGCAGCGTGGCGGCGGTGGCGCTGATTCTGCTCAGCCCGCTGCTGCTAGGCGTGGCCATCGCGATCAAGCTGACGTCGCCGGGGCCGGTGCTGTTCAAGCAGAACCGCCATGGCTGCGACGGCGAAGTGATTCGCGTGTGGAAATTCCGTTCAATGCGCGTGCACGACGATCAGCAAGTGCGTCAGGCCACCCGCGACGACGACCGCGTCACACCGCTGGGACGCTTTCTGCGACGCAGCTCGATCGATGAGCTGCCGCAACTGTTCAACGTGCTGTTCGGCCACATGGCGCTGGTCGGCCCGCGCCCCCACGCGGTGACCCACAACATCTATTACACCGGCAAGGTGCGCGCCTACATGGCGCGGCATCGGCTCAAGCCTGGCATCACCGGGCTGGCACAGATCACCGGGCATCGCGGCGAAACCGAGACCGTGGAAAAGATGCAGCGCCGGGTCGCTCAAGACCTCAATTACATCAATCAATGGTCGCTGTGGCTGGACATCAAGATCCTGCTGAAGACGCCCTTCACCCTGTTCTCGAAAAACATCTACTGACAGCGGCCAGCGCTCTGGCCCACCCCGCCACGCATGAGGTTTTCCCATGAATGTGAGTGTATTCGGTATCGGTTATGTCGGACTGGTCCAGGGCGCCGCGCTGGCCGAGGTTGGCCACAACGTGCTGTGTGTGGATGTCGACGCGGCCAAGGTGCAGGCCTTGAATGACGGCAGCCTGCCCATCTACGAACCCGGGCTGAAAAGCCTGGTGCGGGAAAACCATCACAGCGGCCGCCTGCAATTCGGCAGCGATCTGGCCGCTGCGGTAAAACACGGCGACGTGTTGCTGATCGCGGTCGGGACGCCGCCTGACGAGGACGGCTCGGCGGATCTCAAACATGTGCTCAGCGTCGCCCGCACCATCGGCGAGCACCTGCGCGGCGAGCAGATCATCGTCGACAAATCCACGGTGCCGGTGGGCACGGCGGATCGGGTGCGCGAATGCATCAATGCAATCCTCGGCGAAAGCGGCCGCGCTGCGCTGACCTTCGATGTGGTTTCCAACCCGGAATTTCTCAAGGAAGGTTGCGCGGTCGACGACTGCATGCGCCCCGACCGGATCATCATCGGCACCGACAGCCCACGCGCCGAAGCGCTGATGCGTGAGCTGTACGAACCGTTCAATCGCAACCGCGAAAAGATCATCGTCATGGACGTGCGCAGCGCGGAGCTGACCAAGTACGCGGCCAACTGCATGCTCGCGACGAAGATCAGTTTCATGAACGAAATGGCCGGGCTCGCCGAAAAGCTTGGCGCCGACATCGAAATGGTTCGCCATGGCATCGGCTCGGATCCGCGCATCGGCTACCAGTTCATTTATCCCGGCATCGGTTACGGCGGTTCGTGTTTTCCCAAGGATGTGCGGGCGTTGATCCATGCCGCCCACGGCGTCGACATCGATGCGCGCCTGCTCCGCGCGGTGGAATCACGCAACAACGAGCAGAAAAGCACGCTGTTCCACAAGATCGCCGAGCACTTCAACGGCGCGCTGGAAGGCAAAACCTTCGCGCTGTGGGGCCTGAGCTTCAAGCCCAACACCGACGACATGCGCGAAGCCCCCAGCCGCGTCTTGATGGAGGCGTTGTGGCGTGCCGGCGCCAATGTGCAGGCATTCGACCCGAAAGCCATGGAGCAGGCCCAGCAGCTTTACGGCCCACGCGATGACCTCACGCTGGCGGGGACCAAAGAGGCGGCGCTGAAAAATGCCGACGCGCTGGTGATCGTCACCGAGTGGCAATCGTTTCGCGCACCAGACTTCGAACTGCTCGCCCGCCAGTTGAAAAATCCGCTGATCTTCGATGGCCGCAATCTGTTCGATCCGCAACGCCTCAGCGCACGCGGCTTCACCTACATCAGCGTTGGTCGGCCGACCTGCGCCGCCGAAGCACAGGATCTTGCATCATGATCCGCCTCGAGCTGCTCGACCGTTATTCGCCGGCCCTGCTGGAATCCAACCGGGCGTTTTCCTTTCTCAACTTCGCCTCGATCGGCAGTTTCATCCGCCAGCCGCCGTCGTCGCTGGCGTATTTCTGCGACGGCATGCTGATGTCCGGTTTCATGTCGCGCATCACCGGGCGCGCGGTGCAGCGGGTCAGTTTCGATTTCACCTCGATTGCCGACCCGGTGCTGCGCGAGTCCGAGCAGCGCGGCAAGCGCGTGTATGTGGTCGGCGCGCAGCAGGCGGAGCTTGATCGTTTCGTCGACAAGCTCGGCACGCAGTACCCGCGCCTGCAATTGGTCGGCGCGCGCAACGGTTACTTCGACGCCGAACAAGGTGCGGCAATCCAAGCTGACATCTGCCGGCAGCGGACCAATCTGCTACTGGTCGGCCTTGGCGCCGGTCTGCAAGAGCGCTTTATCCTCGAAGCACTGCGCGGTGGTTTCAGCGGCGTGGCGTTCACCTGCGGCGGTTTCATTCGTCAGGAGGCCAATGCCAGCGAGCGTTACTACCCCGACGCGATCAATCGCCTGCACCTGCGCGCCTTTTACCGCATGTATCGCGAGCCGCACACGATCAAGCGTTACCTGCTCGACTACCCGAGCAATGCCCTGCGCCTGACCGAACTGATTCTGCGCCAGCAAGTGGCAATCAATGTCACTGCCCCATGAGGATTGTGCCGATGCATATTCTGTTCACGCTCAAGGATTACCAGACTGGCGGCGGCGTCGAGTGCGTGCAGCAACGCCTCGCCGAACAGTTTCTGGCGGACGGTCGGCGGGTGAGTTTTTTCGTCATGAACGGCGACTCGCCCAACGTCGACGGCGCGCCGAGCATGGCCGGTGGCGGTGGCGGCCTCGCTGGCTGGCTGAAGTCGATCGTGCTGCTGCGCCGGCTGATTCGCCGGGAGGGGGGGACGCATCTGATTGGCGCCAAGGAGCAGGCCAACCTCTGCACCTGGTTCGCCACCCTAGGCAGTGCCTGCAAAGTCATCTACACCCGCCATGCCGCGCTGGATTGTGCCGAGCAGAACACCGGGCGCGCCAGCCTGCGGCTGTTGTACGCGCTGTATCTGTGCGGCAGCGGCAAGGTGGTCGCGGTGTCCCAGGGATTGCGCCAGTCGCTTGCCGGGTTGATGCCTTGGGGCCAACCGCGCATCCGTTATTGCCCGAACGCGGTCATCACCGAGCAACTACTGCGCGCGGCACAAGCGCCGCTGCCCGGTGGCGTGCCCCATCATTACTGGCTGGGGGTCGGCCGGCTGGTGGAAACCAAAGGCTTCGATTTGCTGCTCGAGGCGTACGCGCTGGCGGCGCAACAACGCACGCTGCCCTATCTGGTAATTGCCGGCGACGGCCCTTTGCGCGCGCAGCTTGAAGCGCAGGCGCAACGGCTGGGCATCGAACGCTTGGTGCATTTCACCGGGCATCTGCGCAATCCCTATCCGCTGATCCGCCATGCGCAGCTGTTGGTGCTCAGCTCATTGCACGAAGGCTTGCCGACGGTACTGGTCGAGGCGCTGGCGCTGGGCACGCCGGTGATTTCCACCGATTGCGGCAGCGGGCCGCGCGAGTTGCTCGACGACGGACGCCTCGGGCGCCTGGTCAACGTTAATGATGCGCAGGCGTTGGCCGAGGCGCTGCTCGACAGCCTGGCCAGCCGCGAATCCGCGCCACCGCCGCGACGCTCAGTCAGCGAAGCGATCCAGCCCTATACCAGCCAGTACGCCGCGCAGGCTTATTACCAGGTGTGGAACCGATGAAAAAGCTGCTGATCATCCTCCAGGACCTCGGCGCCGGTGGCGCGGAGAAAATGATGGTGCGCCTCGCCGGTGCCTTGGTCGAGGCCGGTAATGAAGTGACATTGCTGATGCTCACCGGTGCCGGCATCAATCAACCGGCGCTCGATCCTCGGGTCAGGCAAGTGTTGCTCGACAGCCCGCGCAGCGCCGCTGCCGTGCCCGCGCTGATGCGCTTTTTGCGCAGCAATCGCTACGACGCGCAACTGGCGGTGCTCACTCATGTCAACGTCGTGGCGATTGCCGCCGCCGCGCTGTCCGGGACGCTGGCGCGGCTGCATGTCAGCGAGCGCAATGCCTTTTCGCGGGACAAACACGTCAACCCGGCGCTGTCGGTCAAGCTCGCCTACTGGCTGGCGCCGTGGCTGTACCGGCTGATTCCCAACCCGGTGATCTGCGTGTCGCAAGGCGTCGCCGGAGATCTGGTCGACACCACCATCGCCCGCCCGCGCGATGTCACCACCGCTGACAACCCGGTGCTCGACAACGATTTTCGCGACAAACCCGCCGCCGCGCCCAGCCATCCCTGGCTGAAGGACAAAACCACCCCGGTAATCGTCGCTGTAGGACGCCTGGCGCCACCACAAGGCTTCGACACCCTGATCGACGCCTTCGCCCGCCTGCCGCAAGGCGATGCGCGGCTGATCATCTTCGGCGAAGGCGCTTTGCGCGGCGAACTGCTGGCCCAGGCGACAGCGCTCGGCGTTGCAGAGCGTTGCGATCTGCCGGGGTATGCCAGCGACCCCATCGCCGAAATCGCTCGGGCCGATTGCTTTGTTTTGTCGTCACGTTTCGAAGGCAGCCCCAACGCCCTGGTCGAAGCCCTGTCGACCGGCACGCCGGTCGTGGCGACCCGCTGCCCGTATGGCCCGCAGGAAATTCTCGCCGATGGTGCCGTCGCCCCCTTGGTCGAGGTTGACGATCCCGCCGCGCTCGCCGCCGCGATCAGCCAACAACTGGCGACGCCGCGAGCCGCGCATCGCCAGCGCCGCATCGAGGCGGCCGCGCGCTTTGTCAATGCTCGCGCGGTGCAGACCTACCTCAAGGCGTTACTCGGGAGGCGCTGAGATGAACCGCCTGCAAGTGCGTTATTCGACGCTGGCCGACGCCTTCACCCTGTTCGGCGTGCTGTTCTATACGCAAGTGATCGGCTTCTTCCTGCGCCTGGGTAATGTGAGCACGCTGGACGATGCCCAGCAGGATCTGGAAGGCAATCTGGCCAATCAGGTCTGCGGCTTGCTGACTTTGCTGGTGCCGCTGTTTTTCTTCATCCGGCACAAGGTGTTCCTCAGCAAGAGTTTCTACCGGCAGAACCTGTTCTTGCTGTTGTTTCTCGGCTGCGTGGCGGCGTCGATCAGTTGGTCGAGCGAGCCGATGCTCAGCTTCAAGCGTTTCGTCGCGCTGCTCAGTGTGGTGTTCTTCGCCGGTTTCATTGCCTGGCGCTACAGCCTGGAACGCATTGCGTTTCTGTTTGGCTGCGTGATCGGTGCCGCCGCGTTGGTCGGCTTGATCTTCGCCGTGATTCGCCCGGACATTGCCTTCATTTCCGGCGGCATTCGTGACGGTGCGTTTCGCGGGGTGTTCGCGGAAAAGAATGCCGGCGCACGCCTGAACGCGATAGCGATCCTGTTGCTGCTGCCGATGATCCGCCAGCGCAACCCGCTGGCCATGCTGTATGGGCTGTTCGCGCTGATCGCCATCGGTCTGGCGCAGTCGGCCACGGCGATTGCGCTGATCGTCGCCGGCACCGCCAGTTACGCCTACTTCATCATCCTGATCCGCTTGCGCATCAACCGTTCATTGCTGGCCTTCACCGCAGCGACGCTAGTGTTCTTCCTTCTGTGTGGGGTGCTTTACGCCAACTACGCCATGCTGCTGGAACTGGTCGGCCGCGACCCGTCGCTGACCGACCGCACGCTGATCTGGGAGCTGTTGCAGCCGCTGATCGATGCGCAATTTCTCAAGGGCTATGGCTTCGGCGCGTTCTGGGCCAGTGCCGATGCCGATGCGTTCATCACGCGCTGGGGTTACATCGGCAATGCCCACAGCGGCTACGTCGAAAGCCTGCTCAATGGCGGCCTGATTCAGTTGATCGCCCTGCTGCTGATGTTTGCCCAGACCCTGAGCAAGCGCTATCGCGCAATCACGGCGGATCAGTCGGCGCGCTATCAGGCCTGTGCGCTGGTGGTAATCGGCCTGTTCGTGGTGACCAATTACGTCGCCTACGTGATCCCCAACTACCGCTCCGGCGAGTTCCTGATTTTCTGCGTGCTCAGCCTGACCTTCCGCCACCACCTCGTCGCCCGTACCCAGCCGCTGCCAGTCGCCAGCGCGCGGCCACTGCGCGGCACTTTCCGGGAGCAACGCCCATGCTGAATGATCCCTCGGCCGTCACCGTGTGCGTGGTAATTCCGCTGTACAACGCCGCCGCCAGCATTCAACGCACACTGGACTCGGTGTGCGCACAGACCCGCCTGCCGGACAAAGTCATTGTCGTCGATGATGGTTCCAGTGATGCCGGTCCAGAGATCGTCAAGCACTACGTCGCGCCCTTCCCCATCGTGCTGTTGCAGCAGCCCAACCAAGGCCCGGCGAGTGCGCGCAATCACGGCGTGTTCAGCGCCGAAGAAACCTTCATCGCCTTCCTCGATGCCGATGACCGCTGGCATCCGGATAAACTGCAAAAACAACTGGCGCTGCACGCGGAGTTGACCCGACAGGGACGCAAAGTCGGCTTGATCGATTGCTTTCAGATGAGTGAATTCAGTGATGGCAAACGTCAATTGGAAGATCGCTGCAAACACGGCGAGCACTTTGCCGATTTCATGCGCGAAAACATCATCAACGGCACCTCCGGCGTGCTGGCCGTGCGCGAGATCATCGTCGCCATTGGCGGCTTCGATCAGAGCCTGCGCTTTGCCGAGGATCGCCTGCTGTGGACGCGTATCGCCGAAATCAGCGAGATCCACAGCGGGCCGCAGATTCTCCACTGGCGCGCCGTCAACGCTGCCAACATCACCGCGCAACCGCACAAGTATTACCCGCACAAGCTGCGCTTCATCCAGCTGTATCTGGCGCGTTACGGCACGCGGCTGAACAAGCAGCAGCGGATCTATTTCGTCCTCGCCAATCACGCGGAGTTTCTTAATGCGTTTTCCCGGCGCGGCGATCACCCACGGGTCATCGAGGTGTTCCGGCAGATGCTCGGACATTCGTGGCAGACGCTGTTGTTCTCCCGGGGCAAACCGACCCTGCGCTACCTCTACGCCTGCTTGAAAAACCTGGGCAACAGCCGCTGAATTCAGGGATCGCGCCATGGCCAACCGCCGCCTGATGACCCTCGTATGGATTTTCACCGAGAAGTTCGGCCTGATCTTTCTGTCGATGATTACCTTTGTCGTCTACGCGCATCTGCTGACGCCGACGGAGCTGGGCATCGGCACGCTGATCATCGCCGTGGTCGAAGTGGTCGGCATTCTATTCTCGTCGATGCTGGAAGACCCGCTGGTGCGCCTGCAACGTGTCGAGGACAAACACATCAGCAGCGTGTTCTGGTTTGCCGTGCTGGTCAGTCTGTTGTCGATTGCTTTGATTTCGCTGGCAGTGGTGCTGTATACGCCGTCCACCGCGCTGCGCTGGATGACCGCCGTGGCCTCGGTAAAAATCCTTTTCACCCTGATGGCGCGGGTGTATGTGGCGCAGATGCGCCGCAGCGGCAATTTCAAGTTGCTGGCCTCGCGCACATTGCTCGGCAAAGTTGCTGGCGGGGTTGGCGGTGTGGCCGTGGCAATGCTGGGTTTCGGCCCGTGGGCGGTGGTTGCTCAGGCGCTGATCATGGACGGCGTTTCCACGCTGGTGCTGATGCGCGGTGATCGGCGGCGCATCGCTTTTCTGATTGATCGCCAGGTGCTGGGCGAAGTGCTGCGCGCCGGTCTCCCGGTCTGTGTCAACGTGATGAGTTCGCAAACCCTGCAACGCGGCGTCAACCTGATTCTCGGTCTCACCGCTGGCGCCCATGCGGTGGGCATGTTCAACCTGGCGATGCGCATCATCGACCTGCCTCGCTCGGCAATCTACAACGGCTTGATGAGTTACGCCTTGCCGGTGTTCGCCCGGCGCAGCGCTGAACCGTCGCGCCTGATCGGCGTGATCGGTGATTCCACGGCGATCAGCGGTTTCGTACTGACACCGCTGTTCTTCGGTATCGCCCTGACCGCCGAAGACATCATCCTGCTGATCTTCGGCGCGAAATGGGCCGATGCGATTCCCTTGCTGCAAGTGCTCGCCTGCACGGCGGCGCTGGGCAATCTGGCGCTGTATGCAACCACTGCGCTGGTGGCGGTCAATCGCACGCACCTGACGCTCAAGGCCGAAGTTGCCACCACCCTGCTCGCGCTGGCGCTGGTGTATCTGCTCGGCGCGAGCTACGGCGGCATGGCGGCGGCGCTGGCTTTGCTGCTGCGCATGCTGCTGATCACGCCGTTGCAGGTACGCGGCCTGCACGTCGCGATTGGTTATGACTGGCGCTGCTTCTTTCAGTCCAGTTACCGCAGCCTGTCTGCCTCTGGCGTGATGGTCGTCGTGGTGCTGTGGACGTCGCGGCAAACCGGCCTGTCCGGCTACGCGCACCTGGCGGGCGATATTGCCATCGGCGCGCTGACCTACGCCTTGGCCTACAGCCTGCTGCACCCGCGCTGGCCGCAAGAATTCAAGTTGGTGTTTACCGCCCGCTGAGCTGCATTTCCTCGCAATGGAGCACGTCGTCATGCGCAAAACCACGTTGATCACGGGCGGTGCCGGCTACATCGGTTCGCACACGGCATTGCAATTGATCGAGTCCGGACGCCCGGTATTGATCCTCGACAATCTGTGCAACAGCAGCCGCGAAGCAGTCGCCCGGCTGCAGCTGTTGAGTCATTCGCACATCGATTTCATCGAAGGCGATATCCGCGACGCTGCGTTGCTGGAAGAGATTTTCAGCACCTACGCGATCGACGCGGTGCTGCATTTCGCCGGCCTCAAAGCCGTTGCGCAGAGCGTGCGGCGGCCAATGGATTACTACGCCAACAATGTCGTCGGTACGCTGAACCTGTGTCAGGCCATGGCCCGCGCCCATGTGTTCAATCTGGTGTTTAGCTCATCAGCCACCGTGTACGGTGAGCCGGCCAGCATGCCCATCGTCGAAGACCACGGCACCGGCAAACCTGCCAATCCGTACGGGCGCTCGAAGCTGATGATCGAAGAACTGCTCAGCGACCTCGCCCTCGCGGATGCGCGCTGGAACATCGCTGTGCTGCGTTACTTCAACCCGATCGGCGCGCACCAAAGCGGATTGATCGGTGAAGCGCCCAATGGTCGACCTAACAATCTGCTGCCGTGCCTCACCGAGGTTGCCAGCGGCCAGCGCGCTGCGTTGACCGTGTATGGCAACGACTATCCAACCGTCGACGGCACCTGTGTTCGCGACTACATCCATGTGCTGGATCTGGCCGAAGGTCATCTCAAGGCGCTGCAGGTTTTGCACGGTGATGAGCATGGCCTGCACATCTGGAATCTCGGCACTGGCACTGGCTACAGCGTGTTGCAGATCATCAGCGCCTTCGAAGACGTCACCGGTCTGCGCATCCCCTACCGCTTCGCCCCGCGCCGCGCCGGTGATATCGCCGAGTGCCGCGCCGACGCGAGCAAGGCCGGACGCGAACTGGGCTGGCGCGCGCAACGCGAGCTGACGCAAATGCTCATCGACAGCTGGCGCTGGCAGACCCACAACCCATGGGGCTACCGCCCGCAACCGGCGCCGCTGCTGGCGATGGGCACTTGAACCGGGGCAAATCCACGTTAGGGACGACTCATGAACAGATCACGCTGCTTGCTGTTGGTTTTGCTGCTGCTGAGCGCTGGCGTCAGCGCCAATATTCCGCGACCGGTGGCTGACGGACTGGTGCTGTGGCTGGACGGCAATGATCCGGCCTCGATGACACTGGAGGGGCAAAACCAGGTCGTGCGCTGGCTGGATAAATCCGGCAAGGGCAATGACGTGGTTGTCGACAATCGCGCGGCGACGACATTGCCCACGCGCGTCGACAACGCCCTCAACGGCCACGGCGTAGTGCGGTTCAGCGGCACGGCGGCATTCATGGGCCAGGCGATCCGCACAAGCAAAGGCCCGGTGACGGTGTTCGTTGTCTCGCGGCGTCTGCCCGAGCAGGCCGGCGGCAAGGCCTGGCAGCGCCTGTTCAGCTCGCGGCCGCAACTGGCGGATAACGATAACGTCGCGCCGAATTTCGGCATCAGCGTGCAGCAGACCAGCGCCTACGAGCCGGCGCTGGCGCTGCTGGAAACCAGTGACGTGCCGATCGGCCCGTTCGCGGTGGCGCGCAACGTGGTTGGCACCTCGGAAATCCTGCGTGGCGACATTGCCGAAGTACTGGTTTATGACCGCCCATTCAGCAGCCAGGAAGAACGCCGCAACGTGTTTGAATATCTGGCGCAAAAGTGGGCGGTCGCCATTCCGCAACAGGTCGATGCCTGGACTCGCGTCGGCCCATTAGGCCCGACCCCGACGCACGTTACGCCCGACCTGCCGTTATCGGACCAGGCCAATGCCGGCGGTTGGAAACGCGATACGCGGCTGTCCGACGAATTCAACGGCAGCACCCTCGATGCCGAACGCTGGCACGTCAACAACGCCACCGGCACCGATTCCCTCGGGCGCAAACCGGCGCTGTTTTTGCCGGAGAACGCCAAGCTCGGCAACGGCAATCTGAACATCACTTTCCGCAAACAGACCCTCCCGGAGAAATACGTCGCCCTGGGCTACAAGGATTACAGCTCGGCGATGGTCCGAACCAACGAACGGGGGATGTACGGCTATTACGAAGCCCGGGCGAAACCGATGAATTCTGCTGGCTCCAGTGCGTTCTGGCTGGCATGGACCGGGCTGCCGGACAATGCCACGGAAATCGATATCTTCGAAATCGGCGGCAAGACCCGCAACGAAGCGTTCGATCGCCGCTACAACATGAACGCGCATGTCTGGGCTCGACCGCAGAATGATCAGCACCTGAGTTCCGGCAGTACCTGGATTGCACCGTGGCGGCTGGCCAATACCTTTCACGTCTACGGTTTCGACTGGCAACCCGAGACCTTGCGCTGGTACGTCGACGGCGTATTGGTCCGGGAAGCGAAGAACAACTACTGGCACTTCCCCATGCAAATCGTCTTCGACAGTGAAGCGATGTGGGACTGGTTCGGCGTGGTCGACGATGCTGACCTGCCGTCGGTGTTTCGCATCGATTACGTCAGGGTCTGGACGCGCTCAGCGCAATAGCTGCTTGTTCAACGGTTGTGCACCATCGCCTGCATCTGCCACAGCGTGCGGAACCGCCCTTGGCTTTCGCGCAGTTCTTCGGGAGTGCCGTCCTGGACGATCTCGCCGTCCTCCAGCACCAGCACCCGGTCGAAGTTGGCGATGGTCGAGAGGCGATGGGCCACGGCGAGTACCGTGCGGCCGCGCATCAGGTTGCTCAATGCACGCTGGATGATCGCTTCGGAATCGGAATCCAGTGCCGAGGTCGCCTCGTCGAGAATCAGGATCGGTGCGTCCTTCAAAAATGCCCGCGCCAGCCCGAGACGCTGGCGCTGCCCACCGGACAAGGTCACCCCGCGCTCACCGACCGGCGTGTGATAACCCTGCGGCAGCGCCTGGACGAACTCGTCGCAAAACGCTTGGTGCGCCGCATCGATGATCTGCTGCTCGGTGGCGTGCGGTTGGCCGTAGCCGATGTTTTCCAGAATGCTGCGATTGAACAGCGTTGGCTCCTGCGGCACTACCGCGATCTGCCGGCGCAGGCTGTCCTGGCTGACGGAGCGGATGTCGCGGTCGTCGATCAGGATCACCCCGCTGCGCACATCATCCAGACGTTGCAACAAACCAAGCAAGGTGGACTTTCCCGAGCCAGAGCTACCGGCAATGCCAACACTTTGCCCGGCGGGAATATCCACGAAGAAATGCTCGAAGACCTTGCGCCCGTCCGGGTAGACGTAACTGACGTCGAGCATTTTGATGTGCCCGCGCGTCGGCGCCAGTTCCTCCAAGGCGTCGCTGAGTTCGTGGGGCTGGGCGACGATGCTCAATGTTTCGCTGATCACGCCCATTTGCTGGCTGGTTTCCACCAGGGCCAGCGCCAGTTCGCGCGAACCGTGCAGGATGCGGAAGGTCAACGCGCTGACCATCACCACATCCCCCGGCGTGACCTGCCCCGCACGCCACAGCAGGATGGCCCAGCCAAGCATGCCGCCGGCCATGACCGTCAGGCAGATGTCGTGCAGCACCCGGGCCTTTTCCATGTACATCCAGCTGCTGCGGTGCGAATCGGCCTCGATACCGATCTCGCGCTCAAGCCGCAGGCGCTCGCGTTCGCGGCCAGAGAAGGCCTTGATCGTCCAGACGTTGGAGACCAGATCGACAATCTCGCCACCGACCCGCGCCGATTGCGAAGCGAAGGCGATGTGTCGGCTGCGGCCGCGCACGCCGAATATGGTAATCAGCGCGGCGACGACTATCACGCAACCGACCAACGCCAGCGCCATCGCACCGTGCACCGCCAACAGCAAGGCCACGGCGCCGATAAAATCCACGCATGGCGGCACGATACGCCAGGTCAGTCCGCCATAGACCTTGTCGGCAGCGGCGCCGATCGCCGAGACCCGATTGGCCAGGGAACCGGAGAAATGCCGCCGGAAATAACGCATCGGGTGGCCAGTCAGGTGATGGAAAAGGTCGACGCGCAAATCGGCGCAACTGCCGACGATGGTGTGGCAACCGACCCAACCGCCGAGGCGCCACAGCAGGTTTTCCATCACGATCAACGCCATGAACAGGCCGAACGCGTGCCAGACCTGTTCCGCCGCCGACCCGGCGGCCATGGCATCGACCAGCAGTTTCATGCCGTACTGCACCACCACCGAGCAGCACGCCGCGCCGGTCACCAGGCCGACCATGGCGATGAAATGCGCCGGGCGGATTCTTATGTAGCGCCATAGAAACGCGGCGGCTGACGCCGGCAACGGTTCATCGCGCCTGCGCTGAAAGTTCATCTCCCCTGCCCCTCAACACGCCGGCCATTGACCCGGCGCAGATTTGCGGCAATCCGCTCGGGCACTTGCGCCAGCTCGACGTGCAGGGGATGAAACGCCGCGCGCTCGCCCTCGCCATCTGGGTAGCCAAACACACCGGTGGGGCAATAACGGCCGTTATCCCAGCCCGGATAATCGAGAAACGGGTACCAGCAAATCCCCTGCACCGGCACACCGCGTTCGAGGGCAAGCAGCGTCTGCTCGACGATGTATGCCAGCCACAGCAGGCGTTCTTCATCTTCGGCACCGGTTTCAGCGATCAGCACTGGCCGCTGATAACGCTGGTGCAGTTCCTTGAGCATGCCCGACAACGGCCGGAAGTCGCGCTCGCCGCGAAGGATCCGTCGGCCGTGGAAATACCACTGGTTATGCGCATAGAAATTGGCGCCGACGATATCCAGGTAATGCTCCTGCCCACCCAGACCCGGCCATTCGCGGCCGGTGAGCAGATCCCACGCCTGAAATTGCGACAGCCGATAGGCCTCAGCGGCTTCGATATCGTCAATGCGCCGGGAGCCGGCGATCACATGGATCAACGGATCGCACTGGACAAACCGCGCATTCGGGACCTGTTCGCGAATCGCTTCGATCGCAGCAATGCTCGCCCGCACCAATTGATGCTTGAGTTCCTGCGCGCGCCCGCGTGCGTTCGGATTGAAATACGCCACCTCGCCTCCCGCCCAACTCCAGAAGGAAATCTCGTTGATCGGCGAGTAGAACGGAACGCTCACGCCCTCGTCGGCCATCAGCTTCGCTGCAGCAGCGGCGAAGCGGGCGAAACGCTCGACAAATGCCGGGCGCCAGATATCCAGATCATCCGGGTAGCCGTAATGGCACAGATCCCAGACCACCTGCACTTGCTGCGCTTGTGCCGCTTTGAGCATCGGCAGAAAACTGCTCCAGTCATAGCGCCCGGGGCTGCGCTCGATCAGATGCCAGCGCAAGCCGTCGCGGGCGCAACGAATGTTCAACTCGCTTAGTCGCTGGTAGTCCTTGGCGGCCCAGCGCGCATGCCCGGTGTCGGCCAGCAGATCCAGGCGCCGACCGTCCTGGCGGCGCTGGCTGGAACATTCGAAACCGGCCATGACGAAGCTGCTGAAAATCGAAGACGCATCTGCGCCGGGCTCGTCGCCTTTCGGCTGCGCGGTCATGAAGCATCGATCTCGGTTGCAGCCGTGGTCTCTGCCTGCGCCGCTTGAATATCCCGATACAGGGCCAGCGCCTGCCCCACCACCTGGTCCATGTTGTAGTACTTGTAGGTGCCCAGTCGCCCAAGGAAAGTGACGTTCGGAACCTGCTCGGCGAGTGCGCGATAGCGTTTGTACAGCTCAGCGTTTTCCGCGCGCGGCACCGGGTAATACGGGTCGCCGTCGTCACACGGATATTCGTAAGTGATGCTGGTGCACGGGTGCGTTTGCCCGGTCAGGTGTTTGTATTCAGTGATGCGCGTATACGGCACATCCGGGTGCGGATAATTCACCACCGCCACCGGTTGATAGTGTTCCTGCTCGAGGGTCTGGTGCTCGAAGCGCAGCGACCGATACGGCAAACGGCCCAACTGGAAATCGAAGTATTCGTCGATCGGGCCGCAGTAGATCAGATGCGCGTACTTCACCTCGTCGTGCACCGCCTTGAAATCGGTACTGAGCAACAGATCGATGTTCGGGTGATCGAGCATGCGTTCGAACATTTGCGTGTAGCCGCCCGAGGGCATGATCTGGAAGGTGTCAGCGAAATAGCGGTCGTCTTCGCTGGTCCGCGTCGGAATGCGCGAAGTCACCGATTTATCCAGTGCCGAGGGATCCAGCCCCCATTGCTTGCGCGTGTAGCCACGGAAAAATTTCTCGTAGAGTTCACGGCCGATCTGATTGACCACGACGTCTTCGGAGGTGCGAATGGTCGCCACCGGTTCGGCGCGTTCGGCGAGGAAAACCTCGGCTTCCGCGGAGGACATCGACAAGCCGTAGAGCGTATTCAATGTGGTCAGATTGATTGGAATCGGCACCAGTTGGCCGTCGACCTGGGCGAGAACTCGATGCTCGTAGGGTCGCCATTCGGTGAAGCGCGACAGGTAATCGACAATGCGCTGGGCATTGGTGTGAAAGATGTGCGGGCCATAACGATGCACCAGCACGCCGGCGGCGTCGTAGTGATCGTAGGCATTGCCGGCGATATGCGGGCGCCGGTCAATCAGTAACACTCGGCGGCCCAATCCTTCGGCCAGACGCTCGGCGATGACACTGCCGGCGAACCCGGCACCGACGATCAGGTAGTCATAGGCTTGGCCGGACTTGGCGCGCTCAAGGCTTATCGTAGGCATTCGATCTGCTCCTGCATGAAGCGGCTGGTGTTGTCCCACGACATGCCGGCGATCGCGGCATCGGCGCGCTGCAGAAATTCGATGGTGCCTTTGAGTGGCAAAGCTTTTTCGATCGCCTCGACGAAGGCCTCGGCAGTGTCGGCGATGAACACCGCGCCGCTCTCGCCGTAGCCGCTGATCACATCGTGAATCGGCGTCGACACCACTGGGCAACCGCCAGCGAGGTATTCGGGAGTCTTGGTCGGGCTGATGTAACGCGTGGAGGCGTTGAGGGCGAACGGCATCAGTGCCACGTCCCAGCCAGCGAGGTAGTCCGGCAGCTCGGCATATTGCTTGCCGCCCAGATAATGAATGTTCGGCCGTTGCGGCAGCGTCTGCGGATCGATCTTCACCACCGGACCGATTAGCACGATCTGCCAGTCGGGACGCATTGCCGCCACGCGATCAATCAGTTTGATATCGAAGCGTTCGTCGATCACACCAAAGAAGCCCAGGCGTGGCCGCGCTATGGATGCTTGATCGGGCGGTTCCGGCAGTGCCTGCCGCGCCGCCGCGAAATGCGCGATGTCGACGCTGCTCGGTACCGGATAGGCATTGCCGTGCTGGCGTTGCTTCACCTCCCACAGACTGAAGCCGCCGGTAAACACCACGTCAGCCCGGGCGAGCAGTTGCTGTTCCATGTCGATCAAGCGCGCCGGCGCGCCCATGAACGCCGACAGTTCATCCATGCAGTCATAGACGGTAACCCGAGCGTCGAGGTGCTCGGTAAACAGCAGGCTCATCGGCGTGAAATACCAAAGGAGCAGATCGCCCTGAACGCGCCCGGCGAGATGTTCATCGAGCAATTGCCTCTGCGCCTGCTCGATCGCCTCGCCACTCATGCCGATCGGCAATTGCGGCACCGCCACTTCTATTCCCGCCGCCGGATTCGAAAGCTCGAGTCTGGGCGTGGCGTCTTCGACAAATACCGGCTCTTCGAAAAACACCACGTCGTAGTGTCTGGCCAATCGCGACATGACGTGCTGCGGCCGTTGATAAACAAATCCCCAGCGCAGATGCGACAGGCACACCAACGTGGGTCGCACCTGAAGGGATGCTTCGACAGCATTTTGCGCGCTCGCCAGTGCAAGCGCCTCGGGTTGTTCTGCCAGGTTCATAGCCAGATCCTCATCAAAAAAACAAGACGACTCAGTGCCGAGCCACCGGGCCGTCACACTTGTCGACACTGCAAGTGCAGGGCATTTCTCGATGAGGCCGTAAGGCTCTTGAAGGTTGGAATAGCCGCGTTCACGCGACGTTCAGCCCAACTTCGAGCGCAGCCGATGAAGTGCACATACCGGCTGGCAAACAAGGTTGAACTTGCCGATCAATCCAGCCCCTACCGTCCAGAACAACCATGGTTTTTGCCGCCGCACAGGCGCATCGAAACCATCTACGAAGCCATCGCCGATGGCGTCATTTGTGAGGGCGGGCGCATGATCTTGATTACGGGTGGTGCGGGATACATTGGTGCGCATGTCGCACTGCAATGGCTGGGCAACGGCGAGGATGTGGTGATCCTCGACAACTTGTGCAACAGCCAGCGCGCGGCAATCGAGCGCATCAGTACGCTGGCCGGGAAACGACCGGAGTTCATTCAGGGTGATGTGCGCAATCGACGACTGCTCGACAATCTTCTGCACGATTACCCGATCGATGCCGTGGTGCATTGCGCCGGGTTGAAAGCGGTCGGCGAAAGCGTGCGTGAACCTCTGCGCTATTTCGACACCAATGTCGGCGGCAGCCTGACGCTGTGCCAGGCCATGGCCCAGGCCCGAGTTTTCCATCTGGTGTTCAGTTCATCGGCCACTGTTTATGGCGACTGCGCCACCCTGCCAATCAACGAAAACTGCGCCACTGGCCAGCCGACCAATCCTTACGGCATGTCGAAACTGATGTCGGAAAACATCATGAAGAGTGTCGCCAGTTCCGACCCGCGCTGGTCGATCGGCCTGCTGCGCTATTTCAATCCGATTGGTGCGCACCCTTCCGGCCTGCTCGGCGAGGCACCCACCAGCACGCCCAACAACCTGCTCCCCTATCTGCTGGAAGTTGCCAGTGGCCAGCGCGCGCAGCTGTCAGTGTTCGGCAACGATTACCCGACCCCGGACGGCACCGGCATTCGCGATTATCTGCACGTCGTCGACCTTGCACTCGGGCACGTCTGCGCGCTCGACGCCTTGCGCGATCGCCATGGTGTGAGCATCTGGAACCTCGGTACCGGGCGCGGCTATTCGGTGCTGGAGGTGATCAGCGCCTTCGAACAGGTCACCGGCATCAAGATCCCGTTGCGTATTGAAGCGCGGCGCCCCGGCGACATTGCGCGCTGCTGGGCGGACCCGCAAAAAGCCCTCGAAGAACTGGGCTGGCAGGCGAGCCGCTCACTGCACAGCATGCTCGCCGATGCCTGGCGCTGGCAGTGCAATCAACTCGGCCAGGTTGACGTTCGCCAGGCCAATTGAAAGCTGCGCACGGTCACTCATTCTCGTGGCCGTGCGCATCGGCACAGGACAATCGTCCGGACTCGCCGCCGGCAATTCGTTCTGCCTGATCGATGCCACGTTTGAGCGCGTCCTCGACTTCCCATTCCACGCCGGGCAATTTCCTGATGCGTTCGTAAGCGCATTCGCCGGTCGCGGTGTAAACGCTGATGAACATTTCGACGTCGCCATCATCGGCTTCCCGTGCCCGCACCTCGATATGACAGCCGTTTTCAACTTCTTCGGTATGGCACTTTTCCGCCTTTTCCGTCGCCTTCCATTTGTTGTAGGTTTCGCCGCGTTTGAACATGTCGTACTCCTGAACTCAACTCGCTCACGTCAAAGATCTTTCCTTTGGCGGAATAATTCCACGGATTGCCAAGAGGCATTTTCAGCATAGCGCGTTGATTCGCGCCCGCCGTTTCGCTAGTTCAACCGTTCGTCAGCTTGCGTAACATTCTGTAAAACCAACGCCGGAATGCTCATTCAAAAAGTTCGAGGCCCAGGCGAGCTCAAGTACAACTCGTTATTCAGCCCAGCGTGATTAGCCGGTACAGAAACAGGGTTTTCTGTCCATGGCCAACTGTTGCCCGAAGAAAACAAGGATCGATATAAAGAACAGGAGCATGTATGAAGCGAACAATCAGCTATTGCCTGGTCTATCTCGCTACCAGCGTTCTGCTCGCCGGTTGCAATCTGGTGGTGTTCAACCCCAAGGGCGATGTTGCCCGAGATGAACGCGACCTGATCATTCTCGCCACGGGCCTGATGCTGTTGGTGGTGATCCCGGTCATCGTCATGACCTTCCTGTTCGCCTATCGCTACCGCGCGACCAACAAGAAGGCCCGTTATTCGCCGCGTTGGGCCAGTTCGCACAAGATCGAGGCGGTGGTCTGGGGCGTGCCGTTCCTGATTATTTGCGTACTCGGCTGGGTGACCTGGGAAACCACCCACGCACTCGATCCCTATCGCCCGTTGGACTCCGACGTGCCGCACCTCAATGTGCAAGTGGTGGCAACGGACTGGAAATGGCTGTTCATCTACCCCGATCTGGGCATTGCCTCGGTCAATGAACTGGCGATACCGGTGAATACGCCGGTGAGTTTTACCGTCACTTCCGACGCGGCCATGACTTCATTCTTTATTCCGGCACTCGGTGGGCAGATATATGCCATGGCCGGCATGCAGACCAAGTTGCATTTGATCGCCAATGAAATCGGCCAGTATCGCGGGATTGCTGCGAACTATAACGGCCACGGTTTTTCCGACATGCACTTCAGCACCCTGGCACTCAGTGGCGCTGATTACGAGGCGTGGGTCAACAAAGTCAAAGCGGCGCCCGGGCAACTTGATCAAGCCAGTTATGCCGAGTTGGCCAAGCCTTCAGTGGCGCACAAGATCACTTATTACTCGGCTGTGCAGGAGCGACTGTTTCTCGACATCGTCGACAAATACGAAGGGATGAACAAAGCACCGCGCAAGAAGGAAACCCAGGTGCAACGCAACGGTGACGATGTGCGCGTCAATCAACAACCGAGTCTGCTGGCCGAGGAGCGTTAAATCATGTTCGGGAAACTTTCATGGGACGCGGTTCCATTGCACGAGCCGATTGTCATGTACACCCTGGCTATCGTCGGCCTGATGGGTTTTGCCCTGGTCGGTACCGTCACCTGGAAGCGCAAGTGGGGCTACCTGTGGCGCGAGTGGTTCACTTCGGTCGATCACAAGAAGATCGGCTGCATGTACATCATCGTCGCGCTGGTCATGCTGCTGCGCGGTTTCTCCGACGCGATCATGATGCGTACCCAACAGGCCATGGCATCCAGTGGCGGGCCGGGTTATCTGCCGCCGGAACACTACGACCAGATCTTCACCGCCCACGGCGTGATCATGATTTTCTTCATGGCCATGCCCTTCGTGGTCGGCCTGATGAACATCGTCGTGCCACTGCAGATCGGCGCCCGCGACGTCGCCTACCCGTTCCTCAACGCGCTGAGCTTCTGGTTGTTCGTCGTGGGTGCGGCGCTGGTGAACATCTCGCTGGGCGTTGGTGAGTTTGCCCGCACCGGTTGGGTCGCCTACCCGCCCCTGTCCGAACTTGGCTACAGCCCCGGGGTCGGGGTGGATTACTACATCTGGTCATTACAGATATCCGGAATAGGGACGCTGTTAACCGGGGTTAACTTCTTCGTGACCATCCTGAAGATGCGCACCGAAGGCATGACCCTGTTCAAGATGCCGGTGTTCACCTGGAACGCACTGTGCACCTCGATCCTGATTCTTGCTGCATTCCCGATCCTTACCGCCACCCTGTTGATGCTGACCCTCGATCGATATCTGGGCATGCATTTTTTCACCAACGAGGCCGGCGGCAACCCGATGATGTACGTCAACCTCATCTGGGCCTGGGGCCATCCGGAGGTGTACATCCTGATCCTGCCGGCGTTCGGGATCTTCTCGGAGATCGCCGCGACCTTCAGCAGCAAGCGCCTGTTCGGCTATGTCTCGCTGGTGTGGGCGACGATTGCGATCACGATTCTGTCGTTCATCGTCTGGCTGCACCACTTCTTCACCATGGGCGCGGGGGCCAACGTCAACGCGTTCTTCGGCATCATGACGATGATCATTGCAGTGCCGACCGGGGTGAAGATCTTCACCTGGCTGTTCACCATGTATCGCGGCCGCGTGCGCTTCGAAACGCCGATGCTGTGGACGCTGGGCTTTATCGTCACGTTCAGTATCGGCGGCATGACCGGCGTGCTGCTGGCGGTGCCCGGCGCCGACTTCCTGCTGCACAACAGCCTGTTCCTGATCGCGCACTTCCATAACGTGATCATCGGTGGCGCGGTGTTCGGCTACATGGCCGGGCTGACTTACTGGTTCCCCAAGGCGTTCGGCTTCCGCCTCAACGACCGCCTCGGGCGCATCGCGTTCTGGTGCTGGCTGGTGGGTTTCTACTTCGCGTTCATGCCCTCGTACGTGCTGGGTTTCATGGGCATGACCCGGCGCCTGAACCATTTCGACAACCCGGCCTGGCAACCGTGGCTGCTGCTGGAACTGTTTGGCGTCGGCATCATTCTCTGCGGCGTGTCCGCGCAGGCGTTGCAGCTCTACGTGAGCATCCGCAACCGCGCGAAACTGCGCGACCTCACCGGCGACCCGTGGGACGGCCGTACGCTGGAATGGGCCACGGCCTCACCGCCACCGTTCTACAACTTCGCCGAGCAACCGAAAGTCAACGACCTCGACGCCTATTGGGGCATGAAGGAGCGCGGCGTCAGCACCCTCAGCCACACCGACTACCGCGCCATCCATATGCCGCGCAACACCTCCGCCGGCCTGGTGATCAGTGTCTTCGCGCTGATCTGCAGCTTCGCTCTGGTGTGGCATATCTGGTGGCTGGCGATCTTCGGCCTGGTCGCTTCTGTGGTAGCGATGATCGTGCGCAGCTACGACGAAGACATCGATTATTTCGTCCCGGCGCAGGAAGTGGCGCGAATTGAAAAAGCGCGTCTCAAAGACTTGGCGGAGGCTTGAACATGTCCAATATCGTTCTGGATAAAGACATCGCGCACAGCCATGAACATGGCCATGAAGACGCGGGCTCGATGCGCATTTTCGGTTTCTGGATCTACCTGATGACCGACTGCATCCTGTTTGCGACGCTGTTCGCAGGCTATGCCGTACTGCGTGACAGCGTGGCTGGCGGGCCCTCGACCGTCGACATTTTCGAATTGCCCTATGTCCTTGCCGAAACCGCGTTGCTGCTGCTCAGCAGCATCACATACGGCTACGCGATGCTGGCGATGAACCGCAATGACAAAGCCCATGTGCTGCGCTGGCTTGGCGTCACCTTCGTGCTGGGTTGCGGCTTCATCGCCATGGAAATCAACGAATTCCATCATCTGATCGCAGAAGGCTACGGGCCGGATCGCAGCGGTTTCCTCACCGCGTTCTTCACCCTCGTCGGCACCCACGGCGCGCACGTGCTCAGTGGTCTGGTGTGGATGGCGGTGTTGATGCTGCAAGTAAGCAGCCGGGGCCTGACCAACACCAATACGACACGCTTGAGTTGCCTGAGTCTGTTCTGGCACTTCCTCGATGTGGTGTGGATCTGCGTATTTACCGTGGTTTATCTGCTGGGGGTGGTGTGACATGTATAACCAGAGTCCGATTCATAGCAGTGCCGGCACCAGCCATGGCACCAGTCGTTCATACATGGTCGGTTTCATTATTTCAGTGATTCTGACCGTCATTCCCTTTGGCCTGGTCATGTACCCGACGTTGCCACGCAGCGTCACCGCTTGGGTGGTGGTTGCACTTGGCGTGGTGCAGGTCTTCGCCCACCTCAAATATTTCCTGCATCTGGACACCGCCAAGGAGCAACGCTGGAACCTCAGAGCGCTGATCTTCTCGGTGGTGATCATTCTTCTGCTGGTGGGGCTTTCGCTATGGATCATGGACAGCATTCACCACAACATGCTGGCGCACTGAAGCAATGGCGGCTGTCGCTGAATGTCGGGCTGGAACTGACCAAGCCCGGCATCATCGTCGGCAATCTGGCTTCGGTGTTCGGCGGCTATCTGCTTGCCGCCGGTGGCCGCCCGGTGTCCCTGGCGCATTTATTGGCCGCCCTGCTCGGCACCGCGCTGGTCATCGCTTGCGGTTGCGTGATCAACAACTGCGTCGACCGCGATATCGACCGGCGCATGGTGCGCACCTGTCATCGGGCGCTGGCCGTTCGCGCTGTGTCGTTGCCCAGTGCGTTTTGCTACGCGACGGTGCTGGGTGTGATCGGCTTCGGTTTGCTGTGGGTCGGCACCACAGCACTGGCCTGCGCCATGGCGGCAGTCGGTCTGATGGTTTATGCGGGCGTTTATACCTGCCTGATGAAACGCCGTTCGCACTGGGGCACGCTGGTCGGCAGCCTGTCCGGGGCCATGCCACCGGTGGTCGGTTATTGCGCCGTGACCGGCAGCTTCGATGCCACGGCGCTGATGCTCATCGTGGTGTTTTGCTGCTGGCAGATGCCCCACTCCCACGCGATAACCGTCATGCGCCATGAAGACTTTCGTGCCGCCGGATTGCCAACCTTGACGCTCAGACAGGCACGACGCGAGATCAACCTGTACATGGTCGCGTTCCTGATCAGCGCGGCGATATTGGGCTGGGTTGCGGCTATCAATGTTTCTTATCCGCTGGTGGTACTTGGCCTGGGCGGCTACTGGTTTTATCTGACGTTGCGACCGGTGCGAACCACCAATGCGAAAGTCTGGGCGCGGCGCATTTTCAGCGTATCGATCCTGCTGATCCTGGCGCTGAATCTTTCCCTCGCGTTGAACGCCGTACTGCCCTCGCCCTCTGCGCTCTACCACTCATCGGGCGTGGGGGAAAATCATCAAACGCAGGTGCGGGGCGGGTTATCAGAATCGGTAACGACTGCCTTTACAGACCACCTGGAGGAAACCCATGGCTAACGATCCTTCAACAATTGATTGCGCCTGCCCGGGCTGCACCTGCAAATGCAGCGGCGAGCAAACCTTCGAGCGTGACGGCAAGCAGTTTTGCAGTCAGGCCTGCGCGGATCTTCACCCGAAGGGCCAACCCTGCCCGTCCTCGACCTGCCATTGCGAGCAGAACCTTGGGGCCGATGAGCGCAATGTCAGTGACTCGAAACTGGATCAGGCAGTCGAGGAAACCTTCCCTGCCAGCGATCCGATTTCACCGTGATCCGCCAAGGGTGCTCGCCTTCGAGGCACTTTTTTATATCAGCAGGAGACAACGAAATGGACGAGGAAACCATCCGCAAGATCGCCTACAGGCTTTGGGAGGAACAAGGTCGGCCGCACGGAAGTGATTTCGAGCACTGGTTGCAGGCGCGCGCAGAACTGGATGCGTTCGATTCCGATGGCTTGCCAGGTTCGGTCGCCAGCAGCGTAGCGCCGCCGGCACCACGGAAAAAGGCCAAGCCTGGGACCGTTGCTCCCGCGACCAGAACCCGCAAAAAAACCACGTCTGCTGCTAAATGACCGATCTTCAAAGGCGCGCGCTTGCGGGAGGAATGGGCTCGTGAAGCGCGGCATCAATCTGGTGCTGGCGGCCTTCGCGTTGACGGCGTTGTCCTACGGTCTGGCACGCTTCGCCTATGGCCTGCTGCTGCCGCAGATTCGTCAGGATCTGGCACTGAGTGTTTCCGCCGCTGGATGGATCGGCGGCAGTGCGTTTGCGGCTTACTGTGTGGGCATCGTTGCGACGTTTGCCTGCAACGGCAAAGTCAGTCCGCGTGGGTTGACGGTGATGGCCGGCGCCGCTGCGACGCTGGGCATGGGACTGGTGGTTGTCGCTTCGTCGGGGCTGACGTTGGGCTGCGGCGTGGCGCTGGCGGGATTGAGCACGGGTCTGACTTCGCCGCCATTGGCCAGTGCGGTGGCAGCGCGTCTTGATGATGCGGATCGCCCGCGAGCCAATGGTTTTATCAATGCCGGCACAGCGGCGGGCATCGTTTTTTTCGGTTTGGCGGCGATATTTGCGGCCGGGCAATGGCGCCAGCTGTATGCCCTGTTTGCCTTGATCGGCATCGGCGTCACGATCTGGCTCTGGATTGCGGTGCCGCGCCGGGTCGAGCGTGACGTCGCGCAGAACTTCTCGCTGGCAATGCTGCGTCGACCCGGCGTACTGCCTTTGTGCGCCAGCGCTTTCCTGATGGGCCTGGCGAGCACGGCGATCTGGACATTCGGTGCCGACATTCTGCGCAGCGAGGCTGGATTCTCAGATCAGTCGATAGCCTGGGCGTGGATCGTCCTGGGTGCGGCGGGAATCAGCGGATGCATGACGGGCGTGTTCACCGGCCGATTCGGTGTCGTGCGTATTCAGCATCTGGCACTGGCTGGGATCGCCCTCGGGACATTGGGACTGTCGGCCGCCTCGATATCAGCCGGGTCTGGCCTCGTCGCAATGTGCCTGTTTGGCGCGGCCTATATCGTTTCTTCAGGCGTTTATCTGCTGCAAGGCATCCGCCTGTTTCCGGATCGTCCGGACTTGGGACTGGGCATACCGTTTCTGCTTCTGGCACTCGGCCAAACCGCCGGCACGCCGATTTTCGGCGCTGTGCTGGAGGCTGCCGGCGTAATCGTTGCCCTTTGTGTTTTCGCGGCGGCCGCTTGCGCCGCCATGGTGCTGTGCCCAAGAGATGGTGAAAGTCCGCGCGGACAGATGTGCCAATCCACCGAAGGCTTGGGTCGCTAATGATTTTTATCGTCAGGAGTACAAACCATGGCCGTAAACATCAGCAATCTCACCCTCTCCACTCCGGTTCCCGTCTCGGCGACCAATCCGGTCGCACTTGAGCTCAACGGCGCCGAGGCCATTGCGCAGTTCCCGAGCATCGTCACGGTGCTACCGGATGGATCGCTGCAACTGTCCGCGCCGACCAAAGGCGCCTCGAGCAAGAGCACTCACCGCACCCGCTGCGAATGGAAAGAATCCTTTTACTGGTCGCTGGGCAGCGCCGCTGACCACCTCAACTATCAGGAAATGACCGTAACCAAGGTCAACTCTGCGCAGAAAGTCGTTATCTCGCAGATGCATGTGAAAAATGACGACGGCCCGGTCATCAAAGTGTTCTGGCAGAAAGGCAACATCACCATGGGCTTCCGCCAGAGCTTCAACCAGCCCACCCCGGTCAACACCACGGTGCTCAAGGGCGTACCGTTGGGGGCGAAGTTCAAGATCACCATTCGCGCCAACTCTGCCGGCGTGGCTCGAGTCACTGTCGACTACAACGGCGTTGTCGGCACATCAGGTGACTTGCAGCTCGACTCAACCTGGAATTCGCAGGTATTCAATTTCCACGGCGGGGTCTACAACCAGATCGACTACACCGACGCCACGCCGCCAGAGGATGGCTCGATCTGCATCATCAGTGATTTGTTGATTTCGCATACTTAGGCGCTGAAACGAGCAAGGGCCTGGGTCAGCTTTCGCTGGCAGGCCCTTGTCAGAGCTGAGCTCGATGGTGGGTTTTCAGCCTCCTCTTCGACTTCGAAATTGCCTGCGTCCTAACGTCGCAGCCTCAGCTATTGGCAAATCCTGCGCAAGCCGTAGAATCCCGCGCGCTCTTGCAAGCGCGCGTCTGGTCACAGACGCGAACTTGCAGGGCTGGCCATGTCGTCCGACGCCACCGCCCTGCCCGATCGGCAGACATTTGCACAACACCTGTTCCAGCCTGGCAACCGCATGCGCAGAGGCGCACGTTGCGCTGTTCGATTTCTTGAGGTTTTTATGTCTCCGCGTTTGCTGGCCATGGCGCTGGCGCCCCTGCTCGGGCTGTTCATTATTGCTCTGGGCAACGGTTTTCTGTCTTCCCTGACCACCCTTCGCCTGGACGCCGCCGGCGCCTCGGCGACGATGATCGGAATTGTTTCGTCGGCCTATTTCATCGGCCTGACGCTGGGCGCGGTGTTCAACGACCGGCTGATTCTGCGCATCGGCCATATTCGTGCCTACGGCAGCTTCGCCTCGCTGATTGCCGTGACGATCCTGTTGCAAGGTCTGTTTTATGACACCTGGGGCTGGCTGGTCCTGCGCCTGATCAACGGCTGGGCGACGGTCGGTGTGTTTCTGGTGATCGAAAGCTGGCTGCTGCTGGCCGGTGACGAGAAGATTCGCGGGCGCTTGCTCGCGCTGTACATGATCGTGCTTTATGGCGCTGGCGTTCTGGGCCAGGCGACGCTCGGGACCATCACTGGCATGAGCGACAGCGCGCCGTTCATGGTCGCCGGCATGCTTGCTGCGTTGTCGGTGCTGCCGATCGTGATCCTGCCGCGCGTATCGCCGCTGCTCGATCAGGTCGAGCCGCTCAAGCCCCGGCAACTGCTGGGCGTGACCCCGACCGGGCTGGTCGGCTGTTTCGGCTCGGGGGTGACCATCGCGGCGATCTACACCTTGTTGCCGCTGTATCTGCAACGCAGAGGTCTGGACGTCGGAGAAGTCGGCAGCATGATGGCGTGGACGATTCTCGGGGCGATGTTGCTGCAGTATCCGGTCGGACGCTGGTCCGACCGCACCGATCGCTTGCAGGTGCTGACCCTGCTGACGGTGGCATGCACGGCATTATCGCTGGTGATTGTGCTGCTGCCGCTGTCTTCGACAATGCTCGCGGCCATGCTGTTTCTGCTCGGTGGCGGTGTCTTCGCGCTGTACCCGGTGGCCGTCAGCCACGCGGCCGACCGCGCCCCGGCCGAAGCGCTGGTGCCGATGATCCAGGGTTTGCTGCTGATCAACTCGCTGGGCTCGGCCATCAGCCCGATGATGATCTCGCCGGTGATGAACTCGTTCGGCGCCAACGGCCTGTTCTGGGTCTTCGCAGTGGTCAATTTGAGCATGGTCAGCTTTTTCTTCTGGCGCCGTGGCAAGCGTCCTGTCCCGGCCAATCCCGCGCCGTTTGCAGCGGCGGCAACGTTTTCGCCTACTGGGGCTGAATTGCGGGTTACCGAAGATTTGCGTGTGGCGGCTGAGGAGCATCCGGCGATGGTGGATGCGATCAGTGGGGAATTGGTTGAGCAGACTGAGACAAGTACGGTAGGGAACTGAAGCGTCAGACGTCGGGGAAACGCCTGACTCCTTGTTGATCAGCAGGTGCCCGGCGGGATTCCGTCCTTGTTGAAGTCCTTCAAGCGCTCGCGCTCTTCTTCAGTGGAATGCGCCGGGGTTGATTGATCCGATTCTTCTTCTGGTACTTCGGTTTTTTCGTCGGTCATGGCTATGCCCTCGTTGTCGTTGTTATTTCGGCATCGGCGAGGGTTTGGTGGTTCCGGATTTCGAAGATCGCTCCGTCATTGACGCGGCAATGGCGAGAACAGCGAAGCGGAAACGAACAAAGGCCTGCGTAGCTTTCGCTCGCAGGCCTTTGTTGAAAGATGGTGCCCGAAGCCGGAATCGAACCGGCACGCCCTTACGAGCGGGGGATTTTAAGTCCATTATTTTTTCCTTATAAATCATAATCTTATGGTGATGATTTTTCCGCATCACACAAATTCTCTGTTCGTTTTAGGGTAGTGAAACCAGGACCTCAAAACAAATTGCGGAAAGAGTTCGGGCCGCCGGAAGCCCGTATTTCAAGCAAAGGCAGTTGGATGTAGGTCTGTAGAAATGGCCTTGAAGCTGTCACCGGTTACAGCTCTACATTGAATCCGCTGAGGCCCACGCCTTCGGCAAAACGCCCCACCGCGGTCAAGCTGGCCCAGGTGCGCAGTGACTCACGTCGCGAGCGCACCGGCACCCAGCGTGCGCCGCTGCCGGCCAGGCGAATCGACAGGCCCCAGTCGGGGCCGCCGTTGATCCTGGCCACCAGGCATTCGCGCACCGCGTGTTGTTCGACCAGGGCGCGCAACACCTCTTCGTGAATACCTTCGCCGATCACTGCTCGTGCTCCTGACGCCGCGCCGCGGCCGCGGCCTCGAAGATCTTATACAAACCTTCGATACTGGCCGCGTTCAGCACCTTGACCGTCTCCAGGCCCAGCACAAAACCTTCGGCACGATCACTGGCGCGAAACAGGTCGTCCGCCGTGTGCGCCAGTTCAATTTGGTGCAGCAGTTTCAGGGTTTGCACCTCCACTGCGTTCGGCAGTTTCAGTGCCGCCAATGCATCAGTCATGCGTACTCCCACGTCTAGAGATCAACCAGATATCGAGGGAATGGTAGACCAGCCCTGGGGGGACCGGCTTCCACGGCCACAAAAAAAAGCCCCCGCACCTGAGCCAGGTGTGGGGGCCGATTGAACATAGGCTGGAATTTAATGTACTGGTGTTCAACGGCCGCTATCGAGCGAGGCTGTGTAAAAACTTTTTTAGCGCGACAGGTAATCAAAACCGGACTGGGAATCGCGCTTCTACGCAAAATCCACATCTGCTGACGTGCCGATAAATTTCAGATTTTAACGTAGACGCGCACACCTAAATTTTGGCGAAGCGTTTTTACCCACTCTGGGCCAGAAGCGGACAGAGATTGAAAAGGAAATTTTCCCCTTCCCGGTCCCGACCTCACAAGCAAAATCAAGGTGAGTCTAGCAACCCACCTGAGGCCACCAATAGGATGCTGGTCGAGGCGATGGCAGGAGGAAAAAAAGCTACGATCCCTCCTCCCCACCCCATGTGGAGTCTGCAGCGCCCCTTGTTGGTGATCAGAGCATAAGAGAAAAAACATGGACGCCTTAGTGGCAAAATAGTAGCGTCATGCCGCTACACCCGCCCATGGACGAAAGGAAAATTTATGAAGCGTAAATTGCAAATTTTTGTATCGAGTACTTTCACGGACCTCATACCCGAGAGACAAGCTGCGGTAAGCGCAATTCTTAAGGCCGGCCACATCCCCGCCGGCATGGAGCTATTCACATCCGGCGATAAGTCTCAAATGGAGACCATAAAAAAATGGATTGATGAGTCCGACGTATATATGTTGGTTTTGGGCGGACGCTATGGCTCTATTGAGCAGGTATCTGGCGTTAGTTATACAGAGCTGGAATATAACTATGCTATCGAACAGGGCAAGCCTCTCTTCGCAGTCGTAATTACAGAGTCCTCACTCGAAGCCAAAGTACAAAAACATGGAACAGCCTTTCTCGAAAAGGAAAATCCGCAATCACTTAAGCAATTCCGGCAAAAAGTACTAAACAACATTTCTTCGTTTTTTGACGACGAAAAAGACATTCGCCTAGCAGTTCATGAAAGCCTGTCAGACTTTGCTGCTAGCAGAGATTTGAAAGGCTGGGTCCAAGCAGATGAAATCGTAGACACAAAACCCCTTTTCGAAGAGATAAAAAAACTTTCTGAAGAAAATCAGAAGCTAAAAGATTCTCTGGCGACACAAGAGAGTAAGGCTATATTGAATCGCTCCCATGAAAGCGAGGACTTTTCTGAGATAGCTAAACTTCTGGAGTCGGTAGAGATAAAGATCCCCGCCAAGATAAACAAGGATAAAGAGGGAACTTCAAATCTTTTCAGAATTTTTGTAGGCAATAAAGACACCATTATCAATGGTGTCACTGACGCAGCAAGCGGCACTGATTTGGAAAGCTTCTTCTTCTTCAATATATGCCCAAAACTTCAAGTTCATGGTTTCACAGAAATAGAGAAAGTCGCTGGCGTACGCTGGCGCAGATACAATATCACGAAAAAAGGAACCGCTTTCCTGGCTGACTTTGAGCGAAGAAAATTTAAGCTTAGTCAAGAGAGTAGTAAAACAGAAACACCGAAACCTCCCGCCGTAAAAACCGCCAGCCGCTCCAAGCCTGTAAAAGCCGCAAACACAAATTCTGCCAGCGTTGCTTCTCAAGGTTTAGAGTCATCGCCAGAATCTTAAACGTCAATTATCCCGTCACAGTGATATCGAATACGGTATCACTGCCGACACTTCAATCCTGAGTTATGAGGCATGAAGTTCGTCCTTGAAGTTGGGTTAGCGAAAGCGCAGTCCATCACGCCACCGGTGAAGATCCCCTCAATCATCCCAATGGGTCTGATCTGCAGACCAAAATAGCGCCTCAGTCCCATCTCAGTCCCATACGGTCTTTTTTCAGACGCAAAAAACCACAAACCCCTGAGTTTCTCTAGGAAATCAGTGGGTTGCGTTTACTGAATGTGGCGGTGAAGGAGAGATTCGAACTCCAAAAATCCTGCAGCCATCAACCTTCATCGCGATACCTTGCACTAACGGCTTTCGGCCAGGAGCGGTCAATCACTAGGAGAAAAAGCCGACCCATTGCGGCTAATCGCAGAGCTGTTGGACAAGTGAACGTTGTTCACACCGCCAAGCTCGGAGTTCGCGAAAGTTGGAAAACTGCGGAGCATTTTCCAAAAGTGGTCACCTCAGCAACCTCGCTTAGTCTGCAATAAGCTCCTCAAGAAATCGTAGACGGCCTGAGTAGTAGCGACGGCCACGGTTCTCGTTCCAGCCTGAATACAACATATGCACCTCGTCACGAGCACGTGTAAACCCAACATAGAAAAGTCGACGGCTCTCACGTAGGTCATTACCTTGAACATTCGTCCAGTGAAAGGAGCCTTCATCTAGGCCAAGCATGATTACCACGTCGTATTCACACCCCTTTGCGGAATGGAGTGTCAACAAATTTAGCTGTTCGGGAGATCCGTCACGCCCGCCGAGGCGTGCCATGTCTAGCTCTTGCAGGGTACCGCCCTCCCTTAGCGCTTGGGTCATCGCGTCCACCTGAGCAGCCTGGTCAAGCAAACTGGCATTGGTCGCTATCAAGTTATCAAGAAGCTCTTCGCGTATAGTGTTCACAAAATCGCGAGCAGATCGGTTTTGTCTATGAGCCCACAGGAACCGAGTTAGCTTCGCACGTTCGACTCGAGCATTGTTGTCTGACACGCGCAGGCGATGAAATGCCAACCACCGATCAATCAACCCTTGTAAGAGAGGCATCGCCTCACGCCACCCGCCTGCGCACCATGCTGAGCAGTCCTCAATCCAGCTAGTTATAGCGCACTTTCGGTAAGGAGTTGAAGTGTCGATTCGAATAAAGCTAAATCCTGCTTCAGCAGCTGCACTTGCGACTACGTCGCCGATTCCCGCATTCCTATAGAGAATAGCAATATCACCAACTAGTCGTCCCGGCTTGCGCGCCAACGCAGCAGGAATGATTTCTTCGATCGCACGCCTTGCTTGCTGAATCAGGCCATCAGTGCACTCGACTATATCAATATGGGCATGCCTTTCCGGATCGCAGGAACGATAACCTCTCAACTCGCCCAATGCTCGTTCAGCCTCTCGTACAATTTTCTCAGCGGAACGGTAGTTCACTTCCAATTGTACACATTCAACATCCGGTCGCTCAGCCAGTTCCTGTAGTAGGCTAGAGTCGGCGCCATTGAAGCCATACACCGACTGGTCAGCATCCCCTACCGCAAACAAACGAACGCCTCCGTCAAACGCGAGTCGCTTAACAATGCAGTGCAGGCCTATACCCAGATCTTGATACTCATCAACAGCTATCATAGGGAAGCGCGCGCTCACGAGCGGCAGGACCCAGTCATGCTGAGCTACTAGTCGTTCTCCATAGATAACTAAATCTTCAAAGTCGACGAACCCCTCACAATGCAACGACTCCTCGTAGGCCTCGGCCAAAGTAGCAAGCTCGGCAAACTCTCGCCAGGCTGGCGTTGTCCGATCAAGATGGACGCGCCGGTACTTATCCATGTCCATTTTTTTGTAGGTGCGGGTGTCACCGAATAGACGATTCTTGACCCTCGCGAACACCTGTTGACAATGATCGGCAGTCGAAACGGTAATTGGATCGGGAAGTCCTAAGTTCGCCAACCTCCCGTACGGTATTAGCAGATGGAGAAGGCAGAATCCGTGTACCGTACCAATGAATAAACGCGACGACTCTCGCAGTCCGAGCAACTCCATCCGCCGGGTAAGTTCACGTGCGCATTCCTGACTGTAAGTAATACAGGCTACTCCACGTGGTGCTCGCACGTCCTCAGCCAGGGTGCGCGCTAATTTGAGCACAAGCGTCTTGGTCTTACCGCTTCCAGGCCCCGCAAGGACAACGCAATTTCCAACAGACTCATAGGCAGCCCACTGTTGATCATTGTCACGCAACTCTCTGGCCTGAGCGAGATAAGCAGTGCTAACGTTACGCAATGGCATTTCGAATATAATCCAGGGCGCGTTGAAGATAAGCGGGACAGGACCGTGCCGTAACGAACGGCGCAAGCATCTGCGCGAAACGGCCTTTACCTATCCTTTCAATCCGCGATAACAGCTTAGTGCTATCTAGAGTTTCGGGATTCGAAATCCAACTATCCAACAAAGCTTTCGACCTTTGATGAAGCTCCCACTCACCTTCGAAAATCTCTTTCATCGCTGGACCCAAGCCCGAGGCAAATAGCTCGATTTCCAACGTACTATCATTGACGAAATATCCTGCCTCTTCAGCCAAAGCAAGTACTTGGTCATCCTCTAGGTCATTGAAATCGCTATCTCTATCTGCAAGCTCAAGCAAGCTAATGAGACGCTGCCTAGCAAGCGCGCTCTTGCCTTCAATCGGATCAAGGTCGGTCAAAATAACGTGTGGAATATCAAGCCCACTGGTTCCCACTAGCTTTATGTATGGAGCAAAGTTGGTTCCGCTTACCGAACAAACAGAGACTCCCAAGACGTCTAGATGAACTCCAAGCGCCTCTGCGAATGCGGGGATCAGGAATCGCTCGGCGTCTCCCTCCACAAAAATAACACCACGGGCAAAAAAGAGCTCTCCGCGAGTAACATCGATATATCGCTGAAGATCCTCTTCATCCCACTCGTCTAGGGGCGCCTTGGCGGTAGATGTAGCGATAGTCCCGCCGGCATCATGACGCAAAAGTACCACTGATCTTATAGGCGCCACGCTAGCAATATGAGGTGAGTGAGTGGTCAGGATTGTAGTGAGATTTGAGGTTTGCTTGTTATCGCCAGCCGGCTCAGCACCGAGAAAATAGCGATAAACCAAACGCTGCACATGGGGGTGTAGATGCGCCTCAGGCTCTTCAATAGCGAAAAAAGTATGGCTTCGCTCGCCCTTGAGGACCAACCGGTCAAGCTCCAAGCTTTTCAAAGCCATAAAAATCAAATTCGCAGTGCCTAGGCTGGCATCTCCAATGCTACGCGCGCCATGATCGATGAGAATACGAAGACTTCGGAGTAATGCATCTACTCTTGTTGGAGCTAAACCTAATTTTATAGGAACAGTGTGCTTGCTCCCCACAATGTCTAACAATCGCTGACCGATTCGCTCTGCGGTGCGCACTACCTCGTCACGATCAGCCAGATCAGTCTGGGCCTCACCTACCATTTGCTGAATTTCTTCACGTGCATCGGCGTCGAGATCGGAGGTCAGCTCCTCAATCAATGGCCGCAGCGGAGAGCGTCTCCAGCTGGAAAGATCTTTCTCTGCGTCGCGCAAGGCCACTTGCACATCAAGCGGCAGTTGCCGCCTCTGCATCGCTCCAACTGAATTGTCTTCATCGTCGCCACCAAAAATCAAATACTCATAGTCCGAAAGGCTTTTGGGGGTATCTCCATTCAGGGCGGCTTTGGGCCTGAACCTATAAGTAATACGCGCAACGGTTGGCGGACCGATATCGATCAAACTATCGGCCAGAACGGCAATCAGATCTGAATCATTATCGAAATCCGTTAGCTCAACCGAAACTTCGACTGTAGCACCCAATTTTTCCTCACCAAGGCCGTCCCAAAAGTGCTCCAGTCCAAGCTGCCTATCAAGCTCGGAAAGCCCAGGATCCAAAACTAATTGTAACGCTCGAAGGAAATTGCTTTTGCCCGCCTTGTTCTCCCCAACGATGACAATACTCTTGCCTGTATCGACATCCAGACAACTGAAATTGGCAAAATTCGTGATGCTCACTCGTGATATATGCATTAATCCCTTCCTGGCTTCACATTATGTGCATCGAGCGCAAGGCGCCTCCCGGCTCAGACATCGGTATCAGCTACTCAATACAAAACGTCAGTGTGACCCGAAGCTGACGGTGGCGGCAGACAATAAAGATTACCTGTCAGAATCCCGTATTAATCGGCGAAAAGCTCTCGAAGCTATGCCCTTACCATAAGATTCGACAATGGTCGCCAAGAGCCGCGTGCCCTTGCCAAGGGTAGACCACAAAGCGCCTGACCTCGATCGAGCCCTCCTAGAGGAAACCCGCAACAAGTGTGGTTCAAACTGTGTTTCTGCGTTGATGTTTGAGTCTAGAGGTTAGCGCGAAATGAGAAAAAGACGATTTTTAGAAGTTAAACTGTCCACTACTAGACATTAGCGGGCGTTCATAGATACGTTTGCAAACAATCAAAGCGGAATAAAACCGATCATAATCTATTGAAATTGCTCGCCTTATTCATGGACTTGAAAACCGTCGACTGTAACAGGTCCATGAGTTCGAATCCCATCGCCTCCGCCATATTTTGTACCGACAAAGCCCTGATTATTCAGGGCTTTGTCGTTTCTGGCATTCAGGAAATTTGCTCCTCTCTCTTTGGATCGTTTCCGCATCTTTTCGGGCATTTCCGCAACCCTACCCTTCTGACACCGTTAAGTGCTCAACAAAACTAAGCACAGCGCGACGGTAGCATTGAATGCTCAGTAGACCGCTTTCGTCCATTAGCTGCCGCTCACGAACACCTGCTTTCGGCCAATAGCTGCCATTCGCGAAAGGCTGCCTTCGGCCAGGAACAGCCATTTAGCACCAGGCCAGAAAAGGAGCCTCAGGATTACAGCCGTGCCACGAGACATCTTGAGTTGGCGCTGCTATCTGTTATCAGAACTGCGCCATGGCTAAAGAGGAACACATTCAATTCTGGAAAAACTTCCATTGGCTGACAGCTCGATGCGGTTGAAAATCTGAGGAAGAATGCCACCCGACAGGTACATAATGAGCGTCCTGGCACCTAAGGCGTCAGTTGGCAAACACACTCCAGATTCACTCCATCAGGGCCCAGTACATAGGCCGCGTAATAATCGGAGTGGTACTGAGGCCTGATCCCTGGTGCGCCATTGTCCTGTCCGCCAACGGCGATGGCAGCCGCATGGAATGCGTCGACGGCCCCATGACTCTGCGCCAGCAGCGCGATATGAGCCCCGTAGCTGGGAACTGGTGCATCGTGCAGCCACAGGAATGGCTTGCCTGCGGAGCCGAACCCCAGTCTGCGAGGCGTCGAATGCGGATGGTCCGTTTCGATGCTCATTAGCAATGTGATCCCTAACGGCTCGAGCGACCGCTCGTAAAAGGCGCGAGCGTGCAAAATGTCCGAGACACCAATGCCCACATGATCGATTAGTGATCCAGCAAACTTACTCATTTGGTAACTCCTTGCATCCCCGATTCACTCGGCAGGATGGTTGCGCTCGTCAGATATAAGCGAATGATATTTCCCGTTGCGGATTGCCAGTTAAGGCATTGTCGTCGTTCAGCGGAAGGTCAGCATTTGGCGAGTCGACCGATCCATGTACGTTCAAACCTGAGAAGCTCCACCGTCGGCGAACAGCTCGGCACCGTTGACATAGCTCGACGCCTCGCTCGCCAGAAAGAGCGCAGCTTGGCCGATCTCGTGTGCCTGGCCGATCCGGCCGAGGGTGCTCTTCTCATTTAGCAAGTCGATTACCTGTGGCGCGTTTTCACCAAGCACGGCCCGTAGGGACGGGGTGTCCACCGGCCCGGGGCTGAGTAAGTTAATGCGTACACCCGATCCTTTGATGTCGAGAATCCAGCTCTTCACCAACGCGCGTAGTGCGGCCTTGGTTGCTCCGTACACGCTCATACCAGGTCCAGGGTTGATCGAAGAAGTCGAGCCGATAATGACAACGCTGCTCCCCTCGCTCATCAGCGGTAACGCCCTCTGAACCGTAAAGGTGGTGCCTTTGACATTGGTCGCGAACACCCGATCGAAGCCCGCTTCGGTGATTGCACCTAGAGGCTCGATTTCACCCATCCCGGCGTTAGCGATCAATACATCGATACGACCGTGGACCGCACCGATATGCTTGAACAGTTCCCCTAGGGAGGCTGGGTCCGAGATATCAGTCCGCACCGCAGAAACATTCCCACCGAGGCGCCTTGCTGCTTCGTCTAGCTGAGGCTGGCGGCGCCCGGTAATGATCAGATCCGCACCCTGGCTGACGAATGCTTCGGCGATTGCGAAGCCGAGGCCCGAAGAACCGCCAGTAACCAGCACAACCTTGTTTTGGAATTGCATGGGATGAACCTCAATTGTCGAATATGTAGTGAACACTACATAAAGAGGGTGTCCTCTGCAAGTTATTTAGTGACTACTAAATAGAAGGCACAACCGAAGCGGTTGAACTTGCATGTAGCGATCACTACAGTGGCGTATCACCTGGAGAAATAGCTATGAACGAAAAACCCAGACAGCGCCGTTCCGCCTTTGACCGGGAGCAAGGGATAGCCATCGCACAAGCACTGTTTCACCAGCGTGGATACGATGCTGTCAGCCTGACCGACCTGACCGAGGCAATGAATATCAAGCCGCCGAGCTTTTACGCCGCCTATGGAAGCAAGGCCGAACTGTTCGAACGAGCAATGCATCGCTATGCCGCAGAAAACGCGCTGCCAATGGACAGACTGCTGGCACCGGATCGACCTCCCGCCGAAGCGCTAACCTCGCTGCTGATTGCCGCTGCGCAGCAGTACGGGCGAGATAGCGCTTTGCGTGGTTGCCTGATCACCGAAGGCCTGCGTGCGGACGATCCGGTCGCTCGAAACATGGCGGAGAAATTCGGTGACGCTGGAATCCAGGCGATCCGCCGGTATCTGGACCAAGTCTGCCCGGACGCTGCGCAGACCCGGGCTGACTACATCCTGGTCACCCTGCGGGGGCTGTCTGCAGCGGCATGCAGTGGGATGTCCAGCGAGCGCTTGGTGAACGTCGCACGGATTGCCGGCAGGTTGCTTGCCCATGAGTTCGAGGCAGACGACAGCGCAGTGGAATCCTGAGTAAACAACATCTGCACTATCGTCCGATCAATCAGTAATCAGTGATGGTCGTACCGCCGATGCTCTCGGCGAATGAGCCCCCCAGCAGCTTTGCCGGTGTCTCAAAACCCGGTCGTCGCACGCCGTTCAATACTTGGCGTGCCGCCTCCATGGCAGCAATCGGCGTATAGGTGTAACCGTTGACGGTTTCGATCACTGAACGTGCCACAGTGCCGTCAGCGCCAGTCACCTCGGCCACTGCCCGACCGCGATGAGCTTCGCGCTGTTGCGCGTTCGGCCCCTCGGGAATTTTTGAAAGATCTCCGTCAGGTAATGGATCACCGGAAAAATGTACAAACATTGCAATATTGGGAATGCCGGTGGAGTGCCAGCCGGTGACCAGATCACCGAACGACAAAGGTACGCACAGCTCCTGGCCGTCGCCAAAATCGAAGTGTCGCGGTTGCGCATCGGGAGTTGAAAGAAGCGCTCCATCAATCCGGGCCAGCAGCCCCGCTCCAACAATTTCGCTAACACTCAGTGCTGACCCACGTGACATGGAACCCGCGACCTGTAGTGCAATGTTCAACGACTGCGGATATTTCACCCGACGAGCGACATGCACCGCCAGGCAGTCGGTCGGCACTACATCCCAACCGACGCCAGGTAGGAGCATGACCCTTGCCCCTACCGCCTCATCGCCCAATTGCTCGGCCAACCGATATACGTTGATCTCGGCCGTGATATCCAGATAATCGACTCCAGCCTTGATACAGAGCCACATCAAGGCGTCAGCTGTCCGCGCGAAGGGGCCGGCAAAGTTCACCAGCACGCCAATGCCTTCCAGGCATTGTGTCGTCGGGGCATGAGGGGAAAACACACGATAAGGAACGTCCAACTGTGCAGCCAGAGCGCGCAGCTTGTCGTGGCTGCGCCCGGCGATGACAACGTCCAGTCCCTGCGCCACTGCATAGTCTGTCGCCATGCGCCCGACATAGCCGGTTGCGCCATAAATCATCAATTTCTTCATTGTGCGTGCTGCCAGTTCTTGTAAACGAATTCCAGGCTGTATCCGTCAGGATCCAGAACATTGGCCGCGTAGTAGTTGGGGTCGTAGTGCAGACGCGCCCCCGGTGCGCCTTGATCGACGGCGTCCTGAGCCAACGCTGCCGCATAGGCCGCCGCAACCTGAGCTTTACTGTCTGCGACGAAACCGACATGTACCGCTCGGCCTTCGACTTCACCCTGACGCAGCCAGAAAAACATCCGGCCCTTGGCGCCGAAACCTTTCAGGTCCGGATGCCCAGGCGGACCGTCCTTGCCATCGTAGTCCAAGCGCGCGGTGATACCCAGCGGCGCCAACGTAGCTTCGTAGAAACGGATAGAGCGCTCAATGTCACTCACAGACAGAAAAATATGATCCAGCATGGCAACGTCTCCCGATCGTTCAGATGATGTAGCCGCCCGCGACTTCGATGGTCTGGGCGTTGATCCAGGCCCCATCTTGGGACAGCAACATGGCAATGACGCGGGCCACATCTTCGGGCTCACCGACTCTGCCTAGCGCCGTTTGCTCAGCCAGCATCGCCTCAAACTCATCATTGAGCCCGCCACCTAACTCGGTTCGAATCGCCCCAGGTGAAACCGCATTGACACGAATGCGCCGATCACCGAACTCTTTGGCCATGTAGCGCGTGAGCACTTCCAGTCCACCTTTGAACGCCGCATACGGCGCCACCCCGGCGGTGGCCACGCGTGTGGTAGCGCTGGTCAGATTGACGATGCTGGCGTTCTCCTCCAGTAATGGCAGCAAGGTCTGCGTCAGGAAGAAAGGGCCTTTCAGATGGACTTTGAAAAGACCATCAAACTGAGCCTCGCTGACCGACGCCAGCGGGTTGAACAGGCCGTAGCCGGCGTTATTAACTAAACCTGAGAGGGTGCTTGTGCCCCATGTCTCCCGGAGCACTAACAGGATGGCATCGCGGAACCCTTTGAAACTTTCCACATCCGCCACGTCGAGATTAAGCGCAACGCCCTTGCCGCCCGCTCGTTCAATGCGTCGCACCACATCATCCGCATCGTCCGGATGCTGGTTGTAAGTAAGAATGACACCCATACCGCACCGGGCGGCGTGTTCTGCTGCACTCGCACCGATCCCTCGACTGCCTCCGGTAATGACGATAACGCCCATGACGTACTCCTCGACTGATTGAATGAGCCTCCACATTAAGGGCGCTGGTCACTGCGGACGCAGCCGTTCCTACTCGAAATCTGCCTGTTTCTACTTTTCGCTTGCGTTGCTCCTGCTGTGACATTCAGCATGGCCAGCATGAACGAACAACTTAACGAACTCCGCATCCTCGCCGCCAAGGCCGAAAAACGCCGCACAGAGACGGGCATCCCCCGCGTCGCTATGGTCCAAGGCAAAATCCCCGAGCATATGTTGGCGGCAGTCTATGACCCGATGATCAACTTGATTCTGCAGGGCAGCAAAACCATGACCGTGGGCGACCGCACGCTGCGATACGACCCTGCGACCTATTTCGTCATGTCGATTCAGTTGCCTGCTGTGGGCGCGGTGCACCCTGCGGCAACGGGCGAACCCTATCTGGCCGTAAGCCTCACGCTTGATCCCACCGTGTTATCAACCTTGCTGGCTGACCTGCCCAAACCTGTCGGCCGCCATGAAAGCGACCCGGGCTTTTCGGTGGCGGCCGTTACGACCGAATTAATGGACGCATGGGTGCGCATGTTGCGATTGATGGGCAACTCGGAAGCTATCGCAGCCCTGGCGCCTGCTTATGAACGCGAGATACTGTTTCGCGTGCTGCAAGGCCCCCACGGCTGGATGCTGCGAGAGATCGCAGCGCCCGATACCGCCATGGCCAGAGTGAACACAGCCATTCAATGGATCCGTCGAGATTTTGCGGAGCCGATCAGGGTGGAAAGCTTGGCTCAGAAAGCGGCAATGAGCGTCTCGGCCTTCCATCGCCACTTCAAAGCGGTGACGACGTTGAGTCCATTGCAGTATCAAAAACGAGTGCGCTTACTTCAGGCGCGGATGCTCATGGTAGCCAGCGGCAAGAGCGTCATGGCGGCAGCTTTCGAGGTGGGCTACGAAAGCCCAACGCAGTTTAGTCGAGACTATACGAAGGTATTTGGGCTTTCACCTGCGAAGGATGCAGGAAGAATTCTCGGAAAAACGAAGGTTCCAGAATCTAACAGGCGCAGGAATTTGGCCTCCTTCAAGACTTAGATAGCAAGCAACTGGGACGGGGTGTAATCGACCAATTTCTGGCGAATGCGAATGACTGGCTTCGCCCAGAAGCCACAAGTCTTAAAGGTCCGCTTATGGCCGAAAGCGGTCATTCATAAGCGTCTGCTTCCGGCCAAAAGCGGACATAAATGAGCCATGCATATAGCAAAGGTGGTCACCGCTGCGGGCTTGCCCATGTGGGTCTTTCGTTCAAGGCATGCTGGGCGTGTCGGCACCGGCCAGCTGAGGATTCATAGATACAAGGTGGGCAACCATGGGGGGAATGTACGTAATCAAGGGCCCGAGTTGATCGCGTCAATCGAGGTAAAGTTAGCGCAAGAAAAAATAAGAGGCCGAGCGCACGATCCGCACCGGATACATGTCTACACGACCTCTTCGCGTTTCTATGCCCTACCGCAAGGTATACCCACCATCTACCACAATATCTTGGCCGTAAATGCCACGTGCTCGCTCTGATAGAAGGAACAGAATCACATCTGCCACCGCTTCCGGCTCAAGGAACTTACCCTCTAGTAAGCGCTGGTTGACCGTTTCCGCGACTGAGGACAACGTCGCATTATCCAACCCTAGTGATCGCCAGATCGGCGTAGCTGTTGGCCCTGGCGATACGACGTTCACTCTAATTCCGGCCTCAGCCTGTTCGACGGCTAAGGTTCGAGCATGCGCTGTCAGTGCTGTTTTCGACGCAATGTAGCCAGCCAAGCCTGGGAAGGCCAAAGCGGAAAGAAAAGTCCCCACAAATACAACCGAAGCGGGTCTCGCCAATTGGGCTCGCAAAGCTGAAAGCGTGTTAAGCGCACCTGCTCCGTTGATGGCCCAATTTCGCTCGAATCCCTTACTCGCCAAGCTGTCTTCAAGTACAGCGACTCCTGCATTCGGTACTAGAAAATCTACAGGCCCGATTCTGGAGACGCAGTGTGCAAGCTTCTCAAGATCCGAACTTACCGTAACATCGCCACTGACAATATGGAGGCGATCACCATGAACGTCTTTGAGTGCAGCCAGGCCGCCCCGGCCACGGGACATCGCCACTACCGTCGCTTCATAGCTTAGTAATCGTTGAACGACTGCCAGTCCGATGCCTGAACTTGCTCCGGTTACCACAGCGACACGATTGTCGAACTCACTTTTCATGTTTCAGCTCCTTAGGTATTAAACCATTTACCCATCACTGACACATTTCATGCCAACCTAAAACGTCATAAAAATCAGGGTGCTGAAGCTATACCGAGTCAATTTGACCATTATTCGTTTTTGTCGAAATGACGACAAATAGGTTTTTTTGACACGCACCAATGGCTTTGTTCTCAAGTGCGTTATAGGACTGAAAATCCGGTCGCATCGAATTTCTTTGAGAGGAAAATACCACTCCACTCTTCGTAAACACGCCCGAGTTGCTCTGCGAACTGCGGATTGACCGCCCACCGCCCCACTCTCTTGCGATCTGTTTCGGCGTTGTCGACCGGCGAGAGGAATCAGTCTTCACAAAGGCGCTGCACCTGTTATCCACCGCAGAACTATCGCGCATCGCAACTCAGTTGCCGCTTACTGTGCCAGTTTATACACCGGCTTTGGGTCGCCTTCCGCCGGGTTCACGGACAACCGGCTTGGCAACATCGGCGAACGGCAAATCGCGAATCAGAACTGCATGGCTTAGTTGAAAGGTCTTTTCTTGGCCCTGTCTGACTAGACCACGCGTGGCTACAGTGGGCTCCAACAACCCTAAACCCGCTGCGAGTGACCGCCATGAACAACCGTCTTGATTACTTCAAACAGTCGCCTCAGGCTTCCAATAAGCTGGTGGAGCTGACGATGCAACTGAGTAAGAAGCCGCTACTGGCTGACCTGGCCCACCTCATAATGCTGCGGGCGTCTCAATTGAATGGCTGCGCGTTCTGCGTGGATATGCACGTGAAGGAAGCCAAGATCCATGGCGAGCGCGAATTGCGCCTCCATCACATTGCGGTCTGGCGTGAATCGCAACTGTTCTCGCCAATAGAGCGCGCGGCGCTCGCCTGGACAGAAGCCCTGACCCAACTGCCATCCCATGGTGTACCTGAAAGCCTCTACGCGGATGTGCGTGAGCAGTTTTCCGAACAGGATCTGTCGGATTTGTCGTTCCTGATTGTCGCCATCAACGGTTGGAATCGTCTCAATGTGGCCTTTCAGGCAGTCCCTGGTTCGTCGGATGAGGTGTTCGGCCTGACCAAAGCCAACCTCAACTGAGCGCACGGTTTATCAACGCGCCAAGCTGCTCGCCCTGAGCAGCGCAGGCGCAGTTGGTGAAGCTCAGCAGCAGCCCAGATTGACGCCGCGACGAAACACTCCATCGCGACAAGGGTTGCACGGCGATGCCTTTGGCCAGCAGTTGCTCAGTCAGGGCAGTGTCGACTACTCCCTCCGGCAAACGGAGTACCAAGTGCATCCCCCCTGGCGAGCGCTCCACCAGCAGTCCATTGGGTAAACTTCGCTCCAACGCTTCAATAGTCAAAGCGCGTCGTTCGCTGTAGAGCCTTCGCATGCGCTGAATGTGCCGAGTGAAATGCCCCTCGACAATGAACTCTGCGACCAGCGCTTGAGTAATCGCTGGCGAGCCTGCGGAGAATAACGCCCGACTTACACGCTCAAACGCTGCCACTTGCCCCTGAGGCACCACTAGGTAGGCAAGGCGGATACCGGGGAAAAGCACCTTGCTGAAAGTCCCGGCGTACAGCACGCGCCCGTTGCGATCCAGGCTCGCCAACGCCGGGAAGGGGCGACTGACATAGCGATACTCACCGTCGTAATCATCCTCGACAACCCAGGCATCGCTCCGGCCCACCCAATCGAGTAACAACTGTCTCCGAGGCAAAGACAGCGCCATACACAGTGGGCTTTGATGCCCCGGCGTCACCATGACGACCTGTGCAGCCTGATGCCTGGCAATGGCCTGCTCCACATCCATACCTTCGGCATCAACTGGCACTGCCTCAAGCTCAATACCGAATTGACGAAGCACTTGGCGCGTGGTTGGGTAGCCAGGATCTTCGACCCAGGCTCGCTCCCCTGCGCGCAGCAAAGTATGTGCGATCAGCGACAGGCTACTGCGCCAGCCGCTGGTGATAAACACCTGATGGGCGCCGCAATCGATACCTCGAGACACCTGCAGATATGAGGCGATGGCGCTGCGTAAGGCAGGCAGGCCGTGCGGCGGCGGATAGTCCAGATCGCCTGAACGCATGCCTCGCAGATAACGGGCACCCAAGCGCGCCCAGATCTTGCGTGGGAACTCATCCATTGCAGGCACTCCCATCTGAAACGGCAAAAGTTGCGGTGGACGCCATAGTGCGTCTGGGGAGTTTTCAATCACCTCGCTGCTGACGGATAAAGCGGGGGCAGACAGTAGCGGCTTCTGCAATTCGGGATTGACCACGGTGCCCTTCTGCCCCAGGGCCAAGAGGTAGCCCTCGCTCGTGAGCAGCGAATAGGCCAGTTCGATGGTGCCACGAGCAACGCCGAGATCCTTGGCGAGAGCTCGCACCGAAGGCAATCGGTCACCAGGGGACAGCGTGCCAGCGGCGATGGCGGCGAGTACTCGGTCATATAACTGACGGTACAGAGGCGAACCGGGTTGCCCATCCAAGGAGGCGAAAGGGTGCGAACAGGAAGTCATCATGGCCTAGTTCATATCTCACTTCTTGGTTCAATAAATTGAGGCAATGTTAGTTCAAGATTTGACCATCACAACCCACTAAGGCCTCTCCCATGACGTTCAATCTTCAAGACTACGTGCCCAGCGTGCTCGACTTGGCCGACACTGCCCTGCGTCCTCTAGACAGCCGCCATGACTTAAAAATCGCTTTCCCGGTAATGCAGCAATTGCGCCCCCACCTAACAAGCGAGGCCGATTTTATGAGTCGTATCGAACGAATGCGAGCCGGCGGCTATCGGCTGGTTGGAGCCTTCGAGTCATCGGCTCTCGTGGCGCTTGCAGGTTACCGCCTTCAGGAGAATCTGATTTATGGCCCATTCTTGTATGTCGATGACCTCATCACCGATGAAGCCCAGCGCGGCGGCCAGTGGGGCTCCCGGTTATTGCGAGCTCTGGAACGACTGGCTCGTGCCAGCGGTTGTGCTCGCCTTGTGCTTGACACGGGTTTGGCCAACGCGCGCGCCCAACGCTTCTACTTCCGCGAAGGCCTTTATACCGGCGCGCTGCGTTTTCAAAAACAGTTCGATACCCCATGACCGCATCACCCGTACAGGAGGCAATATCATGAACCCGTCTCAGAAGCCCCTCGCTCCTTTGCGAATCCTTCGCCTGATTGCCAGTCCCAACGGTAATGCATCTGAAAGCTTGAAACTGTCTGAGCGGATTCTGCACGCTCTGACAGTACGCGCTGGCATACGCGGGATTGAACTGACGGATATAGACCTGAACACGTTATCGCCAGTCGATGCGACTTATGCCCATGCCTTGGCCCATCCGAGCGAAATAGCTACCGAGGATCAGAAAGGTACATTGAGTCGCTCCGACCAAATGATCATCCTATTGAATGCCTGCGATGTGCTGCTTATCGCTACTCCCATGCACAACTACAGCGTGCCCTCGCCGCTCAAGGCCTGGATTGACCACGTCGTACGCGTCGGAAAAACTTTCCTCAGCACATCAAAAGGTAAGGTTGGAACGTTATTGGATCGCCCCGTCTACGTTGCCGTAGCCACCGGCGGCTACATTAGCGGTGAGAGGGCACGGCAACCCGACTTTCTTCGTCCCTACCTATCCGCAGTGCTGAAAACCATCGGTCTCAATCAGGTGCATTACTTCACCGTTGAAGGCACAGCAAAAGGGACGGACGCGCTAAAAACGGCGCAGAAAATAGGGTACGACGATGTGCATACGTTCTTTCATGAGGAATTCGAAACTAGGACTCATGAAACAGTTGCCTGAAGCCGGTGCCCCAGACGGCCGAAGTACAAAGGTCGGCAGCGATGCCTGAAGCTGAGCCTAGCTTTTTGATTTTCGGGAGAGCTGTTCGCCCGGGTCGGCAGCCATGGGCCGCATGTCCCCCTCTTAATACCGCCTACAGAGAGGAATTGATCATGAGTCGCCTCAGTTGGTTTCAAACTTCACATGGTGCAGCCAAGTCGCTTGAAATTAGTGACCCCGCCATGATCTACATACGGGAGATGCTGGAGCATGCCGACCGCCCCTACGACTGCTTCCACCTCACCTCAAAACTCCAGCGTTCTTCTACAGCTACAGGTAACAACCAAGTCTTCTTTGGGGGCTATAGCATTTGAGACTGGCGGGGATACTGATTGATCGGGGCCTGGCGGGATGGAGCGAGGGACGGGCGCAAGGGCATCTGCTGGTGGCAGATGACGCAGCAGGTGGATGCTTTCCCATCAACGGCGGCGGCTTGGGTGATGATGTGGGAGCGGTGTACCACTGGGCGCCCGAGATTCTGCAGCGGGAGCCATTGGGCATCGGTTATACCGCCTTCTTGGAATGAGCTGTGAGCAATCGTACGGCGGCCTACTAAGAGGGCCTACGTTGGGAATCCTGGCGCAACGACATTCAGTGTGTGGGCGGAGATCAATGCGTGTCTTTCTACCCATTCCTATGGACACGAGGGGCTCAGTGGCAATAAGCGCGCAGGTTGTCAGCATGGATGAATAGTATGATTTGAATTGCACATTAGCCGGCCAGTGTACGCCCCGCCATCACTCCTAATTAAATTAGGCAGGCTGGCAGCGAGTCAAAGTGCGCCGGTTACGCACAGACATTTCAAAGTTGAAGCATTCACTGGACGCTTACTGAGACACTGACCACCTGCTTACGTCAGACTGACACTCCGGATAGTACGTTTGAACAATACAACACCGAGCCTTCGTTCGAGGTTTCTCTCGACCTAGCTTACAGCAGGGGGAGCCCCCCAATGGTGGGATGCCCAAGTGCAGCTGCGCTGCCTTGCTACCTCTAAGAATTTAACCAAGACCATCAAGCTGATCTTGGCGCATAAGTCCGCCGACCTTTTGTAATTTTGTTGGCAGCAATTGTTACGAAATTGCTCTACCTGCGTAGGAACACCGCAACGCAGATCATGGGTTGATTAGTACAAAGATCCACTCGGGAGAGAAGGCGGACAAGCGAGGAAAAAGGACTACTGGATTTCGTTTTTATCAATAAAGTCGCGAGCACTGGTCTAACACAGACTGCCCCTCGAATTCTGCTGCAAAATTGAAACAAAAATTTTGGTTCGCGGGCACGGGAATCGCACTTAGCTCGATTTGCTGATGACTTGAGCCTGTCTTTAGATGCGAAGGTTAAAGAGCGACGAGAAGTGGCGTGCCGCTTTGCACATCGGACATAGCTTGGAGGGGAGAGCTCTCTGAGTTCTAATGCTTCGCTAAGGGAAATACGGGACGTACTCCCCACGCCAATTTGAGCTACACGCACCCGATCCATTTCCGGTCAAATGTAAAGAGATTGAATACGGCGTATTCAAAGTCTCGTTGCAGCAGCAATACGGTGTTCTGCCGCGTAGCTGCTTTACTTGAAAATTATGCTGCCTGCGAGAGCCTAGGAATGAATCGAAACGACTTGCGTCGCGTGGACATGAATCTTTTGGTTATTTTCGAAACCTTAATGTTCGAAAGGAACTTGACTCGGGCTGGGGAGAAACTGTTCTTAGGCCAACCCGCCGTCAGTGCCGCTTTAGCGCGGTTGCGCGACTTGTTCGACGATCCCTTGCTAGTACGCAACGGTCGTACCTTAGAGCCGACCCAGCGAGCGCTGGCAATTCTTAAAGAGTTGCAACCAGCCATGGACACCATCTCCGGAGCTGTCAGCCGAGCTAAGGATTTTGACCCATCCACCAGCCGGGACGTATTCCGCATCGGCCTTTCCGACGATGCCGAATTCGGCCTGTTTCCGCCATTGCTCAATCAACTTCGCGAAGAGGCACAAAACGTTATCGTAGTGGTACGGCGGGCTAACTTCCTGCTGATGTCGGCGATGCTCGCCTCCGGAGAGATTTCCGTCGGAGTCAGCTACACCACCGAGTTGCCCGCCAATGCAAAGCGCAAGAAGCTGCGGGATCTGCGCGTCAAGATACTGCGCGGCGATAATCGTCCTGGCCCCCTGACCTTGGATGAGTATTGCGAACGACCTCACGCCCTGGTGTCGTTTTCCGGGGATTTGACCGGTGCCATCGATACCGACCTGGCACGCATCGGCCGCTCGCGGCGAGTGATGCTGGCGGTACCCCAGTTCTCAGGACTGCGTGCCTTATTAGCGGGCACGGAAATGCTAGCCGCAGTGCCGGACTACGCGGCGTGCGCGCTGATCGATGGCAGCAGCCAGTTGCGTGCTGATGACCCGCCCTTTGACATCGTGCCGTCGGAGTTGTCGATGGTCTGGAGCGGGGTCAACGATAACGATCCGGCAGAGCGTTGGTTGCGCTCATTAATTGCCCAACACATGGCGACCCCTCTGCCGGTGTATTGAGCGAATTGAAATTTGGATCGGTCTCGCGCAAGAATATCGGCATGTCTGTCATTGGCGGAATGGCCGGAATGTCGAAATACATCTGGATAACCCACCCACGGTGATAGCTGGCGTGGTTGACCACATGCATCAGCATTGCTCCGGCACTCATGGTGCCGCGTTCCCCAGACACAAACGTGAACTCGACGAGTCTATCCAGCGATGCCTCGCTCTGCCGGGCGCTCCAGTCGCTGTACCAGTGATCGATCTCCTTTTGTGCCAAGCGCAAATCAGCGAGTTCGGGATGCAGCAGATCATGTGAAGTTTCGAAGCCGTGCCCCCGGCCTTCGAGGTGAGCCTGCCAAATGCAGTCCACGACGTAAATGTGATTCAAAGTGCCGATTACGTTTTTGAACACCGACACTCGCTCTTTGCTGACTTCGCCAGGAGGCAGTGCGGCCAGGCTGTCAAAGAGGCGCTGATCGGCCCAGCATTTGTAATCGGCAAGCATGCGGGCTGTGCGTACGTTGATCATGAGATTTCCCCAATTTAAATGGGCGTAATGCCAAGCATAGCCCTCACAACGAGCGGCATCGAAGACGCTGATTATCGGTCGGCAAGCGCCAGGGAGCCAATTGGGCTAGGAGACTCGAAGCCGGAAAGCGTAAAGGCGCTGCCTGCCCCCTCAGTCTTTGCTGATCAGGGAGCCTACCAGAGTTATACGACGAAGCTGGATCAGTTGTGGAGGGTGAGCGCCAGGTAGCGGCGACGGGATGGGCCTCTGCCGCCTGAAAAACGAGCCGTCTTGAACGGCTGCTTATGGCCGAAAGCAGCCGTTCACGAACGACTACCTTCGGCCAAAAGTAGCCCTGATGGCGGGCTATAATTCTCTGATGCTCAGAATAAACGGGGGATGACAGCGGGGTGGAAAAATAGGCTGTAAGTCGACGCTGCCTCATAACACCACCTTTGCCACGGTAGAGAAGCCATCGGGCTTTCTACTTCAGGCGAACGAAAGACCATTCAACGCTACAGGTGAGAATTGGCGGTATGTGCTTCTCCCTTAATAATACTGGCCTACGGCGAGCAAGCTCTCGAGACACGTCTAATCATAACCCCTATCCTCCGAGCTTGACCGGTTGAGGAAGGAGCTCTCGGCTGAAGAGGGATTGCGACGGCGAAAAGTCCGTATCCCAGGCGAACGCAGTGGCGCTCGAACAATCTCGGTCGGTACCCAGGTGACGGTTAGCGGCGAAAGAGCCACTGCAATGGCGAACGCATTCAGTCCCCCTGTGCCGATAACATCAGAGCAGATAGCCCTTTTTTCGCCATTGAAGGTACATGCGGCAAGATTATCAAAGAGCATCCGAGTGCGAGCTTTATCTGACTGTTGTAAAGGTGGCCTGGACTGAGCCTGCAAGAGAGATTGGAAATCTGCTCCATCACTCGTTGCCCGCATCCTGGGTTCTGATGTTGGCCAGTCGGATGGTGCTGGCGGTACTGCAGAAATACCGGTCATCGGCATGCCTCATATCACGCTTGGTGTCATGAATCTCGCCAGTGTTCCTGGCGTGACAGTTCCGTTCTTTGCTTCATCAGATCCCGCTGAACCAGTTGTAGCCCTGGTCTTCCCAATACCCGCCCGGGTTGTCGTTGCTGACGAAAATCTCGACAACATGCTTGGGGTTTTTGAATCCCAGTTTGGTGGGGACCCGAACCCTCAGCGGATAGCCGTACTCGGGCGGCAGCGCCACGTCAGCGTAATCCAGTGCCAACAGCGTCTGCGGGTGCAAGGCAGTCGGCATGTCCAGACTGGAGTAGTAACGATCGGCACATTTGAAACCGACAAATTTCGCTGTGGTGTCGGCGCCGATGTGTTCCAGGAAGGTTTTCAGCGGTACACCTCCCCATTGACCGATCGCGCTCCAGCCCTCAACACAGATCAGCCGAGTGATATCGCTGCGTTGCGGCAGCTTGCGCAAGCTTTCGAGTGTCCACGGCGCCTTGTCCCTGATCCGGCCGGAGACGGCGAGCGAGTAACTGGTCAGGTCTACTTCAGGGATATCGTCCTGACCATAGAAAGCGTTGAACGGAAACGGCTTGGTGATCTGCGCGCGGGCGAAGGTCGGCGCCAGTTTCCGTCCACTGAACAGCCACGCCTGGACCCGGTCGTTCCAACGCGACATGGCCCAAAGCACTTTGTCGACCTGATCGCCGTCCTGCAGGTTGCAACCGGTCAGCATCGACATCGCGCCAACCGTCAGGCCGGCCCGAAGAAAATGCCGGCGCTGAATGTTTTCCAGTTCAAGCTGTTGCGCAGGTTCAATCCTGACGCGCTGACGCGTTGTTATTTTAAATTCAGTCATGACCCATTTTTCTCGTTATTAGGCGTCCGCACTCCACCCGTGATCATTGGCACCAGGGTTTTTGGTACCAGAATCACCAAGACCAGGTGAATCACTACAAACGCTGCAATCATCGCCATGGCCGCAAAATGTACGTAACGAGCAACGTCATAGCCGCCCAGTAACGCGACCAGCTCTTGAAGTTGAACCGGTTTCCAGATCGCTACACCCGAGATCACGATCAGTACACCTGCCGCCAGCACGATCCAGTACATCAGGCGCTGTACTGCGTTATAGACACCCTTTTCATGCACCAGCCGAAAGCGCAAGGCATCGGTCAGATCATGCTTCAATGCGGCAATGCCGATGGGCAGCAGCTCACGTTTGAAATGACGACTGGCCAACCCGTACAGCACATAGATTGCGCCGTTGATCAGCAGCAGCCACATGAACGCAAAATGCCAGGCAAGTGCCCCGCCCAGCCAACCGCCCACGGTCAATGACACCGGAAACTTGAAACTGAACAGTGGCGAGGCGTTGTAGATAGCCCAACCGCTCATGAACATGCAGACCATGCAGGCCGCATTGAGCCAATGGGTGAGGCGAACCGGCCAGGGATGCAGTTTCTTCTGTCTCACGTGGTTCCCCTTGCAAGCCTTCCGTGTAGCGGAGCGTTGCCAGACGGCAACGCTCAAGCTTTCTCAGATGATTACATCGGTGGCTGGAAGCCATCCTTGCCGACTGCAATGCCGCGTGCGGTGCCATCTGCAGCGGGGAACACGACGATTTTCGTTCCTTTCACCAGCTCATCGGCTTTGCCTGGCTCGACGTAGGCGATAGGCACGTCATCCGGCACGACGATTTGTTTCTCGCCGCCCTGGTAGTTGACGGTCAACGTACGGCCGTCGGTTTTGGACAGTTTGCCAACGGTGCCGTTGGTCATGGTGCCAGTGCTGCCGTCTGCGTTCTGCCAACCGTAATGACCTTCGCCGCTGCCCTTGAGCCTGGCGTCGAATACCGTGACCTCAAGCGCCTTCAAGGTTCCGTTGGCCTGCGGGATGGCCGCCGAGCCGATGAAGCTGTCGGATTTGATCGAGTCGATATTGGCCTTCGATACCCGGCTGATACCGGTCTTGTCAGTCAGTCCGATCGTCTGCTGGGCGCCAGAGCGGACAGTGAAGGTCAGCGTGTTGTTGCTGACGCTTTCCACCGTACCGCGCAGTGGTTTGATGACCGGCATGTCGGCGGCGGTGGCAATGACGGCAGCGCTGAGCATCACCAAACCGAACGTGGTAGACAGGGCGTTTTTGAGTTGCATGGCGACGATTCCTCATGGGTTGATGTGTCGCCATCCTCGACCGCAGACCGGGACGTCACGATGACCGTCGAATGACATTTTTGTCATTCGCCAACCCTGACCATGAATGACAGAAATGTAACCGACTGCGCCCGCTCATCCCGTTACACTGCACAGCCGAGATACCGATGTCGCGGACTTAACCCCGTCATGAAGAAACCCGAGCGCGCCTGACGATGCATATCCTGCTGATCGAAGATGACACCAAAACAGGTGAGTACCTGAAAAAGGGGCTCGGTGAGTCCGGTTACAACGTCGACTGGACCCAGCATGGCGCTGACGGCCTGCACATGGCCTTGCATACGACCTATGACCTGATCGTGCTGGACGTGATGTTGCCCGGGATTGACGGGTTTCAGATCATCGAGCTGTTGCGCGCCAGACAAGACGTACCCGTGCTGTTCCTTACCGCGCGCGACCAGCTGCAAGACCGCATTCGCGGTCTGGAACTGGGCGCCGATGATTACCTGATCAAACCTTTTTCGTTTACCGAACTGCTGTTGCGCATCCGCACTATTCTGCGCCGCGGTGTCGTGCGCGAAGCCGACCATTTCCACCTTGCCGATCTCGAACTGGATCTGGTCCGGCGCCGCGTGACCCGCCAACAACAGGTGATCGTGCTGACCAACAAGGAGTTCGCCCTGCTCCATCTGTTTCTCCGTCGAGCCGGCGATGTGTTGTCCAGGACACAAATCGCTTCGGAAGTCTGGGACATGAATTTCGACAGCGATACCAACGTGGTGGACGTCGCTGTCAAGCGCCTGCGCAACAAGGTCGACCAGCCCTACCCGATCAAGCTGATCCATACCATTCGCGGTATCGGCTATGTCTGCGAGGTGAGGCCATGCGGTCCCGACGCCAACCCTCGCTGACGCTGCGATCGACCGTGGCGTTTGCCATGGTCGCGATGCTGGCCGTGGCCGGCGCGGGCTTCTATCTGTATCAGACGATGAAGGCCTCGGTATTGGTCTACAGCGATCACGCGGTGATGGGCCGTCTGGAGCATTTTCGCAAGCTCCTGCATTACGAACTCGCCATCGAAAAGCTGCGCGACAGCCCGCAGATTTTCAAGAACATGCTCGACAGCGAAGACGACATCTTCATCATTGAAGAGCCGGGGCAGCCACCGGTCATCCAGGTCAATCCACTCAACGTCACGTTGCCTGAACTGCCGGTGATCGGCCAGGACACAAAGCTGAGCGTCAGTGATCTGCGCAGCGGCGTGACCGACTCGGGAACAAGGCTGCGCGCCGCCTCCGTAGTCACGACGTCGGGTGGCCGTGTAGTCCGATTGACGGCCGCCCACCTTATGGGCAAGGAAATGGCGATGCTTGCAGCGTATCGCGAGCGCATCTACCTGGCCGTGGCCCTTGCCTTTCTGGCAACCGCGTTGCTGGGTTATCTGTTATTGCGTCGCGGGCTGCGTCCGCTGCGCAAAATGGCCGCCCATGCCGCAGCCATAACGCCTGAGCGTCTGCACAGCCGTATGGACAGCGCCGATACGCCGGTTGAATTGCAACAGCTGAGTGACGCCTATAACGCGATGCTTGATCGTCTTGCTCAGGGTTATCAGCGACTGACGCAATTTTCCGCCGACCTTGCCCATGAAATCCGCACGCCGGTCGGGTCGTTGATGGGACATTGTCAGGTTGCCCTTCGCCAACGCCGTAGCGAGGACGAATATCAGGCGCTGATCGCTTCGAACCTTGAAGAACTCGAACGGATCTCGCGCATCGTCGAAAGCATTCTATTTCTGGCGCGCGCCGATGAAGCGCAAGCCGTAGTGGAGCGCCAGCAACTGTCGCTGCATGACGAATCACAGCGCATCGCTGAGTATTTTGAGGGTTTGGCTGAAGAGCGGCGAATGAGCTTCCAAATAACGGGCGATGGTATCGTGCTCGCTGACCCCTTGCTGCTGCGCAGAGCGTTGAGCAACCTGGTGGCGAACGCTGTTCGCTACGCTTACGAGGGCACCGAGATTCTGATACGGGTATTGGAAACCCACGGAGGTGCCCGGATTGAGGTGGAGAACCAAGGGCCGGTGCTGGGCGACGAAACCCTGGGCAAACTCTTCGACCGCTTTTACCGTGGCGATGCGTCTCGGCACCAGAATTCCGACTCCTACGGGCTTGGCCTCGCCATTGTCGTGGCCATCATGCAACTGCATGGCGGCCACGTGGGTGTCGAACAGCCAAGGGCCGGGACTATTCGTTTTTCGCTGTCGTTCCCTTGAGCTGCTCGAACGGTGCAAACTGTTCTTCGCCCGCTGCGGGTACCCAATCTTTTAACGGCGTCAGGAAATGCATTTCAAAACGACGTGACAGGAACGCCCACTTTCCGTCCCGACGTTCAAACCTGTCGTGGTAAAGACCGCTGACTTGCACCGGGCCTTTTTCAATGTCATGAAACAGGCAATCCGCAGCTACCGTGCCCACTGCGCTGTCACCCTCGATTTCAATCAGCGGGTTGGCCATCCAGTGGTGCATATGGGGCATCTGGCGCCAGCTGTTTTGCGCCATCGCCAGGATTTCGTCACGGTTTCCAGCCTGGCCAAAACCCGGTAGATCCAGTGTCGACTCTTCGTGCCAGATTGAGCTAAGAAGCGAGGCGTCGATGCGGTCGAAAGCATTGGCGTAGGCGCTGATCAGCGACTCGATGGCGGCGCGACTTTCCAGGGCGTCCAGTCGGGCTGTCAGTTGTTCATTGTTCATGATGAGGTTTCCTGCAGGGGCTGCGCATAAGCGAGGAAGGCAGCCCTGCGCGAGGGCTGCGCTACGGTTGAGCACGTGGTCAGATCTGCGACAGGCCGCCGTCGACCATCAACTCCACACCGTTGACATATTTCGCATCGGCAGACGCAAGAAACAGCGCCGACGAGGCGATTTCCTCAGGCTCGGCCATGTACCCCAATGGCGTGATCTGCTCGACGTGCTGACGCAGCGCGGCGACGTCGGTTTCGCTCATCTTCAAGCCGTTATCCATCAGCGGTGTGCGGGTGAAGCCAGGGCTCAGGACATTCGCTCTGATCTTGCGACCTTTGAGTTCGTTGGCCCACGTCCTGGCAAAGGAACGTACCGCGGCTTTGGAGGCGTTGTAGAGGCTCAGTCCTTCCATGCCATTGCTGGAACAGATAGAGGCCGTCAGCACGATCGAAGCGCCATTTTTCAACAATGGCATCAACGTCTGTACAGTAAAAAAGACTCCCTTTACGTTGATGTCGAACATGTTGAAATAGGCGGCCTCGGTGGTCTCGCCCAGCGGGTTCTTTTCACAAATACCCGCATTGGCAAACACTGAGTCCAGTTGATCGCCGTGCGCCTCAATCGTCGCCTTGAGCTCGTCCAGATCAACCTGGCGCGCGACATCGGAAATGACCGCGACCGCCCTGTCGCCAAGCTTGGCCACCGCAGCCTCCAGCGTGGCTGCAGAACGCCCGGTGATGTAAACGCGCCTGGCGCCCTCGGCAATCAAACCCTGTGCAATCGCAAATCCGATCCCGGTGGACGCGCCGGTGACGACTGCGACCTGATCAGCGAATTTACCTGACATAACTGACTCCTCGATTTCGGTTGTGTGGCTCGACTGGAACCACAGTGCGGCCATTTTGCGAGGAGGCAGGGGCGCAGCGGCACTGCCATAAATGAACATTGGCCGTTCATTTATGTGAGGCGTCAGCCAGGGTTTGATCGTTTAGATTGAAGTCAGCTTATTCAAAGCATGACTCGCAATCGAAAATATTCTGGAGCCGAAGGGTTTCAGAAAGGAGACCTTATGCCTGAGAAAATAGTAGCCCTTCCGGAACAGCGGCGCTGGCTGATGTTCGCCATCCTGTTGGTCGGTGCATTCTTGCCGCCGCTGGATTTCTTCATCGTGAACGTAGCGCTGCCTTCGATTCAGCAATCGCTGGGCACGGCCTCCTCTGCCGAACAGTTGATCATCTCTTCTTACGCGGCGCTGTATGCCGTGACACTGATCACCGGCGGAAGGCTTGGCGACATCTTTGGCCGCATGAGAATGTTCTTCGTTGGCCTGATTGGCTTTGCCGTCGCCTCACTGATCTGCGGTGTCGCCGAGTCACCCTGGGTGTTGATCGCCGGACGCTCGCTGCAAGGCGTGACGGCCGCTGTCATGGCGCCGCAGGCACTCGCTTCAGTGCAGGCGATATTCCCTGAGTCGGAAAAACCCTTGGCGTTGAGCCTGTACGGTGCGGTGTTTGGTTTGGCGTCGGTAGTCGGCCAGGCACTTGGCGGGATTCTGATCTCGCTCAACCTGATGAACCTGGGCTGGCGGTCGATATTTCTGGTGAATCTACCGATTGCGTTGCTGGTCATTCTGATCGCCATCCCCGTGGTCAAGGAAACCCGCGCACCCCAGACCAGCAAGCTGGATCTGGGTGGAACGCTGTTGTCGATGGTGACGCTTGCGGCGCTGATCGTTCCGCTGATCGAGGGACGTGAAGCGGGCTGGCCGTTGTGGGCCTGGCTGTCGCTGGCGGCGGCACCACTGCTTGCCTGGCTGTTCTGGCGCTACGAAGCCCGCTTGTATCAAGCGCAAGGCGCGCCGTTGCTGAACCCTGCTGCACTGCGTGCGCCCGGGCTGGGCCGGGCATTGCTGGTGGCGCTGACTTTTTACGCAATCGGTGTGTTCTTCCTGCTGTTTTCCATCTATTTACAGGGCGCGCTGCATACGAGCCCGCTCAGTGCAGGTCTGGTCTTTCTGCCATTCGGCGCTGGTTTCGTGCTGGGGCCGCTCGCCACCCATCTGTTCCGGCGTTTGCTGGGGTCTTATGTGAATCCCTTCGGAATGACACTCGAAGTGCTGGGGTTCGTGCTATTGGCCTGGCTCGTGGCGCACACACCGACGGCCGTCACGCCCTCTGCGCTGTCCCTTGCCGTGATTCTCTTTCTGATCGGCTTCGGACAAGGACTGGCCCTTCCGACATTGATGCGCATGATCACTGGACGCGTGGCACCGGCGTATTCCGGCATGATTGCGGGCATCACCAGTTCCACCCTGCAAATCAGCACAGCACTGAGCGTGGCGATCATCGGTGGCATTTTTTACACGCTTCTGGGCAAGGACACGGACGCGGCGGCCATCACCCACGCCTTCACCGTCGCCGTACTGTGCATCGCTGCCTGTCTGGCCGTAGGCGCAGCACTGAGCCTGAGTCTGGCGCGCCAACCTGCTGCAGAGCTGCAAACGGCGGCCATGCACCCGGCAGAGTGAATCAACCGCCTGCCTGAGTGCCAATCATGACGGAGGCCAGGTCGGCAAGCGCGCGCAGACTGTCCATCTGGCGCATGTCCTGGTGGTAGCCCATCCAAATGTCGCGGCCTGGTGGCGGTTCATCTGAATCGATCAGACGCAGCGCCGTCAACTGGTCGCCCAAAGCGCGGGGCAATACCGCGACGCCCTGCCCCTGCGCACACATTTGCGCCTGGACTGTGCGACTGCTACTGGTAAACACGGTACGCGCCAGAGGGTAACGCTGCTGCAGCCACTGCACATCGGGATAATGGGACTGGGCAACACTCATGGTGATCAGACCCAGCCCGGCGCCCTGTGGCTCAGGGTCAGCAGATCCAACGGCTGCGTATAACCCGTAACTCAAGGAGATCAGCTTGCGGTGCACGATATCGGGTTCGGTGAACGGAACGATGCGAAACGCGATGTCGGCGTCGCGGCGAGCCAGATCAAACAATCGATGCCCGGCAATGACCTCGGGCACGATCAATGGATAACGCCGGCCCAGTTCACTCAGCACCGGGGCCAGGAGATAACAGGCGAACCAGTCAGCGCAGGAAATGCGCAGCACACCTTCGGGCTGTGCGCTGTCCCCCGCGAGGCGCCTTTCGATGGCCAACGCACTTTGCTCCATTTCCTGCGCGAGGCTGAAGAGCTTCTCGCCGCTGTCGGTCAACACGAGACCTTGGTTGGTACGCAGGAAAACGGGTTGGCCACTGGACTGTTCCAACACCTGCAAGCGCCGCCCCACGGTCGGATGGCTGACCCCCAACAGCTTGGCGGCAGCGCCCAATGACCCGCTGCGGGCAATCGCGAGAAAGACCCGCACATCACTCCAGTCCATGCTCTGCCCCCGTACAAAAATGAACAGTGAGAGTGCAGCAATGGCAGTGCCGTAGCAATCCCGTGCCCGACATACTTGTCTGCATTCACCGTCGTCGAATACCAACCGGAGACTGCAAATGAAGATTGGTTTTATCGGAGTGGGAAGCATGGGCAGAGCGATCATTCCACTGCTCGTCCGCGCTGGCCATCACGTCTCGGCATGGAACCGCAGTCAGGCGGCGATCAAGGATCTCGAAGGCATCAGCGTTATCGAATCGCCGGCCTCGGCGTTCCAGCAAGAGGTGGTCATCACTCTTCTGGCCGATGATGCCGCTGTCAGGCAAGTACTGCTCGCCAGCGCTGTTCTGGAAACTGCAGACAAAGCTTGCGTGCATGTCGTGATGTCGACCTTGTCGCCTTCGCTGATGTTGGAGTTGCAGCGCGAACATGAAGCCGCCGGCATGCCATTGATCGCGGCGCCGGTCTTCGGCGTGCCCGCCGTGGCGGCCAAGGGCGAGTTGAATATCCTGGCGGCCGGATCGCAGGCTGCTGTCTCGACCGTCCAACCGCTGTTCGACCTGCTCGGGAAAAAAACCTGGTATCTGGGCGACCAACCTGAACAGGCCTGTATAGCGAAAATCGCCGGCAACATGATGATCACCCAAGCCATCCAGTCGCTGGGCGAAGCCAGCGGACTCGTTCAACGCCACGGACTGAGCCCTTCGATTTTCATCAAGCTCATGACCCAGACCCTGTTCGCCTGCCCCAGTTATCAACGTTATGGGCAGAACATCGTCAGCAGCAATTTTGAACCGGGATTCAAACTGTCGCTTGGCCTCAAGGATATGAATCTGGCGATCGATGCGGGTCGTCTCAAGGGGCTGGAGTTGCCAGCGGCGGATGCCGTTCGATTGAAAATGAAGTCGGCGGTAGCCAGGGGAGATGGCGACAAGGACTGGTCGGTTTTTGCTCAGCAGACGAATCATTGAGAAGCTCTTTCGAACACCTGCCACGAGGTCATTCATGGAAAACTCCGACATCGCGCGTCAACTCTCAACATTCAGGAAAACCATCGACAATATCGACGCCGCGCTCATCCATCTGCTCGCGGAACGGTTTCGCTGTACCGATGAGGTCGGATTGCTCAAAGCCCGATATCAGTTGCCTGCGGTAGACGAGGCCAGAGAGCAGCAGCAATACCAGCGTCTGGCAGCACTTGCTCAGGAGGCCGAGCTGGATACGGCCATCGTGCAGAGGCTGATGCAGTTGGTCATTGGCGAAGTGGTCGAGCGCCACAGGCAGATCGCCGCCAGGCATGCCCCGGCACCCGCCAATAACCCTGACCCTCGGGCCTGACCCCGGCGCCACTTATCGAAGCAATCAGACAAACGAGCAGAACCGCATGAAATGGCCAACGATCGAGCAAATTCGCAGCTTCACCGATTTACCCTATGGCTACAGTTGGGATTACCTGAAACGTGAGGAGATCAATGTCGCGACAGATTTTTTCCGGACATGGTTTCCCTCCATTTCGGTGGGGTTGGCAAGCCCGTTTCTGGACCAGCAGTTCTACGCAGACAACGTGGTGCTCGAAGACGATCCGGATCGAGGCATATTCGCTACCGTCGTCCGCCAGAACGATGAGATTGTCGCTATCGCCACGTGGGAAAAAATTGACGGTGCTGACGTTATTTTCGGGCGGGTCGGCGCGGTAGCCAAACCGCACAGACAAGCCAGACTGGCCGTTGCGGCCCAGGACCTGGGAGAAAAAATCGGCACGTTCATGGGCGCGGGGCTGATCTATGGCATGGCAACAACCCGCACGCCGTATATGCAACAAGCACTGGAGCAAGCCGGTTACAAAGCGGTAGGGATAATGCCTGGCCTGGACCGGGAAGAAACAGCACCTGGAATCGTGCGCAGGGTTTACGAAGTCATCTACGTAAAACGGCTCGCACCACACGCCGACTTTCTCATTCCTACCGGTCATAACCTTACCCCTACAGTCGCGCGACTTTACGCAGATATATTTCAAGGTGATGACGACACGAACTGACGAGCCAGCCTAGCAGCGAACCAACCATCGAAATGCTTCTGATCAGTAAGGCTCCCGGCTCGCGCCTTTTGCATCGATCGAGGTAGCCACATTAGGTAATGAGTTCAAAAAGACTCAGCAGCGGCTAAAAGCACCTGTGGGGTTGATTAATAGATGAGAAGTGAACTGAGTGGACGCGGCTCTGGCCCCTGAGTTAGCTTTCGTAACCGTTCTAACTTGGGGCTCCGCAATCATGACTGACCGTCAGATCATTGTTCCAGATGGCATGAGATTGATCTACGAGCGCGCGGGTTATGCACCAGCAGTAAAGGTAGGAAAAACTCTCTACTGCGCGGGTCAGGTAGGCAGGACGCCGGAATTATCCGTCATTGAAGAACCTGAGCAGCAGTTTTTAGCTGCATGGGACAATCTCCGGATCGTCTTGGAGGCAGGTGGCTGTAAATTTGAAGACGTCGTAGAAATGACAACTTACCACGTCGACATGCACCGTCACATGCCAATTTTCAGACGCGTAAAGGATAAAGTCTTTCCGAGAAGCACTTGTGCATGGACCTGCATTGGTGTCAGTGAATTAGCTCGACCTGGCCTTCTCGTGGAGATCAAATGCGTCGCAGTAGAGCGATAACCCTCTGACAAGCACCTGCATATCCAGGTCTTAAAATGGGTGACTACGCATGCGGTGGTAGATTCAAAATTACACTCGCCTGCTGCATCGGTAGGCGCGTGATAACACTTTACGCCGACGGCTAATACTGACTGGAAGCAGGCGCCAATCAATTCCGATGCGAGCAGAAAAATGCCTATCAGCGGATATCCTTAGCACTCGCTCAACGCAAATCCAAAGTCATCGCTTGACACTTGTGCCGCTTCGTTAAGTCGTTGGTGCAGCGCAGCCGTTAGCTGCCTCTCCACCACCCACGGATCCGACAGCGCGGCGAGTTGTGGCGCCAATTGCGGCGACAGGCTCATTAGCGAATGATTAAGCGATCGCGCCGTTTCAAAAGCGACTTTCTGCACAAAGCTGATTTCCACCAGCTCCCCCTGCGCCTTGCGAAACTCCATCTCAGCCATCCGCGCCAAGTAGTGCTCGCGATGTGCACGCGCTTTCTGAAAGTCCGGGGACTGCCCTTGCGCGGGATCAACGGGCGGCGGCGCAGCCATGTTGGTCGGTTGGGATTGTGTAGCGACGTGGCTGTACACATCAAGCTGAAGCCGCTCCTGTTGGTGGCGAGCGGCGACGGCAGCCTTACTCGGGTCGGCGGTGTCGCGGATCAACGCTTCAGTGGCCAGCACGTCGACTTGCTTGCCATTGGGTGACAGTACCAGGCGGCCATTCTCTTTCAGCCAGGTGATGTAGCTCGGTGACCGGCCGATGTGCGCAGCGAAGGCGCTCTTTGACAGGTACGTAGCTGTGCTCATAAGCCCTCCTTTACAGCGGCTTTTCAATGAATCCTTTCAAGATTTCAGTGGATTGAAATTTCAGTAAGCTGGCGGGCCTCCCACTAACACGATCCCGCGGGTTTCCGACCCCGTGTCCTTTGATAGTCCCCAGGGTCCCCGGCGGTTTTCCGCCCGGTCCGGTCGCTCGACTGCCATGCCCTGCCCCCATCCCTTTGGAAAGACGGACATCCCTGCAAAGGTTTCAGCTAGAGAGATCTCGCGAGTTCGATAACCCGTGTACACGCGCCTGGCAAAAGCCTGCAAACGACTTGAAGCAGATCCGCACTTCGGCCCGGCCGAGCACCAGACGCTGGTCGCCATCGGCGAGCTGCTGCGTATCGCGGCCGAGACGTTCAGCGCTTTTCGTACCGGGAAGAAACTTGAACGTGATGCTCGGTCCCTTCGTACACAAGCACTTGCGATGGCAGGAAGCTTGCCGCCGACCTCGAAGGACGAACACTCCAATCAGCAAGCACCTTTGAGAAGCGCTTTCGGACCTAGCAAGGAGGCAGCATGACAATCCAGTTTTTGAGCCATGAGCAAGTATGCGAATTGACCGGCGCCAAAACTAAAGCAGGTCAGATCACCGTTTTAAAGCGAAATGGCATCCGCCATACGATAAAAAGGAATGGATGGCCCTGCGTCGTGACTTCAGCGCTAACAGGGTCAACCACCACCACATCGGAAACGCCGAAGTGGCAGCCACGCTTGTTGGATAGATGGGACGAAGACCAACGAAACCGGGGAGCATTCCCCGCTTGCGTGAGAGAAAGCGCGGCAAAACAACCTACTACTTGTACGACACTGGTGGAAAACCGCGCAAAGAAATCCCCCTGGGTACTGACTATGGCCTTGCCATCTTAGAGTACGCAAAACTGGAAAAAAGCCGTGTATCTCAGGCTTTAATGCAAGAAGTATTAACTTTTGCATACGTTGCCGAGCTCTATATGAAGGAGGTCGTTCCAACCAAAGCCCATGCCACTCAAAAGGACAACGCGCGCGAACTTAAAAACCTTCTGCTGTTCTTCAACGATCCGCCTGCCCCGCTTGAAGCGATCGAACCGAAGCATGTCAGTCAGTACCTTCGTCACCGGGGCAAAACAGCACCAATTCGCGCGAATCGAGAAAAGGCCTTACTCAGCTCCATTTGGAACTTTGCTCGCGAGAATGGTTACACGTCTCTGGCAAACCCCTGCGCCGGGATAAAGGGTAACAAGGAATCTGGTCGCGACGTATATGTCGAAGACGACGTTCTTGCCAAAGTATATCTGTACGCCGATCAACCATTGAGAGATGCCCTGGACCTGTTCTATCTGACAGGACAAAGGGTGGCCGACACACTGAAGATGGATGAGCGAGATATCAAAGAAGGAAAGCTTTCCGTCCAGCAGGGGAAGACTGGTGCGAAACGAAGGATCGAGATTATTGGAGAGCTCAGAATTGTGATAGATCGAATCATGGCTCGAAAGGCTGGCTACAAAATCAGATCAACACGTCTTGTGGTAATCGACTCTGGACAGCCGATGACGACGAGCATGCTCAGGAAAAGATTTGATGACGCTAGGGAGGCAGCCGGGATTCCGAAAGCAGAATTTCAGATGCGGGATTTACGAGCAAAAGCGGCAACGGACAAAGAGGAGTCGACGGGGAGCATTCGCGAAGCTCGAGACCAGTTAGGGCATACAACTGTCGGGATGACAGAGCAGTACATTCGGATGCGTAAGGGCATGAAGGTAACCCCTACGAAGTGACCAACGGTTTCGAATTGCGGAAAAGATTTTCTGATTGCGGAAAAAGAATTGAGGGCTTGCACGAGGTATCTCATGCAAGCCCTTGATATTCATGGTGCCCGAAGCCGGAATCGAACCGGCACGCCCTTACGAGCGGGGGATTTTAAGTCCCATGCGTCTACCAGTTTCGCCATTCGGGCGGTAGCGCGGTGTTGCTTTGTTCAGCCTTGCGGTTGCGATCCTGACAGGATGGCCGCTTGAAAAGCCGAGGGGGGAATATATACATCACGTCCCGGTGAAGCAAGGTTGGAGTGCGCGATTTGAGAACTAAAATATCGCTGACCGCGAAAAAATAAAAAAGCCCCAGAAATCAGTGGGCTACGGAGTTTGCTTGAAGTAGACGCCGAGGTTACTGGCAAATCGCAGCAACCCGACTGAAACTTGGGACGATAGACTCAAAAGATTCAGATGCTCACCATCACCTTAGCTGCACGGGTGACAGATGTTTCATCGATTGAGATTATGAGCAGGCAACCCAAGACTGGACGGGATGTCTACGCTAAAGGATGGCGCCGAAATCGATGAAAGGTAATTAGCACGCCCCCTTCACCACGATCACGCCTCACAGAACGTCACCCAGAGCACAGCTCAGGGATGTACAAGCAATCAGGAGATTTGGTTCCATGCAAATGAGTGACACCGTTCTAAAAGCGTCTTTAAGCCAAGAGGAGCGCTCGGCGATTGCCGAGATCGAAGCAACTACCAACATCCTGCAGCTTGTCACCCGTCTGACCGGTACACGCTTCGCCGGAATCGCAAAATTCACTGAAACAGAGTGGATCGTTTGTTCGGCGTACGATCCGATTGAACTGGGAATAAATGTTGGCGATACGCTGGATCTGGAAACCACCCTTTGCAGTGAGTTTCGACGAAACCCTCAAGCCCTGTTCCTTCCACAAATCAGCCAGGATGGACGACTGTCGTCACGTCCTGTGGTGAAGCAGTATTCAATTGAAAGCTACGCAGGCGCGCCTGTTTTTCTGCCGGACGGGAGACTCTGGGGTGCCCTTTGCGCTCTGGACTCAAGGGCTGTCCTGTTTGACAACCCCGATCTTGCAGAGACATTGACGCTGTTCGCGCGGCTCATTGGCTGCATCTTTTTCTCGAATCTGACGGTGGAAGGTGCCAGCCACATCCAGACCGGGTCGTGCTTGACTGATTGACCCTCCGCAAACATGTGAACACCACTTTTTTTGCAGACAACAAAAAACCCCGTAGATCATTGATCTACGGGGCTTTTGATAGTGGAGGCCGAGGTCGGAATCGAACCGGCGTAGGTGGATTTGCAATCCACTGCATAACCATTTTGCTACTCGGCCTCAAAGTCTTTGCTGTCAGTAGCGCAACAACAAACACTGTACAAATTGGAGCGGGAAACGAGACTCGAACTCGCGACCCCGACCTTGGCAAGGTCGTGCTCTACCAACTGAGCTATTCCCGCTTGGTGTGGCGCATTCTATAGAATTAAGATGCCCCGTCAACCCCTTGATTCAAAAAACTTTTATTTCTTTTCGACATCGGTCTTCAGGTGCGGCCAAGCGGCGCGAAGGTATTGAACCATCGACCACAGGGTCAGCCCTGCCGATACAATCAGCAGTGTATATCCGAGCACGACCCAGAAGCTGAATGCCTTTGGATGAGCCAGCAGAATCACCAGCGCGAGCATCTGCGCAGCGGTTTTCCATTTGCCGAGATTGGAAACGGCTACCTGCGCTCGTGCGCCGAGTTCGGCCATCCATTCGCGCAGGGCCGAAATCACGATCTCGCGACCGATGATGACCGCCGCTGGCAGCGTGAGCCAGAGATTGCCGTGTTCCTGCACCAGCAGGACCAGGGCAACAGCGACCATCAGCTTGTCGGCGACCGGATCGAGAAACGCCCCGAACGGTGTGCTCTGCTCCAGTCGGCGCGCCAGGTAACCATCGAGCCAGTCGGTTGCGGCCGCGAAGGCGAACACCGAAGCGGAGGCCATGTAACTCCACTCGTAGGGCAGATAGAACAGCAAAATAAAGATCGGGATGAGCAGGACGCGTAGAACGGTAATCAGATTAGGGATATTCATCGGCACAACTGGCTACGAGGTGAAGGGGCATTCTACTCACTATGCAGGTTCGCATAAATCGACTCAGCGAGCTTTTTACTGATCCCCGGGGCTTTGGCGATCTCTTCGATGCTTGCACGAGACAGCTCCTGCAATCCACCAAAATGTTTCAACAGGTCACGGCGACGTGTCGGCCCTACCCCTGCCACGCCTTCCAGCGTTGAGGTTCGGCGGGTCTTGCCGCGACGAGCGCGATGCCCCGTAATTGCGAAGCGGTGCGCCTCATCGCGGATCTGCTGAATCAAGTGCAAGGCGGGCGAATCGCCGCGCAAGGTGAACTCGTGCGCTGCATCATTCAGATACAACGTTTCGAAACCGGCCTTGCGCGTGGCGCCCTTGGCGACGCCCAACAGGATCAGATCCGGCACGGCCAGTTCGTTGAGCACATCGCGGGCCATCGACAATTGGCCCTTGCCACCGTCGACCAACAGGATGTCCGGCAACTTGCCCTCGCCGTCCTTGAGTTTGCTGAAGCGGCGAGTCAACGCCTGGTGCATGGCCGCGTAATCGTCGCCGGCGGTGACGCCTTCGATGTTGTAGCGGCGGTAATCCGACTTGATCGCGCCTTCCGGCCCGAACACCACGCAGGAGGCCACAGTGGCTTCGCCGCTGGAATGACTGATGTCATAGCATTCCAGGCGCTGCGGCGGCTCATCCAGATTCAGCACTTCAGCCAGCGCGTCGAATCGCGCGGCGGTGTGCTGACGGTTGGCCAGACGCGCGCCCAACGCTTGCTCAGCGTTGGTCACGGCCAGTTGCTGCCAGCGCGCACGGGTGCCGCGCACCCGATGACTGATGGCCAACTCACGGCCGCGCAACGTGTGAATCCCTTCGATCAACGCAGGGAAGTCTTCGTGAACCACGTTGACGATCAGTTCGCTCGGCAGATCGCGTTCGGGGCTGCTGATGTAGTACTGACCGAGGAACGCTGCCATGACCTCGGAAACGTCTTCCTCGATGCCGACCTGCGGGAAGAAATTCTTGCTGCCCAGCACTCGCCCGCCGCGCACGCTGATCAGGTGGACACAGGCGCCGCCGGGGTTGACGAATGCGGCAATAACGTCGATATCGCCGGTTCCGCCTTCCATGCTTTGCTGGTCCTGCACCCGACGCAGCAAGGCAATCTGGTCACGCAATTCGGCCGCGCGTTCGAATTCGAGATTGATCGCTGCCTCTTCCATCGCGGTGGACAGCTCGTTGGTCAGCGCGTGGCTGCGACCTTCGAGGAACATCACCGAGTGGCGTACGTCTTCGGCGTAGACGTCAGGCTCGACCAGGCCCACGCATGGCGCCTTGCAGCGTTTGATTTGATATTGCAGGCACGGACGGGTACGGTTTTTGTAGTAGCTGTCTTCGCACTGACGGACGAAGAAGGTTTTCTGCAGAATGCTCAGGCTTTCGCGGATGGCCCCAGCACTTGGATACGGACCGAAATACTTGCCCTTGGCCTTTTTGGCACCGCGATGGATGCTCAGGCGCGGAAACTGTCCGTCGGAGAGGAACACGTACGGATAGGATTTATCGTCGCGCAGCAGGATGTTATACGGCGGACGCCACTCCTTGATCAGCGTCTGTTCCAGCAGCAGCGCTTCGGTTTCGTTGGCGGTGATGGTCGTCTCGACCTGAGCGATACGCCCGACCAGTGCAGCCGTTTTCGGCGCCAGCCCGGTCTTGCGAAAGTAGCTCGCCAGACGTTTCTTCAGGTTTTTGGCTTTGCCGACATACAGCAGGCGCGCTTCGCTGTCGAACATGCGATAGACGCCTGGCCGACCGCTGACGGTCGACAGGAAAGCACTGGAATCGAATGTCTCGGTCATGATCAGGCGCTGGCGTCCACCATGCCGTGACGCACTGCGAGCAGGGTCAACTCGACATCGCTGCTGATCGAAAGCTTCTCGAAAATGCGGTAGCGGTAGGTGTTCACGGTTTTCGGCGACAGGCACAACTTGTCGGAAATGATCTGGACCTTCTGGCAGCCGACAATCATCAAGGCAATCTGGATTTCCCGCTCGGACAACGCGTCGAACGGCGAATCATTGGTGGGCTGGAAAGATTTGATTGCCAACTGCTGAGCGATCTGCGGACTGATGTAACGCTGCCCGGCGAAAACCAGCCGAATGGCCTGAACCATCTCCGGCAGACCCGCGCCCTTGGTCAGGTAACCAGCCGCACCGGCCTGCAGCAAACGCGTCGGGAAAGGGTCTTCCTCGCACACCGTAACGGCAACCACCTTGATGTCCGGGTGGCTGCGCAGCAGTTTTCGTGTGGCTTCGAGGCCGCCGATGCCGGGCATCTTGACGTCCATGAGCACTACGTCAGGCTTCAACTCACGGGCCTTGATCAGGGACTCTTCGCCTGACTCGGCCTGGCCTACCACCTGCAGGCCATCGATATCGGCCAGCATTCGTGTAATGCCTGTACGAACGAGATCATGGTCGTCGACCACTAGCACCCTAATCAAGCAGACACCTCGCGATATGGTCTTATTGGGATGCCGGACACCTTAGCAAAAAGTGCCAGACAGACCTAGCGGAAAGCCGTATTTAAAAAGTTTCAATTCATCATTCAGAGCTTGCCGGCTGTGGGTTTCAGAGCACAGCTGTACTCAAATCGAGCTGCATCCTCAGGAAACACTCATCCCTGCCTACGATACGCAGTCCTTTGCGGACATACAGTGCTTGCGCACGATTGTTATCGAAGACCGTCAGTCGCAGTGCAGGACGTCGCGCCTGACGGGCCATGTCAATAACCTGATCGATAGCCCAGGAGCCGGCGCCCTGCCCTCGCCAGGTCTGATCAATCTGCAATTCGCGTATGTACAGCGCCCGCGAATCCTCGCTCAGACTGACAAAGCCGATCAGCAGTTCATCCTGGAGGATCATCCAGTTCTCACGATACTGCCAGCCTGCGTCGAATGCCTCGTCCTGCCACAACAGATCGTGGTCAATGTAATAGCGCAGCATGTTGCGACAGGTCAGATCCCGCGCAAAGGCAAGATCATCATGGGTGGCATGCCGAATTCGATAACTCATTCAGCTCTCTCCAATCGTAAAAATGTACTTTAACCAGATCGTTTGCCAGTGATAGCCGTTTCGCTCGGCACGCAATAGCATTTTCTGATTGCTGACGCGTATCAGCGTCGAGTAAGCTCGGCGTATTCATCGGAGACAGACCATGTTCAACGCCCCTTCACAGCCATGCATCGCCAGCGCCCCGCGCTCGGTTGCGGCTGTCCGGGTGAATGACATGTGCGCTCCAGGCAACTTTTATTTTGGGTATTGGTTTAGCCACTGGCGCGCCTGATACCCACACGGCGCCCATGATAACGGGTCGCCTACCAGAGATTTCTCAACCCCCGGTCGGCCTCCCGACCGGGGGTTTTGTTTTTTCAGGCCAACAACTTTCAGCACCACACCAGACACTTTGAGGAATGCACCATGAACTACGCCACTTATTACCGTTACGACAGCTTTAGCGCCTGGCGATTTACCAGCCTCCGCTCGGGACAGCCTGCCGCCTCCGATCGGTCACCTACAGGTGGCAAACACACACGCCTAGCCAGTACGGCCATTTGTCGAACACCCCAGTAGGGCCGAGTGCGCGGGAAAAACCCGCCATCCGCCCAGGAAGACCGAACATGAACTCTTCAGTTTCCGCTTTGCCGCTGTCCACCCTCGATTCTGCCAACGAAGCGCTGACCCTGCGCCTGCCCAGCTCGTTGCAACTCAAGCAGCAATTGCCGCTCAGCCACTCCCTGCATCAGCAGGTCAATGCCCATCGCCAGGCGGTACGCGCCATCCTCGACGGTGAAGACCCGCGCCTGCTGGTCATCGTTGGCCCCTGCTCTATCCATGATCCGCAGTCGGCAATCGAATACGCCAGCAAACTCGCTCGCCTGGCCGAAGATGTCAGCGGTGAAATGCTGCTGGTCATGCGTGCCTACGTCGAAAAGCCGCGAACGACGATCGGCTGGAAAGGTCTGGCCTACGATCCGCATCTGGACGGCACTGACGATATGGCTGCCGGTCTGACGCTGTCGCGCGAACTGATGCTGGAAATGATCCAGCTCGGACTACCGGTCGCTACCGAACTCCTGCAACCCATGGCCGCCAACTACTTTGATGACCTGCTGAGCTGGGTGGCCATTGGTGCCCGCACCACCGAATCGCAAATCCACCGCGAAATGGCCAGCGGCCTGAACATGCCGGTGGGCTTCAAGAACGGCACCGACGGCGGCGCCGCCGTTGCTGTCGACGCCATGCGCTCGGCAGCCCATCCGCATCGGCACTTCGGCGTCGACAGCCAAGGGCATCCGGCGATCGTGCAGACAGCCGGCAACGCTGACACCCACATCGTGCTGCGCGGTGGCCATCAAGGGCCGAACTACGATGCAACCAGCGTGGCCAACATCAGCGCCGAGCTCAGCAGACTGAAGATCCCCAGCCGGATCATGGTCGATTGCAGCCATGCCAACAGCGGCAAGGATCCACTGCGCCAGCCAGCAGTCTTCAATGACGTCCTTGAACAACGCCTGCGGGGAAACCACTCGCTGATCGGCATGATGCTGGAATCTCACCTGTTCGAAGGCGGCCAGCCGCGGCGCAGCGCTCGGCGCGACGGCGTATCGATCACCGACGGCTGCCTCGGCTTCGATGCAACTGAGCGATTGCTGACCGATGCCGCACGACGCGTCGCGCAAGCCGAACGTTGATCGAACCGCCCTCCCGCTCATTCAAAGCGCGGAGGGCCGGCATTCACTGGCAAAGCCTCCACGCTGATTTGCCTAACGGGGGATTGCTGACTGACATCGTCCAGACGCTCCACGGTGTAGGCGATCTGCACCGTTGTGCCGTGATGCTCACGCCAGAACCGGTGAGGGACGATGAAACACACCGCTTGACCAGCCGTCTCCCGCGTAATTTCAAGATCATCCCGGTGACTGAAGAACTCACCGTCACACTTGAGATAGACCAACTCATCCTCTTGCACCTGCGCCCCTTCGATGAGAACGGAAACGCCGTCGACCGAATCCTTCAGTGACAACACGTTTTCAACTGCCTCAACGACATCCGGCGCAGGCAATTGCGCACGCACTGCAGGCCCGAGGAAAACCGTGGCAGGCTCGGACGCTCGAACCGTTCCACAGCGCTGTTCGACACGGTAGGCGACGACCACTTCACCACCTCGGTGAGCTTCGATGTAGCTCCCCGGCACCCAGAACGACAGGCATTGCGCGACGGAGTAGGCCTCCACGTTCAATGAGTCGGTAAAGATCTCGGGCGAGGTATCGCCGTGCCAGGACAACATCACCCGATCACCCGCCGACATCCTCGCGAAAGGCTGCAGAGTCACCAGGGTGCCCTCTGCCACTCGCGATGGCTCCAGCGCTCCGTTTACCGAGCCTTCGATCTGTGGAGCCAACAATTGCGTGCGCATATCGCCCACAGACAGTTGCAGGCGTGCAGATTCCACTGCCTTGGGCGCGGACGCACTTTGCAGTGTCCAGTAAACCTCCAGCGAGCCTCCATCCAGCGCAGCCACGTGCATGGCCTTGATGACGAAGATTACGTCCCTGCCGACCTGAGCCTGGCTGATGAATCGAACACTCTCGTATTGATAGGTGAAGCCTTCGATATCCAGCCCCTCCCAATACAGCGTCAACTGATCGCCGCAGCTCATGTTGGCATAAGGAGAAATGCGAACGATGGCTTTGACCAGTGAAGGATCCAACACGCTCCCGCTGAGCCCGTCAATCATCGGCGCGACAAGAGTTTCGATGGCCACTTCGGCAACCATCGGCTGACGCATCCGCCAGCAAAACTCGACTTCATGGCTATTCATTTTCGTTTCCACTCCCTGGAAAACGTGCCGCCCCGAATGGCGACACTGACATCTACATTGAGGACTTCTTTGAATGTTCTTGATGTCAGCCGAATACACCGCGACGACGGCGCAAGCGCTACTCGCATAGTAGGCAACAGCAGAACTCACGCGGTTATGCCGACAAACGACCCACTGAACTTCCGATTCGGATTTCACAGCTCTCCGAAATTTCGTACGCCTCGTAGTCCATTTTCAAACACAACGCGAAGCCTCTTCGTACTTCCTCAGCGACAGGGGTGTTTTAGAGTGGCTCGGTGATTTCCCGATGAACTTCTACGAAAAAGGTAAGAACATGCAACGGAATGCTACAACTCGTTATCCCATCCTGTTGGTCCACGGTCTGTTCGGGTTCGAGCGTATCGGTCATTTCGAGCTGTTCCATGACGTCAAATCCGCGCTGAAAGCGGCTGGCTGTCGATTGTTTGTTCCACACCTTTCGGCCACCCATGACAATGAAATGCGGGGTGAGCAATTGCTGTCACAGATGGCCTGCGTGCTACGAGGCACAGGCGCGAAGAAAGTCAACCTTATAGGACACAGTCAAGGTGCACTCGCTGCACGCTATGCGGCAGCGCTTGCACCAAACGTCGTCGCTTCAGTCACCTCCGTCAGTGGTCCGAACCATGGTTCGGAGCTCGCCGACTTCCTGCGCAAGGCACTGGTCCCGGGCAAGCTGCCGGAGGTCGTTGCACAAAACGTGGCGACGCAATTTGCCGATTTGTTGTCGCTGCTCAGTGGCAGCGTGGCACTGCCACAGAATGCAGTGGCCGCACTCAACGCACTGACCACCGTCGGCGTCGGGCAATTCAATGACAAATTCCCACAAGGACTGCCACACACCTGGGGCGGTCACGGCCCGGAGCAAGTCAACGGCGTGCGTTACTACTCGTGGAGCGGGGTTGTTGCGCAATCCAGGCTGCCGACGCTGGATCCGGTTCAAGCAACCTGCCGCGCCCTGTCGCAATATTTCACCACCGAACCCCAGCAGAATGACGGCTTCGTCGGACGCTTCAGTAGCCATCTCGGCCAAGTGATCCGCTCTGATTATCCAATGGATCACCTGGCGAGCTTGCGGCGCAGCCCGGGCGCAACCGCGTCTTCACCGGACCCTATCGAGCTGTACGTCGAGCATGCCCAGCGCCTGCGTGCGGCGGATCTTTGAGTAGAGTCAGGGAAGCAGAATGGAACTTTGCCGAGAATTCACCGACTGATTCCGGTACGCTCCACCTTTTATTGAAACAGTTCGGAGAATTCCCCATGGCCAAAGCCACTGCCCGCCACATCCTGGTTTCCAGCGAAGACAAGTGCAACGAACTCAAGGCTCAGATCGAAGCCGGCGCCGATTTTGCTGAAGTCGCCAAAGCCAACTCCAGCTGCCCATCCAGCCGTCAGGGCGGTGACCTGGGTTCGTTCGGTCCTGGCCAGATGGTCAAGGAATTCGACACCGTGGTGTTCAGCGCGCCGATCAACGTCGTGCAAGGCCCGGTGAAGACCCAGTTCGGTTACCACCTGCTGGAAGTCACCAGCCGTCAGGACTGATTCGTCGTCCTGTTGCTGACAACGGCCCACCCTTTGGTGGGCCGTTGTGTTTCGGTTACATATACGGCTGGCGAGTGGCGCGCCGCTCGCGTACAACTTGCGCTTATCGATTTTGCGTTCCAAGGCTGACGATGCGACTGGTTTTTCCCACACTGATGCTCACCGCCCTCGCCCTGCTCACGGGTGCCGCCGGTGCGACCGCTGCCCCGCAACACGCACTGACCGTTTACGGCGAACCGGCCAAATACCCCGCCGGCTTCGGCCATTTCGACTACACCAATCCGCAGGCGCCGAAGGGTGGGACGATGCGGCGCTCGGCAATCGAAATCGGCCACTTCGATCATCTGCTGCCCTATATAGACAAAGGCATCGGCGTGACGCAGATCGACGGCCTGCTGTATTCGCCGCTGGCCCAGCGCTCGCTGGATGAGCCCTACACGGTGTACGGTCTGGTGGCGGAGAAAATGGAACGCTCGGACGACGGTCTGTCGCTGCGTTTCTTCATCAATCCGAAGGCGCGTTTTGCCGATGGCAAACCGATCACCGCCGAGGACGTTCGCTACACCTACAACCTGCTGATGACCCAGGGCAGCCTGCGTTATCGCACCCAGTTTGCCGACGTCAAAGGCGTCGAGATCGAGGCGCCGCTGACCGTGCGCTTCGACTTCAAAAGCAACGAAAACCGCACCCTGCCCCTGGATATCGCGACCCTGCCGGTGTTCCCCGAACACTGGTGGAAGAGTCGCGATTTCGCCGGCGGCGGTGGTTATGAGCCGCCGCTGGGCAGCGGGCCGTACCGTGTTGGCAAGGTCGACTCCGGGCGCAGCATCACTTTCGAACGCAATGGCGACTGGTGGGGCAAGGACCTGCCGGTCAGTCGCGGCCTGTACAACTTCGACCATTTCAGTATCGAGTACTTCGGCGACACCGACGTCGCCCGTCAGGTGCTGCGTGGCGGTGCCTATGACTACAACCGCGAGTTTTCCGCGACCGGCTATTCGATCGGCTACGACAGTCCCGCCCTCAGCGATGGCCGTTTACAGAAGGCCCACCTCGCCACTGAAGCGCCGCAATCGGCCCAGGGTTTCGTGTTCAATCTGCAAAAGCCGATGTTCCAGGACCGCCGGGTACGCCAGGCACTGGCGATGCTCTGGGACTTCGAATGGAGCAACCGGCAGATGATGCGCAACGTCTATATCCGCCAGCAGAGCTACTTTTCCAATACCGATCTCGCCGCCCGGCAGTTGCCCGACGCTCAAGAGCTGAAGATTCTCGAACCGCTGCGCGGTCAGGTGCCTGAGGAAGTGTTCAGCAAAGTCTTCGAGGCGCCGAAGACCGACGGCAGCGGCATCATCCGTGACAAGCAGTTGCAAGCCCTGCAACTGCTTGAGCAGGCCGGCTGGAAACCGGATGGCGATCAACTGGTCAACGGCGCCGGCGAGCCGCTGAGCTTCACTTTTCTGGTCAGCCAGAACGGCATGGACCGCCTGCTGTTGCCCTACAAGCGCACGCTGAAGCAGATCGGCATCGAGCTGAATATCCGTCGCATCGACGCCTCGCAATACGTCAATCGCCTGATGAGTCGCGACTATGACATGATCGTCACCGGCTATCCCGTTACCACGTCTCCGGGCGGTGAGTTGCTCAACTATTTCGGCTCGGCAGCGGCCAACGATCCCGGCGCGAACAATTACATGGTGTTGAAAAACCCGGCGGTCGACACCTTGATCAACGGCCTGATCCGCGCCTCTACTCAGTCGGACATGCTGCATTACGCCCATGCGCTGGACCGGGTGCTGCAATGGAATTACTACTGGATTCCCAACTATTACCCGCCGGGCACCTCGACCGTGTGGTGGAACCGCTTCGGCATTCCCACGGTGCAGGCGAGCAATGACGAAGCCATCGAGAGCTGGTGGGAAATCAGCCGCACGCCACTGACCAATCAGCAGATGACCGCCGAGAAAATCAGTCGCGGCAGACCCGGAGGGCCGCACTGATGTGGGGTTACATACTGCGGCGCCTGCTGCTGATCATTCCGACGCTCGTGATCATCCTGCTGGTCAATTTCGTCATCATCCAAGCCGCGCCCGGCGGACCAGTGGAACAAGCCATCGCCCATCTGCAAGGCATTGGCGGCGCCAGTGTCGGCGGCGGAGCCGGCGAGACATCGAGCAACGCTTCGCGCGCCAGCCGTGGTCTCGACCCGGAACTGATCAAGGACATCGAAAAGCAGTACGGTTTCGACAAACCGGCCCACGAGCGCCTGTGGCTGATGCTGAAGAACTACGCGCAACTGGACTTCGGCAAGAGCTTCTTTCGTGGCGCGACGGTCACCGACCTGATTCTGGAAAAGATGCCGGTGACGATTTCGCTCGGACTGTGGGCGACACTGATCACCTATCTGGTGTCGATCCCGCTGGGCATCCGCAAGGCTGTGCACCACGGCAGCCATTTCGATATCTGGAGCAGCACGGCGATCATCATCGGTTACGCCATGCCGGCGTTTCTGTTCGCGATGTTCCTGATCGTGGTATTCGCCGGCGGTACTTCGTTGAACTGGTTTCCGGTGCGCGGGCTGGTGTCGGACAACTTCGAATCGCTAACGACCCTGGGCAAGATCGCCGATTACTTCTGGCATCTGGTGTTGCCGGTCACCGCGCTGGTGATCGGTGGATTCGCGACCTTGACGATCCTGACAAAAAACTCGTTTCTCAATGAAATCACCCGACAGTATGTAGTAACGGCTCGCGCCAAAGGCTTGAGCGAACGCCGCGTGCTGTACGGACACGTGTTTCGCAACGCCATGCTGTTGGTGGTTTCGGGGATACCTCAGGCGTTCATCAGTGTGTTCTTCGCCGGCTCGCTGCTGATCGAAGTGATCTTCTCCCTCGATGGCCTTGGGCGCATGAGTTACGAAGCAGCGGTATCACGGGACTACCCAGTGGTGTTCGGTTCGCTGTTCATTTTCACCCTGTTCGGCCTGCTGATAAAACTGATCGGCGACCTGTGCTACACCCTGGTCGACCCGCGTATCGACTTTGCCGCGAGGAATGCCTGATGTTCAAGCTCTCGCCTTTGGGTCGTCGCCGTTTCGAACGTTTCAAGAAAAACCGTCGAGGCTGGTGGTCGCTGTGGCTGTTCATCGGCCTGTTCATCCTGACGCTAGGTGGCGAGTTGATCGCCAACGACAAACCATTGATGGTCAGTTATCAGGGCCAGTGGTACTTCCCGGTGCTCAAGCGCCACACCGAACAGGAGTTCGGCGGGCAACTGCCGTTCCAGGCCGATTACCGTAGCGAGTACGTGCAGAATCTGATTCGCAAGGGCGGCGGCTGGTTGCTGTTCCCGCCGATTCCGTTCAGCGATGACACGCCCAACTATGACCTGAACACACCGGCGCCGAGCCCACCAACTTCGGTGAACTGGCTGGGCACCGACGATCAGGCACGGGATGTGCTGGCGCGGGTCATCTTTGGTGCCCGGGTGTCGATTCTGTTTGCCTTGATGCTGACCTTTGTCAGCGCGCTGATCGGTATCGCCGCCGGCGCGTTGCAGGGCTATTACGGCGGCTGGGTCGACTTGCTCGGACAGCGCGTGCTGGAAGTCTGGTCGGGGCTGCCGGTGTTGTATCTGCTGATCATTCTTTCAGGTTTCGTCGAGCCGAATTTCTGGTGGCTGCTGGGTATCATGGCGCTGTTTTCCTGGTTGGCGCTGGTGGACGTGGTGCGCGCCGAGTTCCTGCGCGGGCGCAATCTGGAATACGTCAAAGCCGCACGCGCCCTGGGCCTGACTGACCGCAAGGTGATCTTCAGGCACATCCTGCCCAACGCAATGAACGCGACGCTCAGCTACCTGCCGTTCATTCTGACCGGGGCCATTTCGACGCTGACCGCGCTGGATTTCCTCGGCTTCGGCATGCCGGCCGGCAGTGCCTCGCTGGGCGAACTGATCGGCCAGGGCAAGCAGAACCTGCAAGCACCGTGGCTGGGTTTGACAGCGTTCTTCACCCTGGCGCTGATCCTCTCCTTGTTGGTATTCATCGGCGAAGCGTTACGTGACGCTTTTGACCCTCGATCCTGAAGCGTGACCATGACAGAAAACCTGATTGAAATCCGCAACCTCAATGTCGCCTTCCATGGCCAGACCGTGGTGCGTGACCTGTGCCTGGATATCCGCCCCGGTGAGTGCCTGGCACTGGTGGGCGAATCGGGCTCGGGGAAATCGGTGACCGCGCATTCGATCCTGCAGCTGCTGCCCGATACTGAGGCGCAAACCCGTGGCAGCATCCGCTATCGCGGGCAAGAATTGCTCGGTGCTGATCCGAAGGTCTTGCGAGAACTGCGCGGCAATCGCATCGCCATGATCTTTCAGGAGCCGATGACTTCGCTCAATCCATTGCACACCATTGAAAAGCAAATCGGCGAAACCCTGTTGCTGCACCGTGGCCTCGGTGGCAAGCAAGCGCAGCAGCGCATTCTCGAATTGCTCGGACTGGTCGGCATTCAAAAGCCCAAGGAGCGGTTGAAAGCCTATCCGCATCAGCTCTCTGGCGGGCAACGGCAACGGGTGATGATCGCCATGGCCCTGGCCTGCGAACCGGAGTTGTTGATTGCCGATGAGCCGACCACGGCGCTGGATGTCACCGTGCAGCGCAAGATTCTCTTGCTGCTCAAGTCCCTGCAACAGCGGCTCGGCATGTCGCTGCTGCTGATCAGTCACGATCTCAATCTGGTGCGCAGCATCGCGCAGCGGGTGTGCGTGATGAAGGCTGGCAAGATCGTCGAGCAGGCGCCCTGCGAAACCCTGTTTACCGAACCCAAACACCCATACAGCTGCGTGCTGTTGAACGCAGAGCCGGAAGGTGAAGCCCTGCCCCGTGACGAACGCGAAAATGTGCTGGAGGTCGCTGACCTGCGCGTCGATTTCCAGGTCGGCGGCGGGTTGTTCAGGCGCAAGCAGTATCTGCGCGCTGTCGATGGCATCAGTCTGAATATTCAGCGCGGCAAGACCCTGGGCATTGTTGGCGAGTCTGGTTCGGGCAAGTCGACGCTGGGTCAGGCGATCCTGCGCTTGCTGGATTCCGAGGGCAGCATTCGCTTTCAGGGCGAAGCGCTGGATGGCCTGAATCAAAAGCAGCTGCGGCCGTGGCGGCGGCAGATGCAGGTGGTGTTTCAGGACCCGTTTGGCAGCCTCAGCCCGCGCATGTCGGTGGCACAGATCATCAGCGAAGGTCTCGAAGTGCATTGCGAGTCGACGGCCAATGAGTGTGATGAGCAAGTGATTCGCGTGCTCAGGGAAGTGGGGCTCGATCCGGAAAGCCGCCATCGCTACCCGCATGAATTTTCCGGCGGCCAACGCCAGCGCATCGCCATCGCCCGGGCCTTGGTGCTGAAACCGGCGCTGATCCTGCTCGATGAACCGACCTCGGCCCTCGACCGCACCGTACAGAAACAGGTGGTCGCCCTGCTCCGTGATTTGCAGGAAAAATACGGTTTGACCTACCTGTTCATCAGCCATGATCTGGCCGTGGTGCGCGCGTTGGCCCACGACATGATCGTGATCAAGGACGGCCAGGTGGTCGAGCGTGGTGCCAGTCACGACGTGTTTGACAACCCGCAGCATCCCTACACCAAAGAGCTGTTGGCGGCGGCGCATCCGGGGTAGGTTTTTTTCTGCTAATTCGCGGCGCGCATTCGCGAGCAGGCTCGCTCCCACATTGGAATGCAGTCCCCTGTGGGAGCGAGCCTGCTCGCGAACGGGCCGTCACTGGCAACAAACAATCAGGATCAGCCTCCATGAACACCACCGAAAGCCTCAAGGACTACCAACGAGTCCGCACTCTGGCGATCCGTTCGCTGTTCGAGATCATCGAGCAATCCAGTGAGGGCACGGTGATTGTTGACCGCGATGCGAATATCGTCTGGATGAACGAACGCTACGCCCGGCGCTTCGGTCTCGATTCAGCGGCCGGCGCTATCGGCAAACCCTGCGAAAGCGTGATCCCCGGCAGCCTGCTGCGCGAGGTGGTACGCACCGGTCGGCCGATTCTGCTGGATATGCAGGACACGCCAAAGGAACCGCTGGTGGTGATGCGCCTGCCGATCCACGACGATGCCGGCAGCGTAATCGGCGCCATCGGTTTCGCTCTGTTCGACGAGTTGCGTACGCTGTCGCCGATGCTCAAGCGTTACCTGAGCATGCAGGAAGAACTCGCCTCGACCCGCTCGCTGCTGCGTGCGCGGCAGACCAAATACAACTTCGCCCATTTCATCGGCACCAGCGCCGCCAGCCTCGAAGTCAAACGCCGCGCCAGGCGCAGTGCCAGCGCTGATTCGCCGGTTTTGCTGCTGGGAGAAACCGGCACCGGTAAAGAGTTGCTTGCCCAAGCGATCCACAGCGCCTCGCCACGCGCGCACAAGGCTTTCGTCAGTATCAACAGCGCAGCGATTCCCGAGGCGCTGCTGGAAGCCGAGTTCTTTGGCACGGCACCCGGCGCATTTACCGGCGCTGATCGCAAGGGCCGCACCGGTAAATTACAAATCGCTCAGGGCGGCACGCTGTTTCTCGATGAGATCGGCGATATGCCGCTGCCGCTGCAAAGCAAACTGCTGCGCGTGTTGCAGGAAAAGGAGTTCGAGCCGGTCGGCTCCAATGAAGTGATTCAGAGCGATGTGCGGGTAATCGCCGCGACGTCGACGGATTTGCAGGCTGCGATCAAGCGCGGCGAATTTCGCGCCGATTTGTACTACCGCCTCAACGTACTGCCGATCCAGGTGCCGCCACTGCGTGAACGTCTCGATGATCTGCCGGCGCTGAGCGAGGCGATTCTCGAAGAACTGCGCAGCCAGCATGAACTGCACCGCGACGCGCTGGCGCTGTTGGGCCAGCACGCGTGGCCGGGCAACATCCGCGAACTGCGCAATGTGCTGGAGCGGGCGGCGTTGCTCAGTGATGATCTGATGCTGACCGAGCAGGATATTCGCGGGGCGATTGGCACCTTTACTCCGGTTGAGCGGACGGCCGAGCCGAGCATGCAAGCCTCCGCTGGGGAGACATTTGCACAGGCGCGGGCGCGGTTTGATCGGCAGTTGATCGAGTCGACCCTGGCGCAATGCGCGGGGAAAGTGCCAGAGGCGGCGGTTCGGCTGGGGCTGGGGCGTTCGACGCTGTACAAGAAAATGGCTGCGCTGGGGATCGCAGAGTCTACATATAGAGACATCTGATCTCCATTTTAAGACTAGAGCAAAAGCTTCGCGAGCAGGCTCGCTCCCACAGGGGAATGCATGTCAAATGTGGGAGCGAGCCTGCTCGCGAAGGCGCCGGCCCATTCAAAGAAAATCTCAACTAAGAGACAAAAACAGCTCCCAGACCTTGCCTGAGATCTAATTTCCTTATATTTCAACCAGTTAGAAGATTGGCACAAATCTCGCTAACCCACTCTCCGCACCCGTTCCACCCACAAAAATAACAATCCTGGAGAGACACACCATGAGTGTGATCATTGCCTTGGCAGCCCTGACGCTGCTGATGCTCGCCGCCTACCGTGGCTACAGCGTCATCCTCTTTGCCCCGATCGCCGCCCTCGGCGCGGTCCTGCTCACCGATCCGTCCGCCGTTGCCCCTGCGTTCACCGGGGTGTTCATGGACAAGATGGTCGGTTTCATCAAGCTCTATTTCCCGGTATTCCTGCTCGGCGCGGTGTTCGGCAAGCTCATCGAACTGTCCGGCTTCTCGCGCTCGATCGTGGCCGCTGCGATTCGCTTGCTCGGGACTAAACAAGCGATGCTGGTGATCGTGCTGGTGTGTGCCCTGCTCACCTACGGCGGCGTGTCGTTGTTCGTCGTCGTCTTCGCTGTTTACCCGTTTGCAGCGGAGATGTTCCGCCAGAGCAATATTCCCAAACGCCTGATCCCGGCGACCATTGCCCTCGGCGCATTCTCGTTCACCATGGACGCCCTGCCCGGCACGCCGCAGATCCAGAACATCATCCCCAGCACCTTCTTCAACACCACCGCATGGGCGGCGCCGTGGCTGGGTGTGATCGGCACGATTTTCGTGTTCTGCGCCGGCATGCTGTTTCTGCAGCGCCAACGCAACAAGGCGCAACGTGCCGGCGAAGGCTACGGCACTGAACTTCGCAACGAACCGGAAACCGCCGAAGACCTGAAGCTGCCCAACCCGTGGATTGCGCTGTCGCCATTGCTGGCGGTGGGCATCATGAACCTGTTGTTCACCCAGTGGATTCCGCAGTGGTACGGCAAGACCCACAGCCTCGCGCTACCGGGCATGGCTGCGCCGGTCACTACCGAAATCGCCAAGCTCACGGCGATCTGGGCGGTGCAGGCGGCGTTGCTGGTCGGCATCCTCATGGTCCTGGCGTTCGGCTTCAAGGCGATTAAAAGCAAGCTCGCCGAAGGCAGCAAAAGCGCGGTCAGCGGTGCGTTGCTCGCGGCGATGAACACCGCGTCTGAATACGGCTTTGGTGCGGTAATCGCTTCGCTGCCGGGGTTCCTGGTGCTGGCCGACTGGCTCAAGCAGATTCCCAATCCGTTGGTCAACGAAGCGATCACCGTGACACTGCTCGCCGGCATTACCGGATCGGCGTCGGGCGGCATGAGCATCGCGCTGGCGGCGATGTCCGAGCAGTTCATCAGTGCAGCGCACGCGGCGAATATTCCGCTGGAAGTGCTGCACCGCGTGGCCGCGATGGCCAGTGGTGGCATGGACACCCTGCCGCACAACGGCGCGGTGATCACGCTGCTGGCGGTGACCGGACTGACCCACCGCGAAGCCTACAAAGACATTTTCTGTATTACGCTGATCAAGACCCTCGCGGTTTTCGTGGTGATCGGCACTTTCTACGCCACTGGCATTGTGTGAGGTATTCATGACCACTCTTTCCGGCAAGACAGCCTTGGTAACCGGCTCCACCAGCGGCATCGGCCTGGGCATCGCGCTGACTCTCGCGAAAGCGGGCGCCAACCTGATTCTCAATGGCTTCGGCGATGCCTCGAAGGTGATCGCCGACGTCGCTCAGTACGGCGGCAAGGTCGGCCATCATCCCGCCGATGTCAGCGACCCGGCACAGATTGCCGACATGGTCGCCTACGCCGAGCGCGAGTTTGGCGGCGTCGACATTCTGGTCAACAACGCCGGCATTCAGCACGTTGCGGCCGTAGAAGAGTTTCCTGTTGAGCGCTGGGATTCGATCATCGCGATCAACCTGTCATCGGTATTCCACAGCACGCGGTTGAGCCTGCCGGGCATGCGCAGCAAGAACTGGGGGCGCATCATCAATATCGCCTCGGTGCACGGCCAGGTCGGCTCCACCGGCAAAGCCGCGTACGTTGCCGCCAAGCATGGCGTGATCGGCCTGACCAAAGTAGTCGGGCTGGAAACCGCGACCAGCAATGTCACCTGCAATGCGATCTGTCCGGGTTGGGTGCTGACGCCGCTGGTGCAGAAGCAGATCGATGATCGCGCGGCCAAGGGTGTCGATCCGCAGCAGGCGCAGCATGATCTGCTGGCGGAAAAACAGCCGTCGCTGGAGTTCGTTACACCGCAGCATCTGGGTGAGCTGGTGTTGTTCTTGTGCAGTGAAGCCGGCAGCCAGGTGCGCGGCGCGGCGTGGAATATTGATGGTGGCTGGCTGGCGCAATAAACACCTGGCCATTGTGGGAGCGAGCCAGCTCGCGAATCAGATAAGAAGAGGCAAACCCATGTCCGACATCCTCTGGCAACCCGACGCCCAGCGTATCGACCGTTCGCGGATGGACATTTTCCGGCGCGAAATCAATCAGCGGCATTCGCTTGAGCTCGACGGCTACCCTGCCCTGCACCAATGGAGCATCGATCAGCGCCCGGCGTTCTGGCAGGCGATCGTCGATTTCTTCGACATCCGCTTTCATACTCAGCCTGACGCCGTTTTGCGTGAAGGTGCAGAAATGCCCAGCGCCGAGTGGTTTCCGGGGGCGACGCTGAACTTCGCCGAACACCTGCTGCGCCGCCGCGACGATGCCGTGGCGGTGGTTGCTGTGGCGGAAAACGGCCAGCGCGAACAATTGACTTGGGCCGAACTGGCCGAACACGTCGCCGGTTTTCAGGCGAGCCTGCGCGCGGCGGGCGTTGGCCGGGGTGATCGCGTAGCCGCGTGCATGCCCAACACCTGGCAAACTCTGGTGGCGATGTTGGCCACCACCAGCCTCGGCGCGATCTGGTCCTGCTCGTCGCCGGACTTCGGCACTCAGGGCGTGATCGATCGCTTTGGCCAGATCGAACCGAAGGTGCTGCTCACCTGTGCCGGTTATCAATACGCCGGAAAAACCCTGGATCAGACATCCAAGCTCAACGAAATCCTGATACAGCTGCCGTCGCTGCAGCAGTTGATCATCGTCCCGTACGCTCGCCCGCAAGCGCGCATCGAGGATTACCAAACCTTAGCCGATGTCTCCTTCTGGGAGGAATTTTATCAACCCGGCGGCGAACCGGATTTCACCCCGGTGCCGTTCAATCATCCGCTCTACGTGCTGTACTCCAGCGGCACCACTGGCGTGCCGAAATGCATCGTCCACAGCACCGGCGGTGTGCTGCTGCAACACGTCAAAGAGCACGGATTGCACTGTGACCTCGGTCCCGGCGACCGCTTGTTCTACTACACGACCTGCGGCTGGATGATGTGGAACTGGCTGGTTTCGGCGCTCGCAGTGGGCAGCGCCGTGGTGCTCTACGACGGCTCGCCGTTTCATCCGGATCACCAGCGCTTGCTAGACCTGATCGACGACGAGCGCATCAGCGTGTTTGGCACCAGCCCCAAGTTCCTCGCGACTCTGGAAAGCAACGGCACCAAGCCCCGAGAAAGCCATGAACTGGGCAGTTTGAAAACCCTGCTGTGCACAGGCTCTGCTTTGTCACCGCAAAGCTACGATTTTGTTTACCGCGACTTCAAAACCGATGTGTGCCTGGCTTCAATGTCCGGTGGTACCGACATCGTCTCGTGCTTCGTCAATGGCAACCCGCTGTCAGCGGTACGTCGCGGAGAAATCATGGGCAAGAGCCTGGGCATGGCCGTTGAGGTCTGGAACGACGCTGGCCAGCCGGTGTTCGGTGAGAAAGGTGAACTGGTCTGCATACGGCATTTCCCGGCGATGCCGATCGGCTTGTGGAATGATCCCGACGGCTCAAAACTCCGCCAGTCCTACTTCAGCCTGTTCCCCGGCGTCTGGGCACAAGGTGATTACGCCGAACAGTTGCCCCACGGCGCGATGATGATCCATGGCCGCTCGGATGCGGTACTGAACCCGGGCGGCGTGCGCATCGGCACGGCGGAAATCTATCGTCAGGTCGAGAAAATCACCGAGGTGCTGGACAGCGTCGCCATCGGTCAGCTATGGCAGGATGATGTGCGGGTCGTGCTGTTCGTGCGTTTGCGCGACAACGTCGAACTCGATCAAAGGCTTGAGCAGCGCATCCGCGATGTCATCCGCGCCAATACCACGCCGAGGCATGTCCCGGCGCGGATCGTTGCCGTGACGGACATACCGCGCACCATCAGCGGCAAAGTCGTGGAGCTGGCGGTGCGCGATGTCGTGCATGGAAGGCCGGTAAAAAACACCGATGCACTGGCCAATCCCGACGCGCTGGAGCAGTTTCGGGATCGGCGCGAACTGGCCGGATGACGCAGGCACTGGCGTTTTCACCTGACAGGGTGATGCCGGTGCCTGGGGTCAGCGAGGTTTGTTCAAAGTGATGACAACCGGCTCGCCAATGGCTTTGCCAGCACTGGCCTCCAGTGCGCCGCGAAGTACCGCCATGTTTTCATCGAAAGTGGCTTTGTCGGTGGCCAATTGACTCAACAACGAAGTAGCCAGCGCGAGCGAATCAGCGTTTTCAAAGGCCCTGGACGGCGCATGACAGTCAGTGCCAGCCTCCGATTGCGCCAAGCAACCGGCGCCCAGATTGAGCAGTTCGCTCACGTCCAGCCGCTGCCCGCTATCACTGGCGTGCACGGCATCGCTGGCATAGCCGACATCATCGGTTTGCGCACTGGCGTGGAACAGCTCATGAATCAGGTCGTCGGCTATCACGTCGTGGTTGAACCCCATGCTGACGAAATGTCTGTTGAGGTTTCGCGTGTAGATTTCGACGAAGGCGATTTCAGACTTGTCGCCCGCATCGGCATCTTTCCAGCGCTGGTAGTTGTCGGCATCGAACGAGGCGAGCGTATCGTTGATTTTCAGGCCATCCAGAATCATGTTACTCATCGAAAAACCCGCAAAGTCGAAGCGGATCAAACGCAGATAGTTGACCAGGCGATCAGTGGAAACCTCTGAGGGACTGCCGAACACAATCTTCATCAGCGACTCGCGATCGCGCTTGAAGTCATGTCGCTGGAACACCTCGATGGCATTGTCGATCTTCGTCCGCGCACGGGGCAGACTGTGTTCGATGAACTGGCGTGTATAGCTCGTCGGCAATGTTCGCGGTGAGTACGGCAGTTGCACCGGCGCGTGAAAGGCGAAATTGTCCAGTGCTTTGCCCCAGAGATTGCCACGACGATTCAATGCATACCATTTGTCGCCAGTGCGGGCTGCCAATACATTGATGGCGTCGCCAGCGACCCCGCGAGGTCGCCAACTACCCATCCCCAGTTGTGCAGAACTGGAAGCGTCGAGCAGATCATAGGATTGCCGGCGACCAGTGAATCTGTGCAACTGGCTATTCGCCTTGGCAATCAGATCGTGGCTGTTTTTGTTAAAACGCAACAAACCCTTGTGTACCAGTCTCCCGCCACTCTGCAGGCCAGAGGGCACGCCGTCGAAGGGATTGAAAAGCGAGATGGCCGAAGTCAGCGCCAAGCGGGTGAAGCGCGCGGCCCTGGCAGTAGTGGAAATGGCATTGGCGGAAATACTCAGCACTTTCGAGCTGGCGCCAGCGACCGTTCCCACCAGCCCGATGCCATCCATCAGACAACCGTAAAACCCGTCGACCATTTTGTTGTGGTCGCCCGAGACAATGTCCTCGATGCATTTCTTGAACGGTACGAGCAGGTCGATGAAGTACGTCAACAGTCGCTCGCCCTCGTCTTTGGAAAGTTCGAGTGCAGTCGGTATGCGCACGAGTTCTGTTAGTTCGCTGCTTTTCAGGAACGGACGGTTATGCACCAGAAACCCTGCGATGCGCGCGATCGCCGGATCATTGAATTTCTGGTAGAAGCCGGGCTTCGGTGCCGAAAAATGCATCGGCGCTTCTAGTTCACCGAAGTAATCGATGATCGCCATGCTGCTGGTAGCCAAAGTGTCTTCGGCTGCTGCGTGGGTATAGCGTTTGATGTTCAACGGCAGGCTTTGAGTTGCGGTGCGACTCAGGGGCAGCGTCATGTTGGCGCTGGCACTCATCCGCGAGCGCTGCAGGAGCTTGCGCTCGCGTTTGATGAGAGCTCCCAGGGCGTCATTTTTTCGGGTTTCCGCACGCGAGGTGAATAACTCATAACAGAGCTCAGCGTTTTCATGGGACGCATACATCACAATGCCGAAGCGTCCTGTGGCGGCATCTCTGCTTTGTTGTGTTTCTTGTTCGAGCCCCAAACTCAAAGGGCCGCCGGCTCGACGCGTAGTGACATAGGATGCAGATCCGCGCACGGTGAAAAAATGTATGTCGGCATTCATGAACACCTGCAGATCTGCTTCCGGCATGTGCGCCAACGCCAGTTTGACGGCAGTCAGCATCCCGCTGTTCAGCTCTTTGAAATGCGCCGCCAGTTGGCGCTCCATTTCTTCTTCACAGGATTCAAGCGTTAGCAGCCCCGGATAACGCTGATAAAGACTGACACCTGAAGGATTGTAGTTGATGGCCGGTTGCGGCAATCCGTTGACGATCAGTCGCACAGTGCGTCTGTCCCACAGGCCAGTCACCATGTCGCCCGATTGATGCAGATCGACCATCGACATGATTTGCTGCCCGCCTTGCTCGGAAAGCGCTTTCTCGTCGAGGGTGGCGCAACCTGGCGCGGCTTTTTTCAGTTGAGTCCGGGCTATTTCTGCACGATTGGGCAACGGTGCTGAGAATGCCCGGGCTACCTGGGCGAATTGCTCCGAATGTTGCTCGAAGGCCTGCAGTGCAAGCTTTGTACAGGCCTCTTCTGATTGTTCGAGTTCAGCCCGGGCAATAATCCGGTTCAGCAATGCCCAATCGACAACCGGGTCGATCATCGCCAGATCCCGCAAATGTTTCTGCGCTTCACTGACTGCCTCCAGCTCGCCATAGGCAATGATCTGCGCATGGGTCATGACCCGCGAAGCTCCGGCCTTCGCTGCTTCAACCAGCACCACCGCACGAGTAAGGTTGATCCAGGCAATCGAGCCGAGCGTGACCGTGGCCGGCACTTCCCTGACGAGAAACTCCGGCGCGCTCCGAGCCAGAAGCAGGTGCGCGACCAAGGGCGCCAGGCCCCGATCAACCCAGCGCTTGTTCCTTACAAATTCGGCGTATTCGTTGCGAATCTCTGACGGATGACGTTCAAGGTTGGCAGGCGAATACAGATCACGGCGGTTAATCAATTGGTTGTTGCCAATGGATGGGTCGAGGTCGAGCAACACCGCGGTTATCAACAACTGGCGAAGGGTCTCTTCGGAGACCGACTGCCCCTCATTGACGCCATACCAACCCAGCTCTTCAAGATAACTTCCAGCCAGTCTGAGCGCGATCGGATGTTCCACGCATTCAGCAATTCGCTGCGCTGCATTCTCAGGCGATATAACGGGGCGGCCGGACACATTGTATAAAGCCGTCAGCAGTTTGCGCTTTGGCATCAACTTCGTCGTAGCCTTGCGAATTTCCGCGAACTGCGCTTCGGTTAATGCCGCCAACACATCATTAGTCTTTTGAAAGTATTCCCAGTAATCTCCCGGCTCTTTGACTTCAGGTGCGAATCTGAACAGGCCGATCAGATTCCTGACCTTGGCGTTGTTTTCAGGCAAGTCGATCTCGTGAAACTTGAACCATTGATCGAGAGTTACAGCCAAGTCGGGCCATATAAAACCGCCGGCTACTTTTGCTATATCCGAAATTACCGCCAATGCAGATTGTGTCGGCTGACTGAATTCAAAGTGACGCGCCGCGACCAGATCTACCCAACCTCTTTCGGCGCGGACTTCCATCTTGCCCTCTGCCGATGCTCGTATCAGTCCGTCATGATCGCGCGCCTCTTCGCGGGCAAGTGCACCGACGACCGGGCCAGTTTCGAGCAACTCCGCAAGCAGAAGCCTGCCGGGGTTATAGATATCGTGAAGTGAAGAGCCCGGCTGCAGTTCTACTTCTCGCGCATACCAGTTGATTATTTGATCATCGCTATGTTCATCCAGCGCTTGCTCAAGGTGCATCAATACCTGTTCACGCTCAATCGCATCTGCTGCGGATTGATATTGCCAGCCTGCCAAAGTAACTTTTGCAGGGCGGAATCTCTTGTCTTTCTTCAAGTCAATCATTAAAAGCCTCATCAAACCAACTGGCTGACCATTCAGCCTGATGAGGTTTTATCCAGTTCGACGCTAGCGATCCATAGATTAAATATAAAGCAGTGTTGCGACATGCAACTTGAATCGTTGCAAGCTACTCGTCAGTCGATCAAGCCCCATTCTCCTATAGTTGAATCGCCTGCCCCTTTTTGATCGCCCTGAAGTTTGATTCGCAACTTGAGGTTATTCACCGAATCGGCATTCTTCAGGGCTTCCTGCTCGCTGATTGCGCCTTCTGCATACAACGCAAACAGTGCCGCGTCAAATGTCTGCATACCGAGTTCGGCTGACTTTTCCATCATCGGCTTGAGCTCTTCGAACTGACCGCGTCGGACCAGATCAGCGATGGTCGGTGAGCCCAGGAGAACTTCGACTGCCGCCCGCCTTTGACCATCAGCGGTACGCACCAGGCGCTGCGAGACAAAGGCTTTCAAGTTGTTGCCCAATGTCTGCAAAAGCTGCTCGCGCTTCTCCTCGGGAAACATATTGATGATGCGATCCAGTGCCTGATTGGCATTGGTTGCATGCAGCGTCGACAACACAAGATGGCCAGTATCAGCGAATGACAGCGCATGCTCCATGGTTTCGCGGTCACGGATCTCACCAATCAATACAACATCCGGAGCCTGGCGCAGAGTGTTCTTCAAAGCCGCATGAAAGCTTCGGGTATCTACGCCGACTTCACGCTGATTGACGATCGAGCGCTTGTGCCGATGGATATATTCGATCGGGTCTTCGATCGTCACGATGTGTCCGGCACTGTGGCGGTTACGGTGATCGATGAGTGCCGCCAGTGAAGTCGACTTGCCTGAACTGGTCGCGCCGACAAAAAGAATCAGGCCACGTTTGAGCATCACCGTTTCCAGCAGCACCGGCGGCAGCTTCAGGTCTTCGAATCGCGGGATGTCGACCTTGACGTTGCGGATCACGATCGAAACGTCGTTGCGCTGCTTGAAAATGTTCACCCGGAACCGCCCGACGCCCGTTCGGGAGATTGCCAGGTTCATTTCCAGATCCCGGTCGAACTCCCGGCGTTGCTCGGCGTCCATCAGGGAGGCGGCGATGGCCGCGGTTTCGCCGGGTTTGAACGGCTGATCGCTGAGCGCCGTCAGCACGCCATCAATGCGCGCGCTCGGCGCTGCGCCGGTAGAGAGGAATAGATCCGAGCCGTTTTTTTGCGACAATATTGACAACAGTGCATCGATTTCCATGGCTGAAAGCACCCGCGAAGCATTGAATGAGCAAATTTGGCCGACGCTTGGCGCGGCTCCTGCAACAATGATAGACCCCGTCTCACCGAACCACGCTCAGGATTGAAACATGAATGCTGTATCCACCACCGATGACGCTCAGGCCCTGATTGCCCGCACCGACTGGAGCCGCAGCCCGCTGGGCGCCGCCGGCACCTGGCCGCAGAGCCTGCGCACGGCGGTGGACATCGTGATTCATTCGCCGATGCCGATGCTGCTGTTATGGGGTCCGCAACTCACGCAGATCTACAACAATGGCTTTGCCCTGCTCGCTGGCAGCAAACATCCCGAAGCCTTCGGCCAGCCGACGCATGAGGTCTGGCCGGAAGTGCGGGATTTTGCCGAGCCGATTTACCAAGCGGTGCTGCAGGGCCAGGTGCGCAGCTTCAGCGAACAGCGGTTCAGCGTGCAGCGGGACGGCGAAAAAACCGATTTCTGGCTGGATCTGACCTACAGCCCGATTCGCGATGAAACCGCACAGGTGGCCGGGATATTGATCACCGCCATCGAAACCAACGAGCGCCGACGCATTGCCCTGGAATTGCAGCGTCGCTCAGAAGAAAGCCTCAAGGCCCAGCGCCAGTCCGAGGAGCGTCTGCAACTGGCCCTCGCCGCCACCGACGCCGTCGGCACCTGGGATTGGGACATTGGCGAAGACCGTTTCATCGCCGATGCGCACTTCGCCGAATTGCATGGCGTCGATCCGACCCGGGCCGGGCAACTGCCGATCAGCGAATACATGCACGGGGTGCACCCCGAAGACCGCGCCATGGTCGCGCGCGGCATCAAGTACTGCATTACTCATGGCACCGAGTACGCAGAGGAATACCGCTTGTTGCAGGCCGATGGCACGCTGCGCTGGGTGTTCGCGCGCGGGCGTTGCTACAAGGATCATCATGGGCGGCCGATGCGCTTTCTCGGCGCGGCGCTGGACCTGACCGAACGCAAACATACGGAACAGGCGCTGCGTCAGAGCCAAACCGAATTGCAGTTGATCATCAACGCCATGCCGATCCTCATCAGCTACGTCGACGCCGAAGAACGTTTTCGCCTCAACAATGCAGCGTATCTGGACTGGTACGGCCTCACACCGCAGGAGTTGTATGGGCGCACGATCCGCGAAGTCATCGGCGAAGAGGCGTATTTCCTGCGTGCGCCGTACATCGCCGAAGCACTGGCCGGGCGCTCCTGTTCCTTCAGTTTCTACACGCCGCACCGCGATGGCAGCACCCGTCATGCCCTCATGAATTATCTGCCGCGACATGGCGCAGACGGTGCAGTGAATGGCTTCTACATCTTTGTCATCGACGAAACCGAGCGCAAGAAAACCGAGGAAGCCCTGCGTAATCTCAACGAGACCCTCGAAGAGCGGGTCAGCGCGCGCACCGAGCAACTGGCGCAGGCCAACGAGCGCTTGCAGAACGAGATGTTCGAACGCGAGCGCGCCGAAGACGCCTTGCGCCACGCGCAGAAGATGGAAGCTGTCGGCCAGCTCACCGGCGGCATCGCCCATGACTTCAACAACATGCTCACCGGTATCATCGGCAGCCTCGACTTGATGCAGCGCTATATCGCCAACGGTCGCGCCGACGAGATCGGCCGTTTCACCGAAGCGGCGGTGTCGTCGGCCAACCGCGCGGCCGCGCTGACGCATCGCTTGCTGGCCTTCTCGCGGCGCCAGTCGCTGGACCGCAAGCAACTGCACGTCAACGAACTGGTGCATTCGCTGGAAGACCTGATCCGCCGCACCAAGGGCGATGCGATCGAGCTGCAACTGCGCCTGCCCGAAGATTTGTGGCCGGTGAGTACCGACGTCAGCCAGCTGGAAAATGCCCTGCTCAATCTGGTGATCAATGCCCGCGACGCGATGCCCGAAGGCGGCACGTTGCTGATCCAGACCGCCAACGTGTATCTCGACAGCAGCGACATCACCATTCTCGAGCCGGTGAAGGCTGGGGAATACGTAATGCTCGCGGTCAGCGATAACGGCACCGGCATGACTCCATCAATCCGTTCCAAGGCGTTCGACCCGTTTTTCACCACCAAACCGATCGGCCAAGGCACCGGGCTCGGCCTGTCAATGATTTATGGTTTCGCCCAGCAGTCCGGCGGCCATGTCAGCCTCGAAAGTGTGCCGGGGCAAGGTACTTGCGTACGTCTGTACTTGCCGCGTTTGCTTGAGCCAGCGCCCGAATTCTCGTCTGTGGAGAAAGCCGAACCGATTGCCGCTTCATCTTCGGGCGAGACCGCGATCGTGGTCGAGGACGATCCGGCGGTGCGCATGCTGGTGCTCGATCTGCTCAAGGAACTGGGCTACACCACCTTCGAAGCGGAAAACGCCACGAACGCCCTGCCCCTGCTCGAATCCGCACAACGCGTCGATCTGCTAGTCACTGATGTCGGGCTGCCGGGCATGAACGGACGCCAGTTGGCGGAGATTGCTCGCCAACATCGTCCGGGGCTTAAAGTGCTGTTCATGACCGGTTACGCGCAGATTGCTGCCGAGCGTCAGGGCTTTCTTGAAGAGGGCATGGACATGGTCGCCAAGCCCTTTGTCCTTGAAGTGCTGGCGAGCAAGATTCGCAAGTTGAGCAACCCGACCCCGCGACTTGAGGCATAATCGCGCGCCCCGCTGTCACCCCGTTATCAGGTATTGCACGATGAAAGCCCAAGCCCGCCACATTCTGGTGAAAACCGCCGAAGAGGCCGAACAACTCAAACAGCGCATTACCAAGGGCGAAGCGTTCGATGTGCTGGCGAAGAAATTTTCCACCTGCCCGTCCGGCAAACGCGGCGGCGACCTGGGCGAAGTGCGGCCGGGGCAGATGGTCGGCGCGATTGATGCGGTGATTTTCAAGAAGCCGCTGCGCACCGTGCATGGGCCGATCAAGAGTAAGTTTGGTTATCACCTGGTGCAGGTGTTTTATCGGGATTGATCGGCTGGCTGCCGGGCTTCTTCGCGAGCAGGCTCGCTCCCACATGTCGACCAAGTTTTCATTGTGGGAGCGAGCCTGCTCGCGAACCGATTGCGCAGCAAGCGGCCATTCTCTGATTACCTGGGGATCAGCGCTCCAGGCACCTGTATCACCCGACTGGCCAATTCATGTCCCGCTTGCGCCGCCTCTGCCGGACTGCCACCGAGCAAGCGCCTCGCCAGATACGCCGCACTGAACGAATCCCCCGCCGCCGTGGTGTCGACAACCTTGTCGACCTTGTGCGCCGGCACTTCAAACGCCTCCCCCTGACAACGAATCAGACACGCCTCGGCACCGCGCTTGAGCACCACTTCCGGCGTGCCGATCTGTGCGTACGTGGCAAACACCTCAGCGCAATCGGCAAACCCGAACAATGCCTGTTCGTCATCCACCGTCAGCAACGCCAGATCGACATAAGGCAGGACGCTGCGATACGCCGCGCGCGCCTCTTCCACCGACGCCCACAAGCGTGGGCGGTAGTTGTTGTCGAAAACGATGCGTGCGCCGCGCTGCCTGGCTTCTATCAGGGTCTTGGTCAGTCGGGCGCGGCCTTGCATTCCGAGTACGGCGAGGGTGATCCCACTGAAATACAGCACGTCGTAGTCCGGCAACGCCACGAGGATCGGCTCGGCCGCGGGGGTGGTGAAGCAATCGCGCACCGCCGCTTCGTTGCGCCAGTACAGGAAGCGCCGCTCGCCGTTGGCGTCGGTCTGGATGCAATACAGACCGGGCAGCCGACCGGGCAAGCGCTGCACCAGATCGAGGCCGATGCCTTCGCTGCGCCAGATCTGGCACATGGCGTCGCTGAAACTGTCATCGCCCAGCGCGGTGACGTAATCGACTTGCGCCTGGTCGCCCATCGCGCGGGACAGGTACACCGCCGTGTTCAACGTATCGCCACCGAAGCTTTGCTGCAGACTGCCGTCGGCGCGCTGCTGCAGTTCGATCATGCATTCGCCAATCAGGGCGATGCGTGGGGTGTTGCTGAGGATTTTCATCGGGTGGGATCTCGGGTGGTTCAGTGGTGCTGCGTTGGAGCAGGCTCGCTCCCACAATGGAACGCATTGATCTTGTGGGAGCGAGCCTGCTCGCGAATAGCCGCCGCAACGCAATCTCAAGCCTTAGAAACAAGTCTCCATGGTCTCGATGACCGCCATCTGCTCATCCACCAGCAACCCAACACGCCATTTATCGAACGTCAGGCACGGGTGCGATGTACCAAAGGAAATGATGTCGCCGACCCGCAGTTCTACACCCGGCGCTACGGTCATGAACGCATGCTGATCCATCACCGCCGTGACCTTGCACGCGCCGACATCATCCCCCGCCGCCGGCACCACACCGGCCTTGTAGCGCAACAACGGCACCGGCAAACCGGCATCGAAGGCGACATCGCGCTTGCCCAGGGCGATCACCGCAAAACCCGGTTCCGGCAGCGACTGCACATGAGCCCAGACTTCCAGCGCCGGGCGCAGGCCTTCGTGCAGGTCGCTGCGGCGGTCGAGCACGCAGCACTGCGCCTCTTTGTAGATGCCATGGTCGTGCGCGACATAACTGCCCGGGCGCAACACGCTGAGGAAGCGGCCAGCGGCGTTCTGGGTTTCGAAGGATTCGGCGATCAAGTCGTACCAGGCCGAACCCGACGCAGTGATGATCGGTCTGGCGATGGCAAAGGCGCCGCTGTCCTGTAGCTGCACCGCGAGGCGAACCAGCGACGCGGCGAATTCGCGAATGCCACTGACCGCATGATCGCCATGAATCACGCCTTCGTAACCTTCGATGCCGGTCAGGGCCAGTGCCGGCTGCGCATCGATGGCCTTGGCCAGCTCGATGACTTCCTGCTCGCTGCGGCACCCGCAACGGCCGCCGACCACGCCGTATTCGATCATCACGTTGAGCTTCACTCGCCGCGAAGCGAAGTAACTCCCGAGGTCGGCGACGTTGTCCGGGTGGTCGACCATGCAATGGAAATCGAACGTCGGATCGGCGAGCAGATCGGCAATCAACGCCATGTTCGGCGTACCGACCAACTGGTTGGCCATCAACACCCGGCGCACGCCGTGGGCATAAGCCGCGCGGGCCTGGGTGGCGCTGGCGAGGTGATTCCCCAAGCGCCGGCGTCAAGCTGTCGTTTGAACAGTGCCGGGGTCATGCTGGTTTTGCCGTGGGGCGCCAGTTCGGCGCCGCTGTCGCTGACAAATTTCTGCATCCAGCGAATGTTGTGCTCCAGCGCCTCGCGGTGCAGCACCAGCGCCGGCAGGCTGACGTCGCGGGTCAATTGCGCGCCGATGACGGCGTCGCCTTTTTCTACGGCAGAGTTGATGGCAGTGGTCATGGTCCAATCCTCACAGACGCGGCCGCAGGCAGCCACGGTTATTCGTTGATCCGCCGGGCGAGGCTGTTGGCGCTCTCGATCAGCACCCGGCGATAGTCGTCGTAATTGTTTTTCGCATCGGCGCGCGGGGCGACGATGCACAACGTGCAAATGGCCACGCCCTGCCGGTCTTTGACCGGCGCGGCGAAGCAATGGGTGAAGGTGTCGGCGACGCTGTCGAAGGAGAAGAAGCCATCGCTGCCGGCCTGACGAATCTCCGCCAGAAAACGGTCCAGTGGCAGGCGTTCGCCGTCGGGCAGGATGTAGTCGTCTTCGTCGATCAGGTCGATGATCTGTTGATCGCTCAAGTGCGCGAGCAACAGACGCCCGGAAGCCGTCCACGGGATCGGCGCGTTTTCGCCGATATCCGATGAGATGCGGAAATGCCGCTCGCCCTCCTTCATCAACGCCACCGTGTATTTGCGCCCGTTGAGCAGACACATCTGCGCGGTTTCGCGGGTCTGGCTGACGATCTCCTGCAAAGCGTGATCGGCCTCGCGACTGAGGTCGAAATGGCGCAGATGCGCCTGACCAAGGAAGTACAACTGGCGGCCAAGGTAGACGTGGCCGTCCTTGCCCACCGGCTCGAGAATCCGTCGCTCCAGCAAGGACGCGACCAGTTCGTAGACCGTCGATTTCGGACTGCCGATGCCATTGGCGATGTCGTTGGGACGCAGGGGCTGGCCGATTTCCTTGAGAAAATCGAGGATATCGAACGCCCGGTCCAGACCGCGTGCCCGGCGCTTGATGGTGTCTTCGGTCATGTCAGTGGTTTCCATTCAAAGTCGCCGGGAGTTTACAGCCAATGATCGTTCCCATGCTCCGCGTGGGAATGCCTCACCGGACGCTCCGCGTCCGCTTTTGGGACGCAGAGCGTCCCGGGCTGCATTCCCACGCAGAGCGTGGGAACGATCGGCGTGTATCAGGCCTTCTTCTTGTAGGCAATGCAGTCAATCTCAACCTTGCAATCAACCATCATGCTCGCCTGCACACAGGCCCGCGCCGGGGCGTGTTCGGGTTTGAAATACTCGGCGAAGACCTTGTTGAAACTGCTGAAATCCCGTGGATCGTCCAGCCAGACTCCGGCGCGGACCACATCTTCAAGGCCATAACCAGCCTCTTCGAGAATGGCGATCAGGTTCTTCATGGTCTGGTGGGTCTGTTCGACAATGCCACCAACGATGATCTCGCCGTCCACCGCCGGAACCTGGCCGGACACATGCAGCCAGCCATCCGCTTCAACTGCGCGGGCGAATGGACGAGGCTGGCCGCCGGCGGCGGTGCTGCCGGTGCCGTAACGCGTAATGCTCATGGGTGTTTCTCCTGATTGCAAAAGTACAGATTCAAAACCGCGTGCTTTTGAGAAATTCCGCCAGACGCGGCGATTGCGGGCGTTCGAACAGTTCCTTGGGAGGCCCCTGCTCTTCGATTCGCCCTTGATTCATGAAAACGATCTTGTCCGAGACCTCGAAGGCGAAACGCATTTCGTGGGTCACCAGCAACATGGTCATGCCGTCCTCGGCCAGCCCTTTGATCACGTTGAGCACCTCACCGACCAGTTCCGGGTCGAGGGCCGAAGTGACCTCATCGAAGAGCATCAGGCTCGGGTTCATCGCAATCGCTCGGGCAATCGCCACGCGTTGTTGCTGGCCGCCGGACAACTGACCGGGAAAGTGATTGCGCCGCTCCAGCAGGCCAACGCGCTCCAGCCATTTTTCCGCGAGCACCACGGCTTCGTCCTTGTGCATCTTCTTCACTTTGAGCAGGCCCAAGGTGACGTTCTGCAACGCGGTCAGGTGCGGAAACAAGTTGAATTGCTGGAAGGCCATGCCGGTCATCGCACGATGCCGGGCAATGACCTTTTCCGGGTGACGCACGCGCTTACCGTTGACCTCGTCGTAGCCGATGGACTCGCCGTCGAGCAGGATCTGCCCGCCCTGGAATTCTTCGAGCATGTTCACGCAACGCAGCAGAGTGGTTTTGCCCGAACCGCTGGAGCCGATCAGCGTGACGACATTGCCGCGCTGCATGCTCAGGTCGACACCCTTGAGCACTTGCACCGCGCCGTACTGTTTGTGCAGGCCGCGAATGTCCAGCAATGCCTGATCCTGTGAAGCAACTTGAGCTTGAGTCATGGCAGGGCCACCCGCTTTTCAATGTGCCGGCCGAGTAATTCGATGCCGTAGTTGATGACGAAGAACAGAAAACCGGCGAACAGGTAGAACTCCAGGGTCATGAAGTTCCGGGCGATGATCTGTTGCGTGCTGAGCAGCAATTCGGCGACGCCGATCACCGAGAGCAAGGTCGACGCCTTGACGATTTCGGTAGACGAGTTGACCCAGGTTGGCAGGATCTGCCGCAGCGCCTGAGGTAACAGTACGTAGCCGAGGGATTGGTAGAACGTCAGGCCGATGGCTTTCCCCGCCTCCATCTGCCCGCGCGGCAAGGCTTGCAGCGCACCACGAACGATTTCGGCGACGTGCGAGCCGCAAAACAGTGTCAGGCCCAGGGCTCCGGCCTGAAACGCACTGATCTGCCAACCGAGCGCCGGCGCCATATAAAAGCAGGCCAGCACCAATACAAACACCGGCGTGCCGCGAATCAGATCGACGTACAGCCGAAACGGCGCGCGCATCCAGAATCTGCCGTAAGTCAGGACCAGGCCGGCAACCACGCCGAGCATGGTGCCCAACACAATGGCCAGCGCCGAGACCTGCACGCTGGTCAGAAAGCCCTGCCACAACGGCTCGCGCGCGACCCACAATTCATGCAACCAACTGGGAGATTCGTACATCGCAGCCTCCTATCGGCGGATCGCCAGACGCTGCTCGAGGTAACGCAGCAGCATGGCAATGAGGTAACAGGCCGCGACATATAACGCCGTTGTCACCAGCCAGGTTTCGATCACCCGGTAGCTTTCGACGTTGATCTTGCGCGCGTAATAGGTCAGCTCCGGCACCGCAATCGCAGCCGCCAGCGAAGTGTCCTTGAACAGCGAAATGAAGTTGTTCGACAGCGCCGGCAGCACATTGCGCAGCATCACTGGCACGGTGACGTAAGCCTTGACCTGCCATTCACCGAGACCGATTGCCAGCCCGGCTTCGCGCTGACCCTTCGGAATGCTCAGCAAGCCGCCACGAAAGACTTCGGTCAGGTACGCGCCGGCATACAGCGACAGCGTGATGATGAACGAAGGAATCTTGTCCAGACGAATGCCAAGGCTGGGCAGTGCAAAGTAGATCAACAGAATCAACACCAGAATCGGCGTGTTGCGTACCACCGTGACGTACACCGAGGCCAGCACCCGCAAGGCGCGATGCTTCGACAGCAAGGCGAACGCCATCAGCAGGCCGATCACGCAGCCGATGGCGATCGACACCAGCGCCAGCTGCAAGCCCAGACCGAGCCCCGCCAGCAAGGTGTCGAAATCGCGCCACACGGCGGCAAAGTTCAACTGATAGTTCATGGTCAGCGGTACCTTGAGCGGGGCGACGGTATCGCCCCACTCTCACGGGATCATTTGAATTCGACTGGGAAACCGATGGCTGGAGATGGCAGATCAACACCGAACCATTGTTTGAACGAAGCGGCATAGGTCGGGAACTCAACCCCGGTCATGGCTTCATGCAGCGCGGTGTTGACGAAGTTCAGCCAGTCCTGATCGCCACGTTTGACGGCGCAAGCGTAAGTCTGCGGGCTCCAGGCGTAGCTCGGGCTGCGGTAGCGGCCAGGGTTCTGCACCATCAGGTATTTGACCGACGACTGATCGGTGGCGGCGGCATCGGCGCGGCCGGAGTTCACCGCCTGGTACATCAGGTCAACGCTGTCGTACTGATCGACCTTGGCTTTGGGTAATGCCTGATGCACCAGTTCTTCGGCGTAGACGTTCTGCAGCACCGCAACGGTGACGTCATCGCCCGCCGCCTGCAGGTCTTCGATTTCCTTGTACTTGCTGTTGTTCGGCAACAGCAGGCCGACGCCTTCGCGGTAGTACGGCAGGGTGAACGCGACTTGCTGCGCGCGGCTGGCGGTGACGGTGATGAACTGGCAGCTCATGTCGACCTTGTCGGTGAGCAGATTGGGAATCCGCGCATCGGACGACTGCACCACGAACTCGACCTTGCTCGGGTCGTTGAACAGCCCTTTGGCCACGATCCTGGCGATGTCGATATCAAAACCCTGCAACTTGCCGTCCGCGCCCTGAAAGTGCCACGGCGCATTGGTGCTGCCAGTGCCCACGATCAACTTGCCACGGGCAAGAACACTGTCGAGCTTGCTGTCGGCAGCCTGGGCCAGGCCCATGACCGAGGAAGAAGCTGCAAGAACAAAAACACACGCTTTGAACAACGAAGGACGGCGATGCATGGCAAGCACTCCAGAATTGTGTTTATTCCGCTATACCGGAACACGGTTTGTTACTACGGAATAGACAGCAGAAAGTGTGCCACAGGAATCAGGAGAAATCTGTAGTCGTATTGAATGCTTTGTTAATCAAGGAGATATGGACTTGCGGACCAATTGATCGGTCCGACCCAATACGCAGAAAGGTCCCTGCGATCACTAATGAAAGGGGTGGTTCGTTCCCAACTTGGGTCAGATGGCGTCGTGATGGTGCGAATCAGGGTTACAGTTGAGCAATACCTGTGTCAGCGGTTGAGTGCCTGCCTGTACACATCACCACCCTGCCGTTTCCCAACCGCTATCACCGTAACGACCAGTACCTCGTCCCTGACCCGATAGACCAACCGATATCCAGCGCTTCGAAGCTTGATTTTATAGGCGTTACACAATCCTTTCAGACGAGCCGCCGGAACGTGGGGATTTGCCAGCCTTTCAACAAGTTTATTTTTGAACTGCTCTCTGAGCTCCGACCCAAGCTTTCGCCACTCCTTCCAAGCCTTTTCAGAAAATTCCAGTTCATAGGTCATCAATGGATACCTTGATGGTCGAATCGTTTTCTCGCTCCTTGCAAAGGGCGATCAGTTCCAGATCCTCCAGGCGCTCCATCATTGCTTCATATTCCTTGGCAGGAACACAGTAGAAGGCCGGTTCGTTTCGATTAAGGATCGCCACAGACCGGCCTCCACCAGCTGCCACTGTACCCATAGGATTTTTTTTCAATTCGGAAATACTCGCTACGACGTGAGAAAGAACAATGTGCGTCATGAACTGTGCCTCTTGAAGTGCTCTGATTAGTGCTCAAAATAGCACTCCAAGTGATGCTCGGCGCAATGCATTGAGGTTATCACGCGGTTTCTTGTGAGGTTCCCGCATTGGTTGTCAGGTCTATCTGGCGTTCTTGTGCGATTAATCTCGTGTTGACGCACCCCACCTGTAATTTCTGACAGTAGACCGCGACGCCCCTGCTCCTTTAACGTCAAGGAGCCTACCCGCTCGTTGAAAAGGACCCTTCGATGAACGCCACAAACACAACTTCCGCGCTGGACCCGGTTTACCGCAAAGCCCTGAAAACCTGGCGTCCGGTCATTCTGTATTTCGCCAATGAACACTGCCCCGCCTGCGAATGGGCCGGGCCGGTCTTTCGGCAGATTGCCGAGCCTTACCGACTGCGCGCCAACATCTATATGCTCAACACCAGCCAATCGCCCAAGCACCCGAACGTCACGGGCACGCCAACAGTGCTGTTCTATAAAAACGGCAGGCTGCTGAAAAAGCTCAAAGGTATCGGCACCGAGGAAACCCTGGCGAGGGATATGGCCCGGCATGTCGGCAGGACAAAGGCTCCCGCAACGCCACGCAAACCTCACCATGATCTGGCATGGCTGAGGCGAACACTCAAGTCGTTGCGCACCGTCACTGGTTCGCGCCACCGGCTTCTGCGCTGAACCCGACCGGGATTGGACAACCCGCTGTCTGCCTGCTTTGCTGTTGAGCGAACACATTGCGCGCCGCCCGCCGGTTCGGGTGGTTGCCAGGAACGGCGCAGACAGCGGGATAAGCATGTTCGAAACCATTGAAGCGCAAGCGTTGAAGGAAACCGCGTCAAACAAGTTGAGGGAAGAGTTTCTCCAGCGCGAGTTCGAACGGCTCAAACCGTTCAGCCTGTTGATCTATGTGGTCAGCATTTTCATGTGGCTGCTGTTTGATCTGATCGTCAGTTTTCTCGGCGGCCAAGGCTTCACGTGGCGCTCGATGGCGTTTCTCGCTGGTTTCGCGCTGTTGACGGTGGTGCTCGGTTTTACGCGCAGGGCTAGCCATTTCGATGTGCTCACCCTGTTGCTGGTCCTGGGATTGACCGTCGGTGTGCGAATGATCGTCGACGGCCTCGCGCCTGCTTCGCACAGCTTGTGGCTGGTGCTGGCAGCAGCGAGCATGTTGTACAGCGTGTCGGTACTGCCGCTGCGGCGCTGGGCGTTCTTTGCGGTACAAGTTGTGATCTGGGTGATCCTCAACCCGTTTCTCGCCACCACTACCGAAATCACTGAACTGCGCGGCGTCCTGACTGCCTGCTACAGCGTGTTCCTCTGCGCGCTCACGGTGTACACCTTTTTGAAATTTCGTGAGGCCAAGCTGAACAACTACCTGATGTCGCGGCTGCTGCTGGATCAGGCCTACAACGACCCGCTGACGCAGATTCCCAACCGACGCTCGTTCATGACCCACGCAGGGCGACGGCTGCTGGCAAGCCCGCGCGAGCGCGATCATTACCTGATGATGATCGACATCGACAACTTCAAGAAGGTCAACGACACCTACGGGCATGACATCGGTGATGAGGTGCTCATTCGCGTCGCTGCCGATATCAAGACAGTGATGATTGCGTTTGACTACGCGCGTATGGGCGGTGAGGAGTTCGCGATCTATCTGGCGGGAGTGCGGCGCGAGGATGTTGAAAGCCTTGCCACGCAACTGTGCCAGTCAGTGCGTGAACAGCCCACCCAGCACCCGGTCACCATCAGCATCGGCATTACCCGGGTGGCTGAGGGTGACTCGTTGAATCAGGCGCTGATCAAGGCGGATGCGGCGTTGTACGCATCAAAGCATACGGGCAAGGACCGCTTTACGTTTCATCAGTAACAAGCGCAGCGACCGCTGCGCCATTCCGCGAATGCTCAAGCCACCTCACGCTCCAGCAACACCCGCGTCACCCGCCGTTCTTCTACCGCTTTGACAGTCAGTTGCCAGCCCTCGTATTCCAGTCGATCACCGGTCATCGGCAACCGATCCAGCAGACTCATGACCAACCCGGCCATGGTCTGATAATCCTCGGTCGGCTCGGCATCGAAGCCGGTACGCTGGCGAACGCGAGCCAAGGGCAGCGCGCCGCTGACCAGAAACCCGCCGCGCTCTTCGACCACATCAGGGCCTTCGATTTCACTGGCATCGGGCAACTCACCGGCGATCGATTCGAGGATGTCAGTCATCGTCAATACACCGACGAAATCGCCAAACTCATTGACCACGAAGGCGATGTGCGTCGATGCCGCGCGCATCTGCTCCAGGGCATTGAGGATCGAATAACTGTCGAGCAGATTGACGGTCTTGCGTGCCAGATGCTCCAGGTTCGGCTCATTGCCGGCCAGATACTCCTTGAGCAATTCCTTCTTGTGTACGAAGCCAAGCGGCTCGTCCACCGCGCCATCGCGAATCAGCGGCAAGCGTGAATACGACGAATGCATCAACTTCGTGCGAATGGTTTCGGCGTCATCGGCAAGATCAATCAGGTCAACGTCGGCGCGCACCGTCATCAGGTTGCGAATCGGCCGCTCCGCCAGTTGCAGCACACCGCTGATCATCACCCGCTCACGACGGTCGAACAGCTCGGCCACCGGCGCTTCACCGTTGTCCAGCAGGTCGGAGATTTCCTCACCAACCTCCTCCGCCGCCAGCTTGCGGCCACCGAGCAGACGCATCACCGCATGGGCTGTGCGCTCGCGCATCGGGCGCACGCCCTGCATCGAACGTTTGCGCCGGGCCCGGGCGATCTGGTTGAAGACTTCGATGAGGATCGAGAAACCGATGGCGGCGTACAGGTAACCTTTCGGGATATGGAAGCCCAGACCTTCTGCGGTCAGGGCAAAACCGATCATCATCAGGAAGCCCAGACACAGCATGATCACGGTCGGATGTGCGTTGACGAAGCGGGTCAGCGGCTTGCTGGCAACGATCATCAGGCCGATGGAAATGATCACGGCGATCATCATCACCGCCAGTTCATCGACCATGCCCACGGCGGTAATCACCGCGTCGAGGGAGAACACCGCGTCGAGCACTACAATCTGCGCCACGATTGGCCAGAACAGCGCGTAGGTTGTGTTGGTCGAGCGCTCGCCGACATGGCCTTCGAGGCGCTCATGCAACTCCATCGTCGCCTTGAACAACAGGAACACGCCACCGAACAGCATGATCAGGTCGCGGCCGGAGAAGCTCTTGTCGAACACCTCGAACAACGGCTGCGTGAGCGTAACCAGCCAGGAAATGCTCGCCAACAGGCCCAGGCGCATGATCAACGCCAGCGACAGGCCGATGATCCGCGCGCGATCACGCTGATGCGGCGGCAGTTTGTCGGCAAGAATTGCGATGAACACCAGGTTGTCGATACCCAGTACCAGTTCCAGCACGATCAGAGTCAACAGGCCTAACCAGGCTGTGGGATCCGCTAACCATTCCATAAAACGTCTCGATCTCTCTTCAGTGAATTCAGGCGGCCGGACACGGCGAAGTGCAACGCAAAGGCTCAAGAGCCGCGTTATCAACCATAGTCGGTAGTCGGAAGACGGGGTGCTGCGAAAGGATCAAGACCGCGCGAAGGCGTGCTGGAGAGTGCTGACTGGGAGGCTCCGAGAGGGTGTTCATGTAGATCCTGAATGAAAAATGGCCTTGGAGCGTACAGCGTCGACCGGCCTGTTCTACAGCGGCAAATCATTTCAAAATCTGTATGAATGAACTCGACCGGAGATTTTCAGCGTTGCTGAAGAAGCCTTCGCGAGCAGGCTCGCTCCCACAGGGTTTGAGCAGCGCGGTGGATTTCAGCGTAAACCCAGCTCATCGATATGCTGATACTGCGCTTGCAGCGCGGTCGCCAGATCCTTCGCCCGGCCCAGTCGAATCGGCCCGCGCTCAATGTCGATCAGCAATCCCGGACACGCCAGCACTGGCAACGCCGACAGTTCTTTCACGCGACCATCGGTCACGATCAGGCAGCGTTGCTGTTCGGCAGAAAAGCGCTTGCGTCGCAGCGTCAGCCATTGCTGCGCCTGCTCCAGTGCCGCGAGCAACGGCGTGCCGCCACCGGCGCCCAGACCGTCGAGCCAGGCGCTCAGGCCGCTTGAGGCCTTCAAGCCTTGCACCTGCCATTTCGGCGCAGAACCACTGGCGGTCAGCAACGCCAGCCGCGCTCGCTGGTGGTAAGCATCGTCGAACAACTGCGCGAGCAGGCCCTTGGCATCGCTCAAGGCGTGATGGCGACGGGTCGAGGCCGACGCGTCGACGATCACCAGCCAGATTTCATGGGGCGAGCGGGTGCGCTGTTGAAACAGCAGATCGGCGCGGCGCTGGGGGCGGCCATTGAGCAGCGTGCCCGGCCAGTTCACCGAACCGCTGCCGGCCGCATGCCGTTGGCCCTGGCGGCCATTGTCGAGTTGTCCGGCACGGGGCTTGGCATTCGCCCCCGCGTCGGATCGGGGGCGAATGCCTAGGGCTTTTTTGCCAGTGGCGGCCAGCTTGGAACTTCGCGGCGGGTACCGGTGGCTTGCGCCGTCGCCGGCATCTCGCCCCACTGGCCCTGCCCTTCGCTGGACTTGCTGTCTGTGCCTGAAGGAGAGTGCGCTTGTGATTGGGTGCTGGATGAAGGGTGTTCGCGACGGCGATGGCGCAGGGCAAATTCGGCCACCGCGTCGATGTCCTCTTCAGCAATCGCATCCGCCCCACGCCACGCGGCATGGGCGCGGGCCGCGCGCAACCAGACCAGATCGGCACGCAAGCCATCGACGCCAGCAGCGAAACAACGCTCGGTAATCAACGCCAATGCCGCGTCATCCAGTGGAATGGCTGCCAAGCGCTCGCGGGCGCTTTCACAGCGCGAACGCAGGATTTGTTGCTCGCTCGCCCACTGCGCGCAGAACCCTTGTGGATCGCTGTCGAAATCCAGCCGCCGGCGAATGATCTGTCCGCGTTCGGCGGGCGCGGTGTGGCCGCTCAGGGCAACGTTCAAGCCGAAGCGGTCAAGCAGTTGCGGCCGCAGCTCGCCCTCTTCCGGGTTCATGGTGCCGATCAGGACGAATTTGGCCGAATGCCGATGGGAAATGCCGTCACGCTCGATCAGATTGGTACCGCTGGCGGCGACATCGAGCAGCAGGTCGACCAAGTGATCGGGCAGCAGATTGACCTCATCGACATAGAGCACGCCACCGTCAGCCTTGGCCAGAACACCGGGCGAAAACTGCGCGCGACCGTCGCTGAGGGCAGCATCGAGATCGAGGGTGCCGACCAGCCGCTCTTCGGTAGCGCCCAACGGCAAAGTGACGAACTGGCCGCTGGCGAGCAGGTCCGCCAGGCCCCGCGCCAGCGTCGACTTGGCCATGCCCCGCGGACCTTCGATGAGTACGCCGCCGATTTTCGAGTCGATGGCGGTCAGGCACAGGGCGAGCTTCAGGTCATCGGCGCCGACCACGGCGGAGAGTGGGAAATGCGGGGTGTCGGTCATTTTGGTTTTCCCTTTCGTGGTCTTTGGTGTGCTTGAGTTTTGGTGGCGTGTCAGTTGGGTGGCCCTCACCCTAACCCTCTCCCAGAGGGAGAGGGAACTGATCTGGGTGTTCTTGCAAGTTGCGCCGACCTGAATTATCGAGTTGAACTCAGGCCTCAAAACCAACACAAATCGGCTCCCTCTCCCTCCGGGAGAGGGCTGGGGTGAGGGTAGCTTTTTAGCGGCTACATATCTTCCTCGATATCCAACAGCAAATTCTCCAGCGCCTCCTTATAAGCCCCAGGCTCCTGCCACATCCCGCGCTGCTGCGCTTCGAGCATGCGTTCGGTCATGTCGCGCAACGCGTGGGGATTATGCTCACGGACAAAATCCCGGGTCGCCGGATCAAGCAAATATGCCTCCGCCAGCAGCGCGTACTGATGGTCATCGATCAACTGCGTAGTCGCATCGAAGGCGAACAGATTATCAACCGTCGCCGCCAGTTCGAACGCGCCTTTGTAGCCGTGACGCTTGATTCCGTCGATCCACTTCGGATTCGCCGCGCGCGAGCGCACCACGCGGTTCAACTCTTCCTTCAGGGTACGAATCTTCGGCAGATCCGGCTGGCTGTGATCGCCGTGATAACTGGCCGCCGCTTCGCCGCGCAGCGTCTCCACCGCCGCGAGCATGCCGCCCTGGAACTGGTAGTAATCGTTGGAATCGAGCAGGTCATGCTCGCGGTTGTCCTGGTTCTGCAGAACTGCCTGCACCTGGCTTAGGCGCTGGCTGAACTGCTCGCGGGCAGCCGTGCCCTCGTCGGCGCCGCCGTAAGCGTAGCCGCCCCAGTTCAGGTAAACCTCGGCGAGGTCTTCGCGGCTCTGCCACAAACGCCCGTCGATGGCGCCTTGCACCCCGGCGCCATACGCCCCCGGTTTCGCGCCGAAGATGCGCCACCCGGCCTGACGCCGCGCGGTGTCTTCATCGACGCCCGACTGCAACAGCGCCTCGCGTTCGGCACGCACTTTAGCGGCCAGCGGATTCAGGTCGTCCGGCTCGTCCAGCGCGGCCACCGCTTGCACGGCGGCGTCGAACAGGCGGATGAGGTTGGCAAACGCATCACGGAAAAACCCCGAAACCCGCAATGTCACATCGACCCGAGGACGATCGAGCAGACTCAGCGGCAGAATCTCGAAATCATCCACACGCTGACTGCCCGTGGCCCAGACCGGACGCACGCCCATCAACGCCATGGCCTGAGCGATGTCGTCGCCGCCGGTGCGCATGGTTGCGGTGCCCCACACGGACAAGCCGAGTTGGCGCAAGTGATCGCCGTGATCCTGCAAGTGTCGTTCGAGAATCAGCGTGGCGGACTGGAAACCGATGCGCCACGCAGTAGTTGTTGGCAGATTGCGCACGTCGACTGAATAGAAATTACGCCCGGTGGGCAGGACGTCGAGACGGCCACGGCTGGGTGCGCCGCTGGGGCCGGCGGGGACGAAACGACCGCTGAGGGCGTCAAGCAGACCGCGCATTTCGGCCGGGCCGCAAGCATCGAGGCGCGGGGCGACGACTTCGCGCAGATGCTCGAGTATCGAATCAACCTCAGCCCACCCCGGCCCTTGTGGGAGCGAGCCTGCTCGCGAAGGCGTCGGGTCAGACAACTGGTCTTTTACTGACACACCGCTTTCGCGAGCAGGCTCGCTACCACAGGGGACATTCAGTGTTTGGGAGATCAGGTCTGCGGCAAACAATTCGAGGCGTTCGCGGGTGTCGCCGGCGGTGCGCCAGACTTCTTCGCTGATGGTCTGCAACTCGGTCGGACGCGGGCCACTCCAGGCATCGGCCAACGCGCAATCCAGCGGATCAAAACCAAGATCAAACGCTTTAGCCAGTGCTCGCAGCAGACTCGACTGCGCGGCCTTGCCGTCACCGCGCGGGATGCGCAGCAACGCGAGCAAGGTGTCGATACGCAAGCGCCCGCTCGGCGATTCGCCGAAAATGTGCAACCCATCGCGAATCTGCGATTCCTTCAGGTCGCACAGATAAGTGTCCAGACGCGGCAACCAGATCGCCGCATCGGCATCGCTGTCCAGCGCTGCGTCCAGTTGCAGTTCGCGGTCGATCTGCGTGTCACGCACCAATTGCAGAATGTCGCGTTGCAACTCACGGGCGCGGCGCGGATCGAGCAGTTGCGCCTCGTAATACTCGTCGGCGAGCAGCTCCAGATTGCGCAGCGGCCCGTAGGTTTCGGCGCGGGTCAGCGGGGGCATCAAGTGGTCGATGATCACCGCCTGCGTGCGGCGTTTGGCCTGGGCGCCCTCGCCCGGATCGTTGACGATAAACGGATAGATATTTGGCAGCGGCCCGAGCAACGCATCCGGCCAGCAGTTTTCCGACAGCCCAACCCCTTTGCCCGGCAGCCATTCGAGATTGCCATGCTTGCCGACGTGGATCACGCCGTGGGCGCCGTAGGTGTTGCGCAACCAGAAATAGAACGCCAGATAGCCGTGCGGCGGCACCAGATCCGGGTCGTGGTACACCGCGCTCGGATCGACCTGATAACCCCGGGCCGGCTGGATGCCGACAAAGGTCAGACCGAAACGCAGACCGGCGATCATCAGGCGACCGTCGCGGCACATCGGATCGTTTTGCGGCGCCCCCCAACGCTCCATCACCGCCGCGCGATTCGCCTCCGGCAACGCGTTGAACATTGCCAGGTAATCGTCCATCGCCAGGCTCTGCTGGCACGGGCGCAGGTCGAGACTATCGAGGTCGTTGCTGACACCGCCGAGCAGTTGCTGGATCAGTTCGGTGCCGCTGTCGGGCAACTCGGCCGTGATCGGATAACCTTCGGCACGCAATGCGCGGAGGATGTTCAGCGCCGCCGCCGGTGTATCGAGGCCGACACCGTTGCCGATGCGGCCGTCGCGGGTCGGATAGTTGGCGAGGATCAGCGCGATGCGTTTTTTACCATTGGCCACGCGCGCCAGATCAACCCAGCGCCGCGCCAGTTCGGCGACGAAATCCATGCGTTCGGGCTGGGCGCGATAGCAGACCACATCGGACTGACTGCGCTCGCTGCGCCAGGCCAGATCCTTGAAGCTGATCGGTCGGCTGATGATGCGCCCGTCAAGCTCCGGCAAAGCAATGTGCATCGCCAGATCACGCGGCCCGAGACCCTGTTCGCTGTCGCGCCAGCCGGGTTCGTTGTCCTGAGCGCAGATGGCTTGAATCACTGGGATGTTGCGGCGAAACGGGCGCAGATGCGGCGCTTCGGGGCTGGACTGGGCAAAACCGGTGGTGTTGAGAATCACCCCCGCCTCGACTTCATCCAGCCAGTCCTCGACCACAGACAAGCAACCGGGTTCTTTCAGACTGGCCACCGCGATCGGCAGCGGATTGAGCCCGGCTGCCCGCAAACGCTGACAGAACACATCAATGAACGCCGTGTTCGCCGCCTGCAAATGCGAGCGATAAAACAACAGCGCCGCCACCGGTTGACCGGGCAGCCATTCGGCTTGCCAGTCACTCAGGGCAGCGCTGTTTTTCTGTGGGTGATAAATCGCCGTGCGCGGCAGGGTTTGCGGCTCGCCCCACGAATAATCCCGGGCAAACGATTGGTTGCCCAAGCAGCGGAAAAAATCCAGCGCATTGCCCATGCCGCCCTGACGCAGAAATTGCCAGAGTCTATCGCGTACTTCGGCGCTGACCGTGCTCAAGTCACTGAGCTCGGGGTCCGGGCGGTCATCGCCGGGCACCAGAATCAGTTGCACGCCGCGTTCGGACAACTCGACCAGCCGCTCGACACCGTAGCGCCAATAGGCGATGCCGCCATGCAGCGAGATCAGAATGACTTTGGCGTGGCGCAGCACTTCGTCGACGTACAGATCGACCGAAGCATGATTCTGCACCTGCATCGGGTTGGCCAGACGCAGGCTCGGGTAGTCATCGGGCAATTGCTGCGCAGCCTCGGCGAGCAGCGCCAGGCTGGAATCGCCGCTGCACAGGATCACCAGCTCGGCGGGGGTTTGTCCGAGATCGGCAATGTTGTCGTCCGAGACGAATCCACCGGGCTGGGTCCTGAGCAGGTGCATGGCTTAAACGCTGAGCGCAGCGCGCAATTGCGCTTCGAGTTGTGCGGCATCGAGTTCCTGACCGATCAGCACCAGACGCGTGACGCGCGCTTCTTCGGCGCCCCACTGACGGTCGAAATGCTTGTCGAAACGCGTGCCCACACCCTGGATCAACAGGCGCATCGGCTTGTTCGGAATCGCCGCGAAGCCTTTCACGCGCAGAATGCCGTGTTGCACCACCAGTTGCGTCAGCGCGTCGAGCAGCAGGCTTTCATCGGCTTGCGGCAGTTCGATTGAGATCGAATCGAAGGCGTCGTGATCGTGATCGTCGTCATCACCGTCATGGTGGTGATCGTGGTGACTGTGGCGGCTGTCGATGTGCTCCTCAGAGCCGGCACCGAGGCCGATCAACACGTCGAGCGGCAGGCGGCCGTTGCTGGCTTCGATGATTTTTACCGCTGGCGGCAGCTCTTCGGCGACTTCAGCGCGCACCCGAGCCAGATCTTCCGCGCTCGTCTGGTCGGCTTTGTTGAGGATGACCAGGTCAGCACTGGCCAGTTGATCGGCGAACAATTCGTGCAGCGGCGACTCGTGATCAAGGTTCGGATCGAGTTTGCGCTGGGCATCGACCTGATCCGGGAACGCTGCGAAGGTGCCAGCAGCGACGGCCGGGCTGTCGACCACGGTGATCACCGCATCGACAGTGCAGGCACTGCGAATTTCCGGCCACTGGAAGGCTTGCACCAACGGCTTGGGCAAGGCCAGGCCAGAGGTTTCGATGAGAATGTGATCAAGATCGCCGCGACGGGCGACCAGCTCGCGCATCACCGGAAAGAATTCTTCCTGCACCGTGCAGCACAGGCAGCCGTTGGCCAGCTCATATACGCGGCCGCTGGCCTCTTCTTCGGTGCAGCCGATGGTGCATTGCTTGAGGATTTCACCGTCGATACCGAGCTCGCCAAACTCGTTGACAATCACCGCGATGCGCCGGCCCTGAGCGTTGTCGAGCATGTGCCGCAGCAGCGTGGTTTTGCCCGAACCGAGGAAACCGGTGACGATAGTGACGGGGAGTTTGGCCAGTGTTTTCATCGGTATGCCCTTTGGCAAGCGGCGGGCATACGGGACGAGAACCGGCAGCGCGCATGCACGCCGGAAGCATTCGCCACCGGATCACCCCGCCCGGTTGTAGTGAGAATCTGTGACGAGGCAGGTCTCCTGGCTGACGGCGTTCAGGCGCTGGGCCTGGCGTTCATTGCGCCTTCCCGCTGGCTCATCGGTTGAGCTGGCAGTGGCGTGGCAACGAACATCACCGTTCACAGTTGCGGGGGCAGCCGCGGCTTTGACCGCGTTCCCTTCTTAGCTTCGGCGAGTGCCGAAGAACCTCGAAAGCGCAAGGCTACGCATGGGTCCGTCGTGGGTCAATGGGTCGGTGAGTCTGAAACTGGGGGTATATCCGTTGCTGCGGTAACGGCTTCCTATGGTTTCGCTCTTACAGCGAGTCCCTTTTTCAAACGCCAAAAAGGAACCAAAAGGCTTTGCCCCGGCGTACGGCCCGCTCGCCGGGGCTCGGGGTACCTTCGTTACGGGACCGATCCGGGCGCAGCCTGCTGAAGGGGCAAAAGATCAAAGCCAAAGCAAAAGCCAGATCTAGAGCCCCTCACCCTAGCCCTCTCCCCGAGGGAGAGGGGACTGACCGAGGTGTTTAGGCGAAATACGCCGACTTGCGTTACCGAGTCGAATGCAGATTTTGAACACCACACAAATCGGCTCCCTCTCCCTCGGGAGAGGGCTGGGGTGAGGGGCAGCAACAACACAAATTAAAAGCCGAACACCCACGCTTTTCACCACTCAATAAGCCGAGTGTCAGCTCGCCTGCTCTTGATCTTGATCTTGATCCACCGGCGACGGATATACACACAAAAACATCAGAAAAATCCCCCACCGCAGCACCGAAAACTTCCCGGAAATTGACTAAAAACCCAAACCCATGTTCTCCTGCCCACCTTGTTACGGGTGCCCTTCACAGGGTGAAACGGGAAACCGGTGAATCATGTGCTTTACTCAAGGCCATGTCAGTCCGGTGCTGCCCCCGCAACGGTAAGCGAGCGAAGCGTCAGATCCACTGTGCCCCGGCATGGGAAGGTGATGCTTGCAGGTCGGCGACCAGCCAGCCCCTCGCAAGCCCGGAGACCGGCCCGCAACACCCAGCGCGCGCAAGCGCGGCTGACCACAAACAAACCCGCGGTGGGCGGGCGCTGTTCGAAATCCCTGCGTGCCCGGCTCGCAGGGATTTTCATGCGCTCTGTTTACCCGCTGACATTTCAGAGGGAAGCGCTATGTCGATCATCAGCAATACCGTCAGCCACACTGACCACATCTCCAGCAGCACCACACTCGGCCAACGCGTCGCCGCCGCCCTCTTCGCCTCGATCCTCGGTGCCAGCCTGGTCTGGTTCGCCGGTTTCTCGCACATCGAAGCGGTGCACAACGCCGCCCACGATACCCGCCACAGCGCCGCGTTCCCGTGCCACTGAGGCCTTTCAACATGATCAAGCGTATCGCGCAAACCGCAGGCTTCACCGGCCTGCTGGCCGCCCTGCTGCTGACGTTGCTGCAGAGCTTCTGGGTATCGCCACTGATTCTTCAGGCCGAAACCTTCGAGAAATCCGAGCCGGTCGCCGAAGCTCACCAACATGCCACCGGTACCGCCGCCCACAGCCATGATGCTGAGGCCTGGGAGCCAGAAGATGGCTGGCAGCGTGTGGCTTCGACCACTGGCGGCAATCTGGTGGTTGCGGTCGGTTTCGCTTTGATGCTCGCTGGCCTGTACACCCTGCGCGCGCCGACCAGGACTTCGCAAGGCCTGCTTTGGGGTCTGGCCGGTTACGCGACGTTCGTTCTCGCGCCGACCTTGGGCCTGCCACCTGAATTGCCGGGCACAGCCGCCGCTGATCTGGCTTCGCGGCAGATCTGGTGGATCGGCACTGCCGCTTCGACCGCCGTCGGCCTGGCGCTGATTGCCTTCAGCCGTCACTGGCTGATGAAGCTTCTCGGTGTGGCGATTCTCGCCGTGCCGCATGTGATTGGCGCGCCGCAACCGCAGGTGCATTCGATGCTTGCCCCGGAGGCGCTGGAAACGCAGTTCAAGATCGCTTCGCAGCTGACCAACGTGGCGTTCTGGCTGGCTTTGGGCGTGATCAGTGCGTGGTTGTTCCGCCGCAAAAGCGCGAGCCAATACCAGGCATGAGCGATGACCGCGCAGCGCCGACCTTCGTGGTCGGCCTCGGCTGCCAGCGCGGCTGCCCGGCCAGTACGTTGCGTGCATTACTCGATCAAGCGTTGCAGGCGCACCGCATCGAGTTGCGAGCGGTCAAGGCTCTGGCGAGTATCGATCTCAAGCGCGACGAACCGGGGTTGCTGGAACTGGCCACACAATTGAACCTGCCGCTGCAGTATTTCAATAGTGCCGAGCTGGCGCCCTTTCAACAGCGCCTCAGTCATCAATCGCAGATCGCCTTTGAGCGCACCGGCTGCTACGGCGTGGCGGAAAGCGCCGCGCTGGCGCTGGCCGAGCAACTGATTCAGGCGCCGGCGAAACTGCTGATCCACCGGCAGAAATATGCGCAGGCCACGCTGGCATTGGCCGGCGCTGCATAAAATCCCGATAATCCCCGCCATTGATCATGAGCACGCTTCATCTGCAGTGGGGCTGCGCCTCTTCACAAGGATTCAACGATGACCGTCTACTTCATCGGCGCCGGCCCCGGCGATCCGGAACTCATCACCGTCAAAGGCCAACGGCTGATTCGCAGCTGCCCGGTGATCATCTATGCCGGCTCGCTGGTACCCGCAGCGGTGCTGGAAGGTCATCAGGCCGAAATCGTGGCCAACAGCGCTGAACTGCATCTGGAACAAATCATCGATCTGATCAGGACGGCCCATGCCAAAGGCCAGGATGTTGCCCGCGTGCATTCGGGGGATCCAGGTCTGTACGGCGCGATTGGTGAGCAGATCCGCTACTTGCGTGAGCTGAGCATTCCTTTCGAGATCATTCCTGGCGTGACCGCCACAGCGGCATGCGCAGCGCTGCTGGGCGCCGAGCTCACTCTGCCGGACATCTCGCAAAGCGTGATTCTGACCCGTTACGCCGACAAGACCGCAATGCCCGCCGGCGAAGAGCTGGCCAGCCTGGCGCAACATGGTGCGACCATGGCCATTCATCTGGGGGTCAATCATCTGGAAAAGATACTGGTTGAATTGCTGCCACATTACGGCGCGGACTGCCCGATTGCGGTGATTCACCGGGCGACATGGCCAGATCAGGATTGGGTCGTCGGGACATTGGCGGACATTGCCGCAAAGGTCGAGGCCAAAGGGTTTCGGCGTACGGCGCTGATTCTGGTTGGGCGGGTGTTGGGCAGTGAGGTATTTAGCGAGTCGTCGTTGTATCGCGCCGGGCATGCGCATCTTTATCGCCCTTGAAGACGCCTTCGCGAGCAGGCTCGCTCCCACCAGAAATTGCATTTCATTGTGGGAGCGAGCTTGCTCGCGAATGGGGCGGCAAAAGTTGCCCATAAAAAAACGGCGCTCACGGGGCGCCGTTTTTCATGTTCGCAGCGAACGCCTTAGTAGTAGGCGTTTTCTTTCTGCGTGTGGTCAGTCACGTCGCGAACGCCCTTGAGCTCCGGGATGCGCTCGAGCAGAGTGCGCTCGATGCCTTCCTTCAAGGTCACGTCGGCCTGGCCGCAGCCCTGGCAACCGCCACCGAACTGCAACACGGCAATGCCGTCCTCGACCACATCGATCAGGCTGACCTGACCGCCGTGGCTGGCCAGCCCCGGGTTGATCTCGGTTTGCAGGTAGTAGTTGATGCGCTCGTTGACCGGGCTGTCGGCATTGACCATCGGCACTTTGGCATTTGGCGCCTTGATGGTCAGCTGGCCGCCCATACGGTCGGTGGCATAGTCGACAACGGCGTCGTCAAGAAACGCTTCGCTGAAGGAATCGATGTAAGCGGTGAAGCTTTTCAGCCCCAGCGCGGTATCTTCAGGCTTCTCTTCGCCCGGCTTGCAGTAGGCAATGCAGGTTTCGGCGTACTGGGTGCCAGGCTGGGTAATGAAGACACGGATGCCGATGCCCGGGGTGTTCTGCTTGGAGAGCAGATCGGCCAGGTAATCATGGGCGGCGTCGGTAATGGTAATAGCGGTCATAAAAACTCCTCGCAGGCTTGGGCGCAGTTTACGCCAATCGGCGCGACTGACAAAGTCCTAGTATTTTTGTCGGGAAAGAATCCCGGCATATGCCTGCGAATGCTCAAAGGTTCTCGTACCGGTTCATATCCAGCACACCCTCTTCCACCGGATCGGTTTCGTGGATGTACTGGCTCAGATCGTGAAAATACAGCCAGAACTGCGGATGACTGCGACGAATGCCCCAGCGTTCGACGATCTTGTCGAACCGATTGGCATCCCTGGCATTCTCCATGGCATCGACAAACGCTGGCACCTGCTCGGCCGGTACGTTGAACATGAAGTTCGGGTAACTGGTGAGTACGCCCGGATAGATCGTCAAGGTGTCGAGACCCGGTTGATAGCGCAGCGACTCACCGAGCAGAAACGCCACGTTGCTGTGCGCGCGGTTGCGCAGCACGCTGTAGACCTCGCGCTTGCCGCTGGCGGTTTCGACACGCAGCAAGGTCGCTTCAGGCATCTGGTCGATGACTTTCAACCCTGCGGCCGGTCGCGAGGCCAGACGGCTCAGGGCCTGCTCGGCGTTCTGCAACGCCGGATCTATATTCGGTCGCGAGCAATAAGCGCCGTCGCAGCGATTGATCGGGTCTGGCCGCGCGTTCAGATCACCGTAGCGCGCCAGCAACTGCATGGCGAAATCGTGTTTCGGGTCTTTCTCGTCGAGCTTCAGCGCGGTCGGTTTGTCGTCATCAATGGCCTCGTAATCGAGCCACATCTTGAATTGGCCGCCGTCCTGGTACCAATCGTTGAGGTAATCCTCGCGTGAGTCGGCGGGCATCAGGCGCAGGAAGTTCTGCTCCGCGCCATTACGGATCAGGTCGAAATACAGGCGAGTCTGCGCTTGATGGGAGACGTTGCCGAACACGTCGAAGTTGACCGCGAGCTGGTAATAGGTGCGCTCAAGCAGCGGATAGTCGAACAGCCACATGGTCTGAGGCACCTCACCGATCAGCCCCTTGGTCACCGAAGCGCTGTCGAAGTGGCGGAAAATGCTCAGCAAGGCGTTGTCGTTGCCGGCCCACAGCGTCGACCAGCTCGGCGCCGGCAGATCGGCGTAGCTGTCGCGGCGCAAGGCTTCGTATTCGTTGCGCTTGTCGCGGTAGTTGCGCCACAGGCTCAGCACGCTGCCGACATCGTCGTTCTGCCCCGGCATCGCCAGCAACGGCGTGGCCTGGCCGCGGTAGTTCGGGTCGGTGATGTAGAGGTCATGCTCCGGGGCCTGGAACAGCGCCCAGAAGTTGTCGCGGATCACGTCGGTCGCGATCTGCCCACGGCACACCGGGCCGCGAATGAAGGTGCGGACGAAGTATTCGGCGTTATCGAGCATGAACTGATAGCGCGCCTGCGCCGGAATCGCCTCGAAAGTGGCAAACGGATTGGCACGGCTCTGCGGGCCGTAACCCGGCAGCGCATTGACCTGCCAGTTGCCGCTGTAGAACAGGCTCTTGATCCGGGCCATTTTCGCCGCGCTCAGCGGATAAGTGATGTGCGTCTTGTGCACGATCACCCCCTGCACCGGCCACAAGCGGTAATACACCTGCGTGCCCGGGTCGTCGTTGGGGCGGCGCGTGGCGATCAGGTCGATCGGCTGGCCGCTCGGCGTACGCGAACGTACCCACTGGAAATAATGCCCCGGCTCGCCGTCCTTGAAATAAATGTGCGCCAGATACCAGTGCTCGAACAGCCAGCGACCGACCAGACTCTGCCGGGCGCCGGGGGCGTTGAGCAGGTTTTCCCACTGCAGGATCTGCATGGCCTCTTTGGCACTCGGCGCCAGGCTCTGCTCGTCAATCGGCGCGCCAGACGCCAGCCAGCGCTGCAAGGTCTGATATTGCTGGTCGGTCAGCCCGGTGACGGCCAGCGGCATGCCCTCTTTCGGGTGCGCGCCGGCATATCCGTCGAACTCCGCAGGCATTGCGCATAGATTGTTGCGATTAAGCCCCAAGACAATGTCTTCGGGCAGCTTGGCATTCGGCGTCAGCGGCGTCTTGTGGCCGAGTTCAAGCATGCGTGCCATCAGCGCGGCCTGACTGCCTTGGGCGTCGAGCACCGAATAGAAGTCTTTCTGCTGCCAGGCGCGCTTGCCGAAGGCGTCGTAAAACAGGCGCGTGGTCGGTGCCGCCTGGGTGCGTTCGCCGTCATATACCGGCATCTTGCTCGCGCCACGAGCGGCGCCTTCGCCACTGCCCAGATTGAGCTGGCAAGCCGAGTCGTAACAGGCATGGCAGGCTACGCACTTCTCGGTGAAGATCGGTTGGATATCTCGGCTGTAGGAGATGGAAGAAGAAATGGCGGGATCTTGCGCCGCAACGCTCCCGCTCAGGACCAGCAACCATAAACTGATGAAGCGGTGCGGCATGCTGCTGATCTCGATGATAAAAAAAGGCTGCGATTCTACCGTTATGACGCTCGTACCAACATGAGCGATATTCATGCAAAAGCTGCACATGCTCCAAAAGCGCACAGGTTTGCTATGATCGCGCTCCTTCGTAATGGTCTTTTCGAGTAGTCCACATGTCCGATCGCAGCGTCCGCCTTCAAGCTCTCAAGCAAGCCCTCAAAGAGCGCATCCTGATTCTCGACGGCGGGATGGGCACGATGATCCAGAGCTACAAGCTCGAGGAGCAGGATTATCGCGGCAAGCGCTTCGCGGACTGGCCGAGCGACGTCAAGGGCAACAACGACCTGCTGGTGATCACCCGTCCGGACGTGATCGGCGGCATCGAAAAAGCCTATCTGGACGCCGGCGCCGACATTCTCGAAACCAACACTTTCAACGCCACGCGCATTTCCATGGCCGATTACGGCATGGAAGAGCTGGCCTACGAGTTAAACGTAGAAGGCGCACGTCTGGCGCGCAAGATTGCCGACGCCAAGACCGCCGAAAACCCGGCCAAGCCGCGCTTCGTTGCCGGCGTGCTCGGCCCGACCAGCCGCACCTGCTCGCTGTCACCCGACGTCAACAACCCCGGCTACCGCAACGTCACCTTCGATGAGCTGGTGGAAAACTACACTGAAGCCACCAAGGGCCTGATCGAAGGTGGCGCCGACCTGATCCTGATCGAAACCATCTTCGACACCCTCAACGCCAAAGCGGCGATCTTTGCCGTACAAGGTGTATTCGAAGAGCTGCACCTCGAACTGCCGATCATGATTTCCGGGACCATCACCGACGCTTCCGGCCGTACCTTGTCCGGCCAGACCACCGAAGCGTTCTGGAACTCGGTGGCGCACGCCAAGCCGATTTCCGTGGGCCTGAACTGCGCCCTCGGCGCCAGCGAACTGCGGCCGTACCTGGAAGAACTGTCGAACAAGGCCAGCACCCACGTTTCCGCGCACCCGAACGCCGGCCTGCCGAATGAATTCGGCGAGTACGATGAACTGCCGTCGCAAACCGCCAAAGTCATCGAAGAATTCGCCCAGAGCGGTTTTCTCAACATCGTCGGTGGCTGCTGTGGCACCACGCCGGGGCACATCGAAGCGATCGCCAAAGCCGTGGCCGGTTACGCGCCACGTCAGATTCCGGACATTCCCAAGGCCTGCCGACTCTCCGGTCTGGAGCCGTTCACCATCGATCGCAGCTCGCTGTTCGTCAACGTCGGCGAACGCACCAACATCACCGGTTCGGCAAAATTCGCCCGCCTGATCCGTGAAGACAACTACACCGAAGCCCTCGAAGTCGCTCTGCAGCAGGTTGAGGCCGGCGCGCAGATCATCGACATCAACATGGACGAGGGCATGCTCGATTCGAAGAAGGCCATGGTCACCTTCCTCAATCTGATCGCCGGCGAACCGGATATCTCGCGCGTGCCGATCATGATCGACTCGTCGAAATGGGAGGTCATCGAAGCCGGCCTCAAGTGCATCCAGGGCAAGGGCATCGTCAACTCGATCAGCATGAAAGAAGGCGTCGAGCAGTTCATCCATCACGCCAAGCTGTGCAAGCGCTACGGCGCTGCGGTGGTGGTGATGGCCTTCGACGAAGCCGGTCAGGCCGACACCGAAGCGCGCAAGAAAGAAATCTGCAAACGCTCCTACGACATCCTGGTCAACGAAGTCGGCTTCCCGCCGGAAGACATCATCTTCGACCCGAACATCTTCGCCGTCGCTACCGGCATCGAAGAGCACAACAACTACGCCGTCGACTTCATCAATGCCTGCGCCTACATCCGCGATGAGCTGCCGTATGCACTGAGCTCCGGCGGCGTGTCCAACGTGTCGTTCTCGTTCCGTGGCAACAACCCGGTGCGTGAGGCGATTCACTCGGTGTTCCTGCTCTACGCGATCCGCGCCGGGCTGACCATGGGCATCGTCAACGCCGGCCAGCTGGAGATCTACGATCAGATCCCGGTCGAGCTGCGCGACGCGGTCGAAGACGTGATCCTCAACCGCACCCCGGACGGCACCGACGCCCTCCTCGCCATCGCCGACAAGTACAAGGGCGACGGTAGCGTCAAGGAAGCCGAGACCGAAGAATGGCGCAACTGGGACGTCAACAAACGTCTGGAACACGCGCTGGTCAAGGGCATCACCACGCACATCGTTGAAGACACCGAAGAATCCCGCCAGTCGTTTGCGCGGCCGATCGAAGTGATCGAAGGCCCGTTGATGTCCGGCATGAACATCGTCGGCGACCTGTTCGGCGCCGGCAAAATGTTCCTCCCGCAAGTGGTGAAATCCGCCCGCGTGATGAAGCAGGCCGTGGCGCACTTGATTCCGTTCATCGAACTGGAGAAAGGCGACAAGCCGGAAGCCAAGGGCAAGATCCTCATGGCTACGGTCAAGGGCGACGTGCACGACATCGGCAAGAACATCGTCGGCGTGGTGCTCGGTTGCAACGGCTATGACATTGTCGACCTCGGCGTAATGGTCCCGGCCGAGAAAATCCTGCAGGTCGCCAAAGAAGAAAAATGCGACATCATCGGCCTTTCCGGCCTGATCACGCCGTCGCTGGACGAGATGGTCCACGTTGCCCGTGAAATGCAGCGTCAGGATTTCCATCTGCCACTGATGATCGGTGGCGCGACGACGTCGAAAGCGCACACCGCGGTGAAGATCGAGCCAAAGTACAGCAACGATGCCGTGGTCTACGTGACCGACGCGTCGCGCGCCGTCGGCGTGGCGACACAATTGTTGTCCAAGGAACTCAAGGCCGGTTTCGTCGAGAAGACCCGCCTGGAATACATCGACGTGCGCGAGCGTACGTCCAATCGCAGCGCCCGTACCGAACGCCTGAGCTACGCCGCCGCGATCGCCAAGAAGCCGCAATTCGACTGGGCCAATTATCAGCCAGTGGTACCGACTTTCACCGGCATCAAGGTGCTCGACAACATCGATTTGAAGGTACTGGCCGAGTACATCGACTGGACACCGTTCTTCATTTCCTGGGATCTGGCCGGCAAATTCCCGCGCATCCTCGAAGACGAAGTGGTCGGTGAAGCCGCCACTGCGCTGTACAAGGACGCGCAGGAAATGCTCGCCAAGCTCATCGACGAAAAATTGATCAGCGCCCGTGCGGTGTTCGGTTTCTGGCCGGCCAATCAGGTCAACGAAGACGACATCGAGCTGTACGACGACAACGGCAAGCCGCTGGCCAAGCTGCATCACTTGCGTCAGCAGATCATCAAGACCGACGGCAAGCCGAACTTCTGCCTCGCCGACTTCGTGGCGCCGAAGGACAGCGAAGTCACCGACTATGTCGGCGGCTTTATCACCACCGCTGGCATCGGCGCCGAAGAAGTGGCCAAGGCCTATCAGGACGCGGGCGACGACTATAACTCGATCATGGTCAAGGCCCTCGCCGACCGCTTGGCCGAAGCCTGCGCCGAATGGCTGCACCAGCAGGTGCGAAAAGAGCACTGGGGTTATGCCAAGGATGAAACGCTCGACAACGATGCGCTGATCAAAGAGCAATACCGTGGCATCCGCCCTGCTCCCGGCTACCCGGCCTGCCCGGATCACACCGAGAAAGCGGCGCTGTTCACCCTGCTCGATCCAGAGGCTGCCGAAATGCGCGCCGGGCGCAGTGGCGTGTTCCTCACCGAACACTACGCAATGTTCCCCGCCGCAGCGGTCAGCGGCTGGTACTTTGCTCATCCGCAGGCGCAGTACTTTGCCGTGGGCAAGATCGACAAGGATCAAGTGCAGAGCTACACCGCGCGCAAAGGCCAGGACCTGAGCGTGACCGAGCGTTGGCTGGCGCCGAATCTGGGTTACGACAGCTGAGTCTGGGCGAAACCTGGGAGCGTCCTGCTCCCAGGTCAGCTCAATCACTCAATCGCGGCGCCATGACGGTCCGGGTTTCGGTGACGATGGACCGGGCTGCGCTTGCTCATCGAGCGGCGCAAGATTTTCCAGTTCCGTACGCGACAATGCCTTGAGTTTTTCAATACGCGCTTGCGCCAGCTCGATCTCGAGTCTGTGCATCGCGTCCAGATATTCGCTGCTTGCCACGTCGGGGTAAGCGTCTTCTACCTCCCCCTGTCGCATCGTTGCTTCGCGTTCCAGCGTTTCGAACGCCTCACCGTGGCGATCTCGCAAATAACGGATCCAGTAGTCGCGCGCAATCAGGTCCTCAATGAACATCTCCGAGGCCTCATCGGCCAGTACCGACGTGCGCGCGTCAATCAATCGCTGCCCGCGAATCGGCGTGGCGTACAACATGTGCTCAGGTTGCGCCGGCAACTCCAAACCGTCCGGCCAGCCGCGTGTCATGCCGATGCGGTATTGCAGGCGGACTTCTGCGCGATCCTTGTTTTTGGCGGCGGCTTCGGCCAGTCGATCCACCCTTTCCAGGCGGAACAGCCGTCGAGTCAGATCGAGCAAGGCTCTGCCGCGTTGCTGCAGGCGATGCCGCGGAATATCGCGCAGCGCCTGATATTCATAGACGCGGGTTTCCAGTTCGCTGAACGACAGGATCCGGCCATCACCGCAGGTGCCGTGGGTCTCGGCGTTTAGAAACAACAGATCGCGCAGTTCGGCGTTTTCCGTCGCAGCCTCTATGACTTGCCAGACCCGATGGGTCAGGTCGGCGCCAGACAACCTGAATTCAAGGGTATCGGGCAAAGTCGAGAGCAAATGGAAGAACGACCCATGGTTGGCCTGTTGAGCCAATTGCAGCCATAACGCCTGCCGGGCCGCACGCGCATCAGCGGGCGTGTAGGTGAGCCAGGTCTCCATTGCGGGCGCGGCGATGTCTTGAAGTGGGTTGGCGATGACCTCTACGGCTTCGACCGCAGCGTGCGCATCCACACGCCCGGCACCACCACGGCCTCCGGAACTGTCGCTGTCATCGCTGTCGCCATCCGAACCGGAGCCGGAGTCACTGTCGGACTCGACTGCGCGCGCGGCAATTTCCCGATCGAGATGCTCGCGCGAATAGCCCATGACATTACGATTTGCATTGGCTGCGCTGTAATCGCGCATTTGCTCCAGACTATTGAGCGTCAATGAGTTTTCCGACAGATCCGTACCAGCGACCAGCCCCTCATGACTGCCGTCCAGCAGCCTGTCCGGGAATACCCTGATGTTGTTGTCCGTCAGATCGAGTGTCTGCAGATCCGGCAGTTCCAACGCGCCGTCCGGCCAGTAATCCAGGCCATTGTGGTCAAGCTTCAGGGTTTCGAGCCGAGTGAAGCCACTGGCACTGAATTCCTCGAGTTGATTGTGACTCAGGTCGAGCCAACGCAGGCGGTCGCCCCCCACGTGGGTGAACAACGACTGCGCCGTGGCCAGGTTGTTTGCGCTCAATTCCAGCCGCTCAAGCCTGTTCAGGCCGCTAACGGCGTCCGGAAGAGTCTCCAGAGCGTTGCCGTTGAGTACCAGTGTGGTGACTTCAGGGAAAGCGGCACAAAACTCGTTGAAGCTTTGCGTCGAAAAGCCTGTGCCGGTGAGATTCAGCGTTGTGACTTGAGAAAACACGTTCGAAAGGCGCGGCAAATCTCCAGTGCGCAACCCAGTGAGATCGAGCTCGAGTCCCGCGTCTTCGCTATGGCGTGTCAGACCATCAGCCCAGCAACTACGGATCTTCGCTGCGAGAAACGATCGCTGCTGCGACGTGTCCTTTCTGATCCGCGGTATCGCCCGGGTAAAGATCCAGCCGTTCAACTCACGCGTCAGCGACTCGTCGCTATCTCGCCAGACGGTGAGACGGGCGTCGATTTGTGTATCGCTCAGCCCCTCGCTGCGCAATCGCGCCAGACATTGCTGCGCTTGTTCAGCAGACAGCAGTGGATTGAGTTTCTGCAAGCGACTTACACCACCTGCGGCGCCTTCGGCGACAGGTGTCAGAGAACGCAGCGGCAATAGAAACTCCTGCGCAAATGCGAATGCAGTTCTCGGTACACGCGCGTCGCCCAGGCGCCGAAAGCCACTCGGGTAAATTTCAAACTGTATAAGGGTGTCAGGAGGCAAGCCGAGCGCGGTTTCGATACGCCGCTGCGCAGTTTTCAGGGTTGCCGCGCCTTCGGGACTCAAGTTGTTTTCCGTCAGGTTGGTCTTGAGCATCAGGCTGTCGGCGGCAAGCACCTGCTCCGGTAACGCACTGATGGGGTTTTCGCGCAGATCAAGCCATTGCAACTTTGGCAGAGCTTCGGCACCTGCCGGCCATGCCTCGAGACGATTGGAACTGAGGTCGAGAGTTTCAAGCTCCTGCAGGGCCGTGACATTCAGATCGGTCAGTTGGTTACCGCGCAAATTCAAGAATTCGAGTTTGTTCAATGCGTCGAATTGGCTTTGGACTTGCGGCGTAGTACCGATCCGGTTTCGTGACAGATCGAGTCGAGTCAATTGCGCAAAGTCACTCGGGCTGAACGGCACCTCAGTCAAATTGCAATCCGTGATTTCTACCCTGCGCGCCCCCCTGAATGCTTGAAGAAACGTGCGTATCTGTTCCGCAGGCACGCTCAGTCCATAAAGGGAAACGGTTTGCACATGCGAAAACGTACCGGCCGGCAATGACGGAAGCTGGCTGATGGATGGCTCGTCGATAAAGTCTGCGTCATCGTCTAACCGGAACACATTGGCATTGTCCAGCGGGGCGACCCTGTTCGGATTTACTGAACCGGAGAGCTGCGCTTCTGTTCCCTGGCCATAGCGTTCGCGCACCGCAGCACCCCAGTTTTCCTGCAGTGCACGCACAACATCGATGTTCGGACTCGCTTCCCAGAGCGGCGCAAGCGTAGCGGTTCGTAATCCATCGGACGTCGTCGGGAGGTAAAACTGGCGGAAAATTCCGGCGTGCTCCAGACGCAGCAACTCGACGGCCTTGAGCCGGGTATCGGGTGTATTCCAAAGACTCATGACGCGCTCAGGCAATGGATTGACATGTCCGCGCCGTCCGGTCAGAAAATCCAGCTCGCCGGCGCAGTACTGGCGGACCATCAGGTTCAGATCCAGCAGATGCCCCCACTCACCGCGGTAACTTTTGACGTACTCATAGGCGGGCTTGAAAGCTTCGTGAGAGAACTTCGACCAGTCGAGCGACAGCCCCGCCCACAATTTCTCATGTCCTGCGTAGAGTGTTTGTGGAATGGATGAGATGGCCGTCTGCGCCAGGTCAAGGCGTTCGAGCTCAGGCAGCTCCTGTACGAAAGCGGGCCATCGGACCATGTCCGGCACGTCGATCTTGAGTCTCCTCAATTGCTTGAGCGGTGTCAGGTCAAGATCCGGCGCGACGCCGGTGCGCCCCGAAAGGTCAAGATGAAGGTCTTCAACGCCTATCAGCCTGCGCAATCTTGTCGACAGATCAGTCGCCATCGCAGCCACTGAGGTTCTGAACTTGAGCCTTTTCAGCGCCAGCATGTGAGTCACGGCAAGAGGCAATGTTGTCAGTGACTGTTCTCGCGCCACGTAATTGCCGAACAGACTGCCGCGCTCGCCCAGCGAGAGCTTTTCGAGACGGGCAAACCGCTCCAGGAAAGCGTCGGCATTGGCGTCAGTGATACCATCGCCACCGATGGCCAGTTCTCGCACGTGATCAAAATTTGCCGTCAGAGTTGGTAGCGGGTCGTAAGTGACAAGGCGAAGCTGATCGGCGCCGGGCAGATGTGCGGCGACCGGTGCGTTGCGCCAACAATCCTTGAGCGCTTGTGCGGCACGTGCTTTATGGTCCGTTCCGGAACGCTCCCAAGGCGGCACCGTCGACGCTCCCGACCATCCATCCAGCGTCGCTTCAAGCTGCTCCCATTCCTGTCGACGCGACTGCAACAGCTGGAAGATAGCTCTGTCATCGTTTCCCGCCCGATACTGTTCAAGGAGATAGCCGTGAGCCTGTTCGTCGCTCAGTTGCGGATAGACGTCCTGCACATGAGCTACCAGGTTTTGGCGCATTCCGGCGCCGCGACCACTGGCGGGATAACCAATCAAAGTATCGCTGACGCGAACGGGCGGCTTGAGCCACTTGACCTGTGGCGCCAGCAGGGCTGACGCCACAGCGTGATGCTGATCGGCGTAATCGATGATCTTTGCCTTCAGCACGGCGGACTGTCCGACCTCGGGCACGCCGAGGCTGCGGCGCGCCCCATCGGGCAGGGCATGCATGATCGATGAGTAAAAGTTGTCGCCATTGCGAGGCAGGCTGTTGAGCGCCTCACCGCGTTCGTTGAATGCCTGAAACTGAACGCCTTTTTTGATCAGGTATTTTTTCTCGGCGGCTGTCTCACTGCCGATGCTGTCAAGCAGCTCGCCAGCGTCATGGCTTTCGCGAACTTCGATACGAACATTGTCGGGCCAACCCGGCAATTGCTCCAGCGTATGCAACACCAGGCGACGGCTGTCCGCCGAAGCCACGGTTTCGCTGCGCAGACCGGCATATGCCGCGACTTGTCGACTCTGGCGTGCATACCAGCGGGCCTCTTCCAGCAGGCGCAGCGGCACTCGCTGCCCAGAGCCGAGTTGCTCAAGATCATCGGGGCTACCCTGTGCCAGCACCGTTTGTGCCGCCGGTTCGCTGAGTCCAGGGCAGGCCTTCTGCAAACGTGCAACCTGTGGATCGACAGGCTCGGTACCCGAATAGATGCTGTCGTAAATCGCCGACTGACGGGTTTTGGCGTAGTCGGTGATCTGCTTGCCGAACTCCGCCGGCCGCGCGTCGCGCACGCGTGCACCCTGTTCGCCCAGAAGCCGGGTGACCTCAGACTCGTCCAGCGCCGCGAGGATATGTGCTGGCAGATCACCGCTGAGAATATCGGCCCGCGAAATCCGAATGGGTGCCTTGACACCGACGTCGCGAAACCGCCGCGCAAAGCCATACCTGACTGACTTGCCGGACAATTGCTCGCCGTCGAAGACTTCGAGCACCCGGCTCGCCGGCCAGAGGGGCATTTCGGTGATCAGCGGCAACGCGTACAGATACAGTTCGTTGATCGGTTTTGTCCCGCGCAATTGCTCGATGACGAGTGCCGCATTGCTCTGCGCCTGGATCACGCGCATGGCCTGGGTCAATTCCGGGGGTGGCAGTGCATTATCGATGTGCATCTTGCGCAGGGCGGCGTCACTGACACCGCTGATATCGGCAGCCTTGATCAGCTGTGCATCGGTGAAGGCTTCGGTTGCATGGCCGATGCGCCGCAACAGAGTCAGACGATCCCAATCCCGCGGACGCTCCAGTGTATGCCGCCAGGCACCGCTGCCATTGCTGTCGAGCACCGGCTGCCAGGCGTTGACGTCGGTCGGATGCCTGATGCGCCATTTGCCGATCGATTGATCGAAAAACTGCTCGTAGACCTTACCGCTCTGGCGGATATAGGTTCTACCCTCGAGTACATGCTGGCCGGCACTATTCGGTCCGGGACTGACTGGCAGTGTGACAGCGGACTCGTAAGCCTTCAGGTCGGATTTCCACAGTCGGGTTTCGCCGTTGGGTAACCTCACCGGATGCAGCTTTTCAATGGCCGGCACGGCGCTGGCGCTGGAAATCTTGCGCACTCCGGCGCCCACTCCCGCCATCAGCGCAATCTGCGCCAGGTTCTCCGCCACATCGATCAGATGGTCCTTGGCCGCACGACGATCTCCCTCGCTCCACTCGATCGCGCCTTCAAGGGTTTCATAGAGCAGTTGCCCGGCCATTACCACCATCATCACTTCGCCCAGCACCGGCACGAACATCGAGACCATGTTCAGACCCAGCAAGCCAACCTGCATCAGGTGCGCCAGCTTGGCCTCGCGTGCCTTTACATCGACATCGTCAGTCGGCACCGCATGGCTTCGAGCATCGGCCAATACCTTGGCGCAGCTCTGTGTGTAGAGATACGCCCAGAGGTCTTCATTGGGCGCCCAGACGCCGCGCCCCTTGCGAGAGAGGGTTATCGGTGCGATGTACGGATCCGTGGCGGGCTTCAGTTTGACGTGACGCTCGGGCGGCACGTCCTTGATCCGGGCAAACACTGAGGTACCGCTTAGCCCTTGAATGACCGCCAGCCAGGGCGAGCGCAACAACCACCATGGATCTTTCGGGGAATTGGCCGGCTTTTGCACAAATTGACGAAAAAAGTCGGGACGATGCTCGTACGCCAGAAACTGGCTGATGAAGCGCTGATACTCCGTTGGCTCGGCATTGGCTACCTGAGCTGCACTGCGGGCCGTCAACAGGCGCGTAAGCTCGTCACGCATTTGCGTGCCACGGTAGCGCTTGAGCGGGTGCTCCGGGTCGTGTGGAATGTAGAGAATGAGCTCATCGGCGTAGCGGTACTTCTCGACGATCACGAACGCCACACAACCGGTCAATCGCTTCTTCATTACTCCCAGATCATTGAACCAGACCTGCTTGCCGCCCATCCACGGGTGAACCTCACCGGCAATGACCGACAGGATCATCGTGTAATCCGCCGGTTCGATATCTTTGCGCAACAGCGCCTGTTCGGCAGCCGCGCGCAGACTGGCTTTCTGACTGGCAATGAACCGCTCGCGCAGCACCGCACTGGTTATGCCATCGGCGGGATGGAAAAAGCCCTGCAGGTAAGTCTGGTATTGCTTGCCGATATCCAGGCGACGGCACAGCCCCATGAACTGGCTGACGGTCAAATCAATGTTCACAGACTGAAAAGTGTCCGCGACGGCGGTTGCGACAACAAAACCGGAGGTCTGGTGATAGGCACCGGCTGCGCACTCATAGGCTTCGAAATTGTGCAGCGCGGCGTCCAGCATCGACAGTTTGAGGGCCTCGAATGTCGCAAGCTCCAGCGCCTCGACGCCCATCGTCACCGCACGCCTGAGGCACAGGAAGGTCGAGTCAACGTCCATTTGCAACCGGTATTCGTCGTTCAGGGCCTTGATCAGCAATGGCCTGGCAAACGCCTCGAGGTGCTGGAACGTCGCCAGGCTTTTATCAAGGCTGTTCTGCGCCTCGACGCTGACCTTGAAGCTGTCATTCAATGTCTGGCGCTGGGTCGGCGTCGCCTCCAGATACCAGGACGGCAGCGCTGTAGTGACGCCCTTGAACGCCTCGCGTCTTTGCGCAGAGGCGTTGGTCAACCATGGCGGGATTGAATTTTCAAGGAACTGGCCATGCAGGCTTTGCGTTGCTTTGGGTTTTGCGGAATGCGTGAGCGAAGCAGCTGGCTTCGACTCCACACTGGATGATATCGGGATCATGATTGCTCCTTGTGGGGAAACAATCAGCAGACCATTTACGGCCATTGCGTGTGCGGTATCCGGATAGTGCACGGCCGATGACAAGTAACCAGATATGTGACCGGACCCGGCTCGTCACTGTGCCTCAATTCCCTTTACGGACGCCTCGACGGCCCCGGCTTCGGCGACAGGCGACCGGGCTCCTCGGACTCACCGGCATAACTTTGCAGATCGATGATCTCCCGGCGCGTTATGTCCATCCACTTCTGCCGACGTAGCGCGTCCATGGTCTTGCCCAGATTTATCAGTTCCAGATCATACTGTTGCGCATTTATTTCACCCCGCGCGAGCCGGTCATCCAGCGTGGCCCAAAGCTGCTGACGCTGCTCATCGACATCGGCATCGATCGCGAGCATCTCTTGTGGAAAGCGGTCTTGCAGATAAGCAATCCAGTAATCGCGCTCGACCATGCTTGCCGCAAATGCCTCAGTTTGCTCTGCCTCCAGAATCGAAGCACGGATGTGCAACAGAAGTTCGTCGCTCAGCTCTGCGTCGTACAACATGTAGGCCGGTTGGCCGGGCAAATCAATACCGTCCCCCCAGCCACGGGTCAGCCTGATGCGATATTTCAGGCGTACCTCTGCGCGGTCCATGCCCTGCCCCGCAGCTTCGGCAATGACCTCAATTCTGTCCAGGCGAAACAACTGCCGGGACAGGCGCACCAGTGCCTGGCCTCTGAGCGCCATTCGGTTCAACGGAATATCATGCAAGGTGCGATATACCCACACGCGAACTTCGAGATCACTGAACGTCAGGATCCTCCCGTCTGGACAAGTGCCATGGGTTTCGGCGTTATGAAACAACAACTGGCGCAACTCGGTATTTTCGCTGGCGGCCCCCATGACATCCCACATTCTTCGGGTGAGATCCGCCGGTACCAACTGAAAGTCCGGTGTGTCACGCAACAGCCGCAGCAACTGAAAAAAACGCTCATGATCGGGTTCCAGAGCCAGCTGCGCCCAGACTGATCTTCTTTGCGCGGCCAGTGCCGGACTGCTGCCCGTCAGCCAGGGATCCCGTGATCTCGCCGCTACGTCTGCAGCCGTGTCAAAAACATCTTCCACGGGTTCCACTGCCGCATAAGGGTCGTAAGCGACGGCATTCGTCCCAGTGGCGCCCGGCGCGTCGGTGGGCTCGGTTCCCATTCGGGGGTCACCCAGGACCTGAGCATCGATCATGGTATCGATGGTTCTGCGTGATACCCCCAGCGCGTGAGTGGTTGAGTGCTCACGGGCGTAGCGGCGCAGGTCCTGCAAGGCAGGCAGGGACAAGCGCTGATTCTCGGACAAATCAGTCCCCTGGACCAAGGGCTCGTGAGCGCCATTGAACAGATCAACCGGGATGCTCTCGATCTCGTTGCCGCTCAGGTTCAAGCTGCGCAGCTGCGGCGTCTGCCACACACCGGCAGGCCATTCGGTCAGGCGGTTGTAACGCAAGTCCAGAGTCTCGAGGACGCCAAAGTCCGGCGGGTTGAAGGCTCGAATTTCGTTGTACCCGAGATCAAGGCTGCGCAGACGCGCGCGGGTGAGCAATGGGTACAGGCTCGTTGCGCTGTGGAGGTCGCAATACTGCATGTCCAGGCGCTGCAGATGACGCATGCGCAAAACCGGGCCGGGCAACGACGCCAATTGATTGCCGCTGATAGACAAAGTATCGAGATTGGCAAAGGCATCCAGAAAACCGTTGGAACCCTGCGTGGTAATGCCCACCATGCTCAGATCCAGCGTGGTCACGGCCGGAAGCTGCTCGGCCAACGCCGGTAAGTCACCGGTCTGCAGCCCTTGAAACTCCAGTTCCAGGCCGGATCTGCCGGCGTTTGCGGCAAGTCCTTCAAGCCATGCCTCTAGGATTCTGCGCGCCGCAACCGAACGATTTTGCGCATTGATCTGCAGCCTCTCGGTGCGTATCTCGCGAATGAACAACCAGTCATTCATCTGGCGGACCAAGTCGTCACAGGACTGTTGCCAGGCAGTTATCTGCGCTTCGATTCTCGCATCGGTCCATCCCATGGCCCGCAGATTCTGCACGCCACGCTCAGCACGCGATCGCCGCAGTATCGCGCTCAGACGCTGCACCTGTGCCGAAGCCCCACTTTCGCCAGGCAACACGGTCACGGGCTCTGGCAGCGGCAACAGCAGGTCGACCAATGACCAGGCGCTTTGCGCGGGAGGAAAATGCTCCGGCACCGGTTCGGCTGCGAAGCGAACCAACGTGCCCTGCCGCAATCCCCTTCGCTGCTCGATAACCTGCAGCGCCGCGTGAAAATGTGCTTCGCCGTCAGGGCTGAAGAAGTTGCCCGTCAGATTGCTTCGCATCAGCACATCGTCACGTGTGAGCACGAGTTGCGGCAGTGATGCGATGCGGTTGTCGCGTAAATCGAGCCAGTTCAAACGCGGCAACTGTTCGGCGCCACCGGGCCACGTTTGCAACTCGGTTGACCGCAGGTTCAGGGCGCGCAAGCGACTCAAAGCGCTGACGTCGACGTTGTGGAGCGGGTTGTGACTCAGATTCAATCGCTGCAGACGCTGCAATGCACTGAGCTGCTGTTGCACAGCCGGCGTCATCGCAATCCTGTTGCGCGATACATCAAGATGCGTCAACGCTGGCAGCTCTTGCGGCGCAAAGGGCAATTCAGCAAACGTAGTGCCATTGATTTCGAGGGTTTCAACCTCACTGAACGCGCGAAAGAAGCCGCGAGCCTGTTCCACCGGCACATCCAGCCAACTCAGGCGCAGTGTGCGCACGTGCGCAAAGCTGGCGACTGGCAGCGGCGGCAGCTCGGTGATCATCTCGGCGGCGGGCAGCAAGGCGAGGCTCGATCGCGGCGCGGGCAGCTCCAGCGTCGCCACGTTGGCGGGCAAACCATAGCGCTGGCGAACCGTGCCGTGCCAACTGGTTTTCAACGCGTTCAACACCTCGGCATTGCGCCCCGTGGACCAGCGACGCCGGGGGGCTGCGTAGCGAGTTCCATGGCGCAGCGCCGGCACAAAGAACTGCGCAAATATTTCTTCATATTCTCCCCGCAGTTGCCCGATAGCCTCAACTCGCGCCTCGGGCGTCGCCCAGACCGCATAAAAGGCGTCCGGCAAAGGATCGCTAACACCCGGCCTGACAGCCATGGTGTCCAGTTCGGCGCGGCAGAATTCCCTGACCATCTGGTGCACGTCGAGCAAATGGCCAAAGGGGCCGGAATAATGGCTGACATAATCATAAGCGCGCCTGAATGTTGCGGGTGTGACCCGCGACCAATCCAGCGACAGCCCGGCCCAGAGTTGCTCGTGCCCGTGATAAAGCGACTCGGGCAAGGTTTCGATCAGCGTGTCTGTCAGGTCGAGCCGACCAAGCCGCGGCAGCCGTTCGACATAGGCAGGCCATTGCCACAGGGCGCGAGGAGCGTTGATGCGCAAGGTGCGCAAATGTGTCATTGGCGTCAGGTCGAGACTGTGCAGCGTAGTTGCGTCGGTTCCCGAATAGTCGATGCGCAGCGTTTCCAGTGCCGTCAGCGCCCTGAGCCTTGGCCCAAGTGTTTGCGCCAAAAAAGGCGCGTCGGTGGAGAATCGCAGCCGGGTCAGGCCCGGCAAGCGGCCGATCGCGTCTGGCAGCGTCGTCAGCGGCCGGGCGATGGAACGGCGGTCATAACGTGGTCCCGGCTCGCCAATCGACAGATCGGTGACGTTCGGGAAAGCCGTCAGGAAGCCATCAGCATTGGCGTCCGTGACGCCGATTCCCGTGACTGACAGTTCGCGTATATGGCTAAATCGCGTGGTCAGCGCGGGCAGCGGCGTGTCGCAAACCAGGGACAGCCGCGCTACATCGGCAACGTGCCCGGCCAAGGGTGCATCGCGCCAGGCACCCCGCAATGCCTGCGCCAAATGCGCGCGGGACGGGGCGGACTGGCTGTCCGTCGGGCCTGCCTGCCATTGATCAAGCGTGGCATTGAGGCTTTCCCAGTCCTGCCGACGCGCCTGCAGTTCGGCGTGGATTTGCGCGTCGCTGCGGCCGCGCTGCCGAGCCAAAAACGCTTGAGCCTGCCGCCGCTCCGGGTACAAATGTGCTACTTTCGCCTCGATGGGCTGATTGAAACCCGTACCGCGTCCACTCGCGTAATAGCCCCTCAATCTTGCGCCGATACGCGCCGGCGGCTTGAACCATTTGGCGTGCGGCGCCAGTATTCGCGCAGCTTCAAGCCGATGAATATGGGCTGATTCGATGATCCGCTGTTGCAGTTCACTTCCCTTGCTGCCCTCGTATAAGCCCAGCCTGGCACGCAGGTCGTCGGGCAAGGCATACATGAGCGAACGATAAAAGCTGTCCTCCACCCTAGACACCCTGTTGAGCACTTGCCCGCGCTCATTGAACGCCTGGTAAAAAGGCCCGTTCTTGACCAGGTAACGTTTAACCGGGGCGGTCGGCTCGCCGATGCTGTCGAGCAAGGCGCCAGCGGTGCTTTCGTAACGAATTTCCAGACGCAGCGCAGGCGACCATTCCGGTAATTGCTCCAACGCGAACAATGCCAGCCGCCGACTGGCCGCCGAGGCCAGGTTTTCACTGTGCAGTCCGGCGAAGGCTCGGGTCTGACGGCCTTGGCGAACATGCCAGCGGGCCTCTTCAAGCAATTTGAGAGGAGAACGTCCAGTCGCATCCATCCGGCCCAGCTCCGCCACCGTTGCATGCTCAAGCACGTCTCGAGCCGCTGCCGGGCCGAGACCGGGGCACTCACGCTGCAGAATACGCACGCGCGGATTCACCGGCTCAGTGCCTATGAAAAGGCTGTCAAAAATCGCTGGCTGACGGACATAGGCGTACTCGGCAAGACGCAGCAGGAATTCATCCGGCCTTGCTGGCCGCAATTGCGCGCCTCTGCTGCCAAGCAGCTGGATGATTTCGTTCTCATCGAGCGCCGCCAGAATCCGCGCCGGCATTTCGCCGTTCAACACCTGATCACGGCTGATCCTGATCACGGGTTTGCGGGCCACTCCTGGCAAAAGATTTTCCAGACCATATTGCATCGAATGCGCAGCCTCCTGCGGACCGGCGAAAACTTCCAGTACCCGACCTCGCGGCCAGCGTGGCAATTCGGTAATCAGCGGCAGTGCGTGGAAGTAGCGCTCATCAATCGGTCGAGCACCGCGCAATTGCTCGATGATCTGTCGGGCACCGGTATCCGCCTCGAACAAGAGCATGGCGTCGCGCAATGCGGGCGGGGGCGGCAAATGATCCATGTGCATTTTGCGCAAGGCGTTGTCACTGACGCCGCTGATATCGGCCAGCATCAGCAATGTTTCATCAGAGAAACCGTCTGCCATATGCCCAAGGCGCCGCAACAGTTTGAGACGATCCCAGGTCATCGGCTGCTCCAGCGCCAGGCGCCAGGCCCCATGGCGGTTATGGTGGAGCTCGGGCTGGTAAGCGTCGGGATCGCGTGGATGCTTGAGCCGCCATTGCGCGGTCGACTCGTCAACAATCACTTGATAAACCTGGCCGCCCTGACGGATCCAGGTTTTGCCGTCGATCTGGTACTGGCCCTGCGCATCCGGCCCCGGTGCACCGCTCAGCGAGACATCCTGTTCGTAGCCGCTGAAGTCGGGTTTCCACAGCCGGGTTTGACCATTGGGCAAGGCCACGGGCTGGAGATCCTCGATAACTGGATTCGGCCTGACGGCCGTAAACCGGCTGAACGCTGCTCCTGCTGCCGACATGACGCCGATCTGTACAAGGTTCTCGGCGACATCCACCAAGTGCTCTTTGGCAGCGTGTCGGTCTCCTTCATTCCACTCATCCACCCCTTCGATCGTTTCGTACAACAACTGGCCTGCCATCACCGCCATCATGACTTCGCCCAGCACCGGCACGAACATCGAAGCCATGTTCACCGCAAAAAAGCCCATTTGCAGCAGCGCGGCCAGTTTCGCATCGCGAACTCTGATATCGACGTCACGGGTCGCAACCGCATGGCTGCGCGCGTCCGTAAATACCTTGTCGCGATGTTGTTCGTAGAGATAGGTCCACAGGTCGGTATTGTTTGACCAAGGGCCTTCGTCCTTGCGAGGGATGGCGGAGAGGGCAACGTAGGGTTCAGGCTCGGGTTCCATCAAGGGACGCACGGGGGGCGTCTCGCGGATCTCGATCAAAGGGCCTAAACCCTGTACCAGGATGAGCACCTTGATCCAGGGTGACGACAGCAGGTCAGGCGGAGAATCCGGGGATATGCGGACAAATTGGCTCAAGTAATAAGAATATTTGTCATAAGGCATGAACTGACTGAAAAAACGCTGGTAAGGGGTCGGATCAGCGCTTTGCTTGTGTTGCAGGTCACGATGAACGAACCGCTGTTCGAACGCGGCGATGTCTCTTTTATCCGTGTAGCGCTTCAGAGCACATACGGGATCGTTGGGCACATACAAAATCACGGCATCGGCTCCCCGAAGCTTGTCGGCGATGGAGAACGCTACACAACCCACTGTTCTGTGACGCATCAGACTCAGGTCACGGAACCAGACTCGTTTGCCGTCGATTTTTGGATATATTTCGCCATTGATCACTGAGAGGATCATGGCGTGGTCTTCTGGCCGAATGTCCTTCGCCAGCAAAGCGTACTCGGCAGCCGCACGCATGGCAGCCTTTTGACTGGCAACGAACAGTTGACGCAATTTCGTTTCCGCTTGCTGATCCGTCGGATGGAAGAATGTCTTCAAATACGTCTGGTAGTGGCTTCCGATGTCCAGATAACGGCACAGGCTGAGAAACTGCATGACCGTCATGTTCAACGTGATCAACTCGTACGTGTCGGGTTTGGTGGTCAGCTGCATGAACCCGGAGCTTTGGTGATACGCACCCGGCAAGCACTCCCGGATCTCGAAGTTATGCAACGCTGCTTGCAGCATCGGTAACTTCAAGACCTCGAACGTACCAACTTCTATTTCGAATATGCCCAGCGCCAGAGGACGCCTGAGACACAGCAGGGTTTTGTCGACATCAACCTCCACCTTGAAATGATGCTTCAACGCTCTCACCAGCAGTGGCCGCGCAAAGTCATCGATATCCTTGAAGGCAGACATCGCGTTATCCAGCTCGGTTTGCGCCCTGAGGCTGTCCTGGAAGACACGATCCAGGTTCTTGCGTTGTTGTAGGGTTGCCTGCTTGTACCCTGTCGGCATCTTCGCCTTGGCCTGTTTGAATTCAGCCCTTCTTCGGGCAGAAGTGTCGATCAGCCACTGTGGTACTGCAGCCTCCAGATAGGGTCCGTGAAGACTGTCTGTAGCTGAAGGTTTCGCAGGATTTTCGGGGACGCGCCGGACAACGGGATCGGGTGACATACATCGCTCCTTCAAATAGAGCGACAGCAGATCATCTGCAACGACCCCTTCGGCGGTACATGGTTATCGCTTCCGACAGGAGTTGTAACGAGGTATCCGTGCCTGCGCAGAGGGCACTCGAACGCTGTTTGGCTATGCTGTTGGTGTACGCTTTTTCGCAGAGGGATTTATGGACAATCCAGTCGACAACAAACCGCCGAGCTTCTGGCAGATGCTGCACAGCGTCATGGCTGCTGCGTTCGGGGTGCAAAGCGGCAAGAACCGGGAAAGAGACTTCACCCACGGCAAACCCAGTCACTTCGTGATCCTGGGTGTCTTGTTCACGGCAGTGTTTGGCCTGACGCTGTTTGCCATCGTCAAGCTGGTGCTGCATTTCGCCGGCGTTTGACATCGCCGGTCAGATAACCCGGCATAATCTGGCGGCACAGTAATCCGGGCCGGGAACGGGCCCGGATTTTTTTACTGATGACTGACCCAGAAGACCGCCGTCCCCACTACAAGAATGATCAGGAACAAAATGGCCCACGCGTCGACGCTACTGTCGCTTTTCCTGGCTTTGGTCGGGTTGCTCATTGCATCGCCTCTTGTCGGTTTTATCGGTGATTGCACAAAGACTCGATCACAGTTAAGACGATGATTGTCCGCACGACAAATGTGGATTAGATGACCGGCTTTGGCGTTAGGCGATTTGGTTCTTTACATATACTCAAACATCACTTTTGCGCATAACTGCAAACGGGTATATTGCCCCGGCTCCGTGACGGAGTGCGCGGCCGTGCGCGCAGAATTGCAGAGGCAACATCGGACTCCAGCAAGCGAAAACGCAGCGTTTTCCGAGTAGCCCAAGCCTGAGAACAGGACTTATATGTACGTATACGACGAGTACGATCAGCGGATCATCGAGGACCGCGTCAAGCAGTTCCGTGATCAGACCCGACGCTATCTGGCAGGTGAGCTGAGCGAAGAAGAATTCCGCCCCCTGCGCCTGCAAAATGGCCTGTACATCCAGCGCTTCGCGCCGATGTTGCGCGTGGCGGTGCCTTACGGCCAACTGACTTCGCGCCAGGTGCGCATGATGGCCAAAATCGCCCGTGACTACGACAAGGGCTACGCCCACATCAGTACGCGGCAGAACGTGCAGTTCAACTGGCCTGCGGTGGAAGACATCCCGGACATCCTCGCCGAACTTGCGACCGTGCAGATGCACGCGATCCAGACCAGCGGCAACTGCCTGCGCAACGTCACCACCGACCAGTTTGCCGGCGTCGCCGCCGATGAAGTGATCGATCCACGGCCATGGTGCGAAATCGTCCGTCAGTGGACAACGTTCCACCCGGAATTCGCTTACCTGCCGCGCAAGTTCAAGATCGCCGTGAATGGCTCGACCAGCGACCGCGCAGCCATTGAAGTTCACGACATCGGTCTGGAACCGGTCTACAACGCCGCTGGCGAGCTGGGCTTCCGCGTGCTGGTCGGCGGCGGCCTCGGGCGTACGCCGGTGGTAGGCGCATTCATCAACGAATTCCTGCCATGGCAGGACCTGTTGAGCTACCTCGACGCCATTCTGCGTGTGTACAACCGCTACGGCCGTCGTGACAACAAATACAAGGCGCGGATCAAGATCCTCGTCAAGGCGCTCACGCCTGAAGTGTTCGCGCAGAAAGTCGATGCGGAAATGGAGCACCTGCGCGGTGGCCAGACCACGCTGACCGAGGCCGAACTGCATCGGGTTGCCAAGCACTTCGTTGATCCGGACTACAAGACCCTCGACAACCAGACCGCACAACTGGCCGATCTGGATAAAGAACATCCGGGTTTCGCTCGCTGGCGCAGCCGCAACACCCTGGCGCACAAGAAGCCGGGCTATGTTGCTGTGACGCTGTCGTTGAAGCCGACCGGTGTTGCCCCTGGCGACATCACCGACAAGCAACTCGACGCCGTCGCCGATCTGGCCGAGCGCTACAGTTTCGGTCAACTGCGCACCTCCCACGAGCAGAACATCATTCTTGCCGATGTTGAGCAGAGCCAGTTGTTCACCCTGTGGGGCGAGTTGCGTGAAGGCGGTTTTGCCACGCCGAACATCGGCCTGCTGACCGACATCATCTGTTGCCCGGGCGGTGACTTCTGCTCGCTGGCCAACGCCAAGTCGATCCCGATTGCCGAATCGATCCAGCGTCGCTTCGATGATCTGGACTACCTGTTCGACATCGGCGAACTGGACCTGAACATCTCCGGGTGCATGAACGCCTGTGGTCACCACCACGTCGGCCATATCGGCATCCTCGGCGTGGACAAGAAAGGCGAAGAGTTCTATCAGGTCTCCCTCGGTGGCAGCGCCAGCCGTGATGCGAGCCTGGGCAAGATCCTCGGCCCGTCCTTCGCACAGGAAGCCATGCCTGACGTGATCTCGAAGCTGATCGATGTGTACGTTGAACAACGCACCGAAGACGAGCGCTTCATCGACACTTATCAGCGTATTGGCATCGACCTCTTCAAGGAACGCGTCTATGCAGCGAATCATTAAGAACAACGAAGTCGTCGACGAAACCTGGCACCTGTTGCCGAAGGATTTCAACATCGATGAAATCAGCAACTGCGACGATCTGATCGTGCCGCTGCAGCTGTGGCGCGAACACAGCCGCATGCTCCTGGCCCGCGACGGTGGTCTGGGTGTGTGGCTGGATGCTGATGAAGAGGCCGAGGAAATCGGTGGGGACGTCGCCAAGTTTCAGGTGATCGCCTTGAACTTCCCGGCGTTTACCGACGGCCGTAACTACTCCAATGCCCGCCTGCTGCGTGACCGTTATGGTTTCAAAGGCGAGCTGCGTGCGATTGGCGATGTACTGCGGGACCAATTGTTCTACATGCATCGCTGCGGTTTCGACGCCTTCGCCATTCGCGCGGACAAAGACCCGTACGAAGCACTGGAAGGCCTCAAGGACTTCTCGGTGACTTACCAGGCTGCCGCTGACGAACCACTGCCGCTGTTCCGTCGCCGCTAAGCGTCGGACGTTTGTTGCAGACACAAAAACGCCGGTCATGTGACCGGCGTTTTTTTATGCCTGCGGTTTACCAGAAGCGTTGCTGGGTAAGACGGCTCCACCAGCTCAACAGCACGCGGTCCACCGAACCGCTGGCGGCCATGCCGATGCGTTCCTGCAGGCTTTTGCGCTCGGCATAGTGCAGGTGATAGACCTCGGCCTGTTTGGCCTTCTGTGCCAGGTATTCATCGCTGGTCTTGAGCTCATCCACCAGTTGGTTTTCCAGCGCAGCGATACCGAGCCACACCTCACCGGTAGCCACCTCATCGATCGCCAGTTGCGGGCGATAACGGGCAACGAAGTTTTTGAACAAGCGATGGGTGATGTCGAGGTCTTCCTGGAATTTTTCGCGACCCTTCTCGGTGTTTTCGCCGAACACGGTTAGAGTGCGCTTGTACTCACCGGCGGTCAGCACTTCAAAGTCGATGTCATGCTTCTTCAAAAGGCGATTGACGTTGGGCAATTGCGCGACCACGCCGATCGAACCGAGGATGGCGAACGGAGCGCTGATGATCTTGTCGCCGATGCACGCCATCATGTAACCGCCGCTGGCCGCAACTTTATCGATGCACACGGTCAGTGGCACGCCGGCGTCACGGATTCGAGCCAGCTGCGACGACGCCAGACCGTAGCTGTGCACCATGCCGCCGCCACTTTCCAGACGCAGAACCACTTCGTCTTTCGGTGTGGCCAGGGTCAGCAGCGCGGTGATCTCGTGGCGCAGGCTTTCCGTGGCGGAAGCCTTGATATCGCCATCGAAGTCGAGCACGAATACCCGGGATTTGGTCTCAGGCTTGTTCTTTTGCTTCTTCGCGCTTTTTTCCGTTTTCGCTTCGCCCTTGCGCAATGCCTTGAGCTGATCCTTGTCGAGCAGGGTCTGCTCCAGGCGTTCACGAAGCCCCTTGTAGAAATCGTTGAGCTTGCTGACCTGCAACTGGCCCGCCGATTTGCGTCGGCCCTTGCTGCGCAATGCAGCAAAACTGGCAAGCACCACCAGAATGGCGATCACCAGCGTGACGGTCTTGGCCAGGAAGCTGGCGTATTCGGTGAAAAAATCCACAGAGACTCCTCAAAGCAATGCGTGACGGTGTATTACACGCGGAATGGCTCCAGCATACCCATGCGCCGGCTCGTCGGCCAGCCGTGAAACCTCCGGCAACACGCCTGTAACGGGCATTTCAAACAAGCGTATGTTTTTTCATTGACAGCCTTACGCCATCCTCATAACCTCGCCTGACCTTCAACGTACCGGGACGACGCGGACGTGGGCAGCATCTACTTGATACGACATGGCCAGGCCTCCTTTGGTGCAGACGATTACGACGTGCTGTCGCCGACCGGTGTGCGTCAGGCAGAAATCCTCGGCCAGCACCTCGCCGACCTCGGTATCAGCTTCGATCGTTGCCTTGCCGGTGACCTGCGTCGCCAACAGCACACGGCCACCAGTGCACTGGAGCAATTCAGCGCCAGAGGCTTGCCGGTTCCAGTCCTCGAAACCGATTCCGCCTTCAACGAATTCGATGCCGATGCGGTGATCCGCGCTCTGCTCCCGGCCATGCTGCCGGAAGAGCCGGAAGCCCTCGACATCCTGCGTAACGCCGCGCAGAACCGCGGTGAATTCCAGCGCATCTTCGCCCTGATCGTCGAGCGCTGGCTTGCCGGCACCTACGACACACCCGGACTGGAAAGCTGGCTGGGTTTCGTCGAACGGGTTCAGGCCGGGCTGCACCGCATCCTCGACCTGGCGGAAAAGAACCAGAAAATCGCCGTGTTTACCTCCGGCGGCACCATCACTGCCCTGCTCCACCTGATTACGCAAATGCCTGCCAGACAGGCCTTTGAATTGAACTGGCAAATCGTCAACACCTCGCTCAACCAATTGAAGTTTCGTGGTCGCGAGGTGGCTCTGGCTTCCTTCAACAGTCACGCACACCTGCAACTGCTGAAGGCCCCGGAACTCATCACTTTTCGCTGAGTCCGGCTTACTGTGACCCTGGCTGTAACCACCCAGCTCCCATGACCAAGAAAGGATCGAACCATGACCTCCGTAGCTGATGCCGTAAAAGCAATGCAAGCCAAGTTCAACCCAGCCGCCGCTGCCGGTCTGGACCTGGTCTTCGGTTTCAACATCACCGACGAAGACAAGCAATACGCCCTGATCGTCAAAGACGGCACCTGCGACATCCAGGAAGGCGAAAACCCGGACGCCAACTGCACGCTGGTGCTGGACAGCCAGACCCTGAAAGACATCGTCAGCGGCGAAACCGACGGCATGCAGGCCTTCATGGGCGGCAAGCTGCGCGTTGAAGGCGACATGATGCTGTCGATGAAACTGTCCGAGCTGTTCCCTTCGTAAGAAGCTTCTTGGTAAAACACAGATCCCGCTTATTGGCGGGATTTGTCGTTTCAACCATTGAAGTCATGGCAACGTGAGTTAACGCTTGGCTGAAGCCGTCCCATCAAGCTCTTTTTTTACCTGAAGGTATGCCGCCTCTTCATCACTTTTTTCGATCAGATTCGAAGCCATCGAGCGGGGCAAGAGTTTCTTTTCTGTCACGTCCCAATCGATCGTAACGACCACGGTCTTGTTTGCAAACGTAATGAAAAGCCAATAGGAATCCACGGGCTTGTCAGGCTCGGCAAATGAACTATAGGCATACCGTATCTGGCGATGCAGGTCCGGCGTATTCAGAATGAGGTCTTCGGTATCCAACTTCGGAAACTGTCGCCCTACAGCGAATAACGCTTCGGTCAAGAGAACATCATTCTCAATATGTCGCAAACTTTCAGGCTTATTGCGCAGCATGGTCACTGGGCTCTCTTCAGGCGGAGTACCCATGAGACGCGGGCGATACATACCTGAACTGAACCACCGGCTGGCATCGAAACGGTTTTCTTCCGGACTCCACGGGCCGTAATACATTATTGCTTTGGCTGGCATCTGGGCTTCCTTGGCGTAAATAAATAGTCCTGCAAAGCTGGCAGCAATCAACAAGACACAGAAGACGTGACGTTTGCCTATAAACTTCAGGAGCGTCATAGCGGTTTATAGGCAAGCAGGTGTTTGGGTACGCCGTCCGGTGTATCACCTGATCGAACCTCACGATGTGCGCCTAAGGCATCCAGCGGAAATCCAATCTTCCGTTCATACAATGCTCGGCTGTCATCGTGCGCCAGCAAATTGCGCTCTTCTTCAGAGACTGTTGGCGTTGGCGCCTGCGGCGCCAGTTCATCAGGTAGTTGCGCCGTTGGGTCTTTGAGGGTCTTGCGATGTTCGATCAGCTTTCGTTCATAAGCGGTTTTTCGACTCAAATAATTCCGCATAGCTCGCCCATCAGCTGCTTCTCTTTCACGAATGCCCGGCACAGATCCCCGTTCCGCGGCAGTACCATAAGTTGTGTCGTAGTTGCTGCGTCTTGGAAATGCCCACACGGTGGTCCGGGTAGCATTAGCAAGAATCTGCGCCAGGCTGCGCTCGTAATGAGGATCTTCTGTTTCATTGACCTTGAAGTCGGCATCGATACCCAAACCTGTGCGACAAGCGTAGGAGTGAATTTTCGCACCATAGGCAAACGCTTCGGGTTTGAACATATTCGCCTGTGCATCACGCAGACGGTAGCTATCGTTTTTATCCAGCTCGTAGCCCAACTCGATACTGCCCACCACACCATGGGAAAAAAAGTCGAGCTGTTTGATCTCGCGCCCGCGGCGTTGCCGAGCTGCGATGAAATCCACAAGACCGGATATCGAGTCCATCTCTCGGTACTGGGCCCCGTGCTGATTTTCGACAACGTCCTTCAAAGCCGTCAGCAAGTTCTCCGGATAGTCATTTTTGAAAATCAGAAATACACGCTGGATCGTGAAGTTTGGAGTGCCGGTTGGATACTTTGTGAGTTGGCGGATACCCTGATTGATAAAGCGCATCTTGTTGCCCTTCTGGCCACGAACCTTTTCATAAAGGGACATGTAAGACGCACCCACAACCGTTACGTAATCCTGTGCCAGCGTACCTTTCACTTGGGTCGTTGTATGTTGATCGCTTGTTCGAGCTTGATTCTTTTTGGGGGCTGCCACCTGCCACCTCCCTTAGTAATCTAGGCCGAGCGCGTCGAGATGGGCGGCAGCTTCCTTACCCCACTGCACAACTATCGAAGTCGGGTTGGCCGTAAACACTCGCGCGGCGTTACCATGACTATCGGTATGGCCTACGAGACGCTGACCGTCACCCGTTTCGATGCAATAGAGCATGTCGGGAATAGCTTCGCCAGTGGCCTCATCAACCAGTTGGAAGCGCTCGCTGTGTTTAGGAACAGTGATAATCGGGGAGAAAGGTGCGGAACCGACCTGGGTGCCGACAAAAACGTCGCCAGAGCCCGTGATTATCATGCCTCCGTGGGCCGTCGCACTGCCCAAGAAAGCATAGGCTTGCCATTGATCAAAATATTGCTGATGCCTTCGGTGACAGTGTCTCCGCACGCTGTGGTGTCTCCGACACGCAAAACTGGCATTCCATTGATGTTTACATCACCGGAACCGCTGTTACCGGGATTGGTGCCATGGCCTGTGATCGGGCATGCATTAAGATCGCTGAGTCGAGCGGCAGGCTTTGCCATCTTTAACTTCCTTGTAGTAAGCGTGGGCGCGAAATGTACCGGATCTTTATATTGGTTGAAAGCCTGAATCCAGACGTAGAATGCGAGCCGCCGCGAATGTAGCTGGCAGCGACTCATCGGCCCTTGATCGCTCCCGGAACCTGGAAATTGTCGTGTCGGATTCGCAGGCCCACACAAATACGATCAACCCTCCTGCAACAACCGCGTATCCAGCCCAAACCGCTCTTGCGAAACCATCCTGAACTGCCCCTCCGCCAGATCGCAACTCACCAGCAAATTCCACGAGTGCCGGGTGGCTACCGAAGGCACCAGAACAAATGGATGTTCAGCCAACAGTGCATCTGCAAACTTTCGCTGGTTGGGCGAGGTTTTGATCGGGGTGAGCCAATGCGGATTGGGCACGTCTTCCGGTTGCACGATTCTGACGCTGGCGTCGTGAGTGATTTCAAAACAGGTCAACACATAGGGTTCCTGATCAAGCGCATCGAAGCTGCCATGGGCGGCCACCTCCAGTATCGCCGTGGAGGGGTCGACCGACGCATAAACGACTCTGCGGCCGGGCGTATTCCAGCGGCCGCCGTCCCGTTTCGACCCCAGGCCGCTGTCCCAGGTCTCGCTGTACACCTCGCGATCCAGCCGCCAGGCGTACCAGCGATCATCCCAGGGCAAGGGATTCATTGATAAACCCCGTATTTGATCTGGTTCAGATACTCCTCCACCATCCTGAAGCCCAGCGCATGTCCCACCAGATCGAGCGGCACATAACCGTAGAAGTAAGTAGCGCGTTGCTCCAGCCATGATTCGGCCTTGGCCTGACGCCCGAATACTTCGATGGCCAGTTCCAGCGCAGCGGCATATTGGTAGGCGATGACGCTCTGCGGCGTGTCCAGGCGCACCGACGCGCCTTCCTTGAGCAGGCGTCGCACGGTTCTCACAGATTTGCCGGTGATACGTTTGACCATCTCTCCCTGTTGGTACAGCTCGGAGGTTGCGATCATGTTCACCACATCAAGCAGCTCAAATCCTTCGCTTGTGCAGCGCAGGATGAGCATCGGATCGTCGCCGGTATCCTGCCCACGCAACAGCAACTCCAGAGGTTTGCCCTCGAGCTTCTTCAGGCCCGTGAGCCGGGGCACTTTGGCGCTCGGCATGGCAACGTTCTCCGAGGGGCATCTGGCGCGGTCGTCGCGCCAGTAATGGCGAGGCGAGTAAGCAGGCGTATCGCTTTCAATCAGTGGGATTCGCATAGTCCATCCTTTGTCCGGGTCCAGAGCGATCTGTGCGCTCGATGACTTCAATGTCAGGACTGATCCTATAGATCCGGCGTCCGACGACCAACCTGAAAAAGTCGTCAGAAATATCCCCAAATCTGATCAAAACGCTCCTGTTTCCGTAGGACTCAAACGCAATTTTCAGCGGTTCAATCCGTTGTTGCTTTCAGGTTAGGGAGAGAGCCTTTTGACTTACAATGCGCTCCACCTCCAGTCACCGGCCCTGCCCCATGGACATCGACCTCGCTCGCACTTTCCTCGAAATCGTCCGTCATGGCAGCCTTGCCGCCGCCGCGCAGAAGTTGTTCGTCACGCAGACCGCCATCACCGCGCGGGTGCAGAAGCTTGAAAGCCAGTTGGGCAGTACGCTGTTCGTGCGCAATCGCGCCGGGGCGAAGTTGACGGCCAATGGCGAAGCGTTCGTGATCTACGCTAATCAACTGGTGCAGACCTGGGAAGCCGCGCGCCGCGACTTGCCGCTGCCCGAGGGTTATCACAACGTTCTGCATATCGGTGGCGAGGTCAGCCTGTGCAACCCGTTGATGCTCAGTTGGGCGGCGGAACTGCGCGAGAAAATCCCCGGCCACGCACTGCGCATGGAAATTCGCGATGGCGAAAATCTGCTGCGTCAGCTCGAACTCGGTGTGCTCGATGCCGCGCTGGTTTATCAGCCGGAATACTGGCCGGGTCTGCAGGTCGAGCAAGTGCTGGAGGAAAAACTGATTCTGGTACGCGCGCCCGAGCGTCCGGAGCCTTACGTCTACATCGATTGGGGTCCGGATTTCCGCCGTCAGCACGACGCCGCCCTGCCGGAAAAAGCCAAAGCCGCGCTGAGCTTCAACCTTGGCCCGCTGGCCCTGCAATACATCCTCGAACATGGCGGCAGCGGCTATTTCCGCACTCGCGTTGTGCGCACTTACCTAGAGACCGGCGCCCTGGAAGCCGTCACCAAAGCGCCGGAATTCGGCTATCCGACCTATCTGGTGTATTCCCGTGATCGCGACTCGGCAGTGCTGCAGCAGGCCTTCGATCTGTTGCGCGAAGTGATCCGCACCGATGACGACTGGTCGCAGCGCTGGAATCCGTTGAGCTGACGGACAGCCTCAGTCCAGAGCATGGCGCTTAAGGCCGCAAGGTTCGCGCTGCACAAGTCAGCGGATCGGCTAATCTGCCGGGTATAACAACAATACCCGCAGGTGAAACGCATTGAGGCAGACCACCGAGGCATTCCGCAGCCGCTACCGGGCGGCCATTCATCCTTTGTACAACCCATGGCTGCATGGCGCGTTCGTGCTGCTGTTCGGCATTTTCGCCGTCGCTGCGTTCTGGCGCACGGTGCATTCAGTGAGCTGGCTGGAATGGCTGACGGTGCCGCTGAGCCTGTTGTTGTTCAACTTCGGCGTATACATGGTCCATCGCCATTTGGGCCATCACAAAAAAGCTTTCGCAAAGATGTTCTACGCGCGGCATGCCGGCGACCATCACAGTTTTTTCACCCCCGGGCACATGACCTACGACAGCGCGCGGGACTGGCGGGTGATCCTGTTTCCAGCCTGGCTAATCGTCATTCATACGCTATTGATCACCCTGCCGCTGTGGTGGCTGCTCGCGCAGGTCAACGCCAATGTCGCCGGGCTGTTTGCCGGGTGCATGGTGCTCGGTTATCTACTCTATGAGGTGTTCCATGCCTGTGAACATCTGCCACCGCAAAATCCGTTGACCCGCTTGCCATGGATCCGCCAGATGCGCCGTCTGCATGAACTGCATCACCGCCGCGAGCGCATGCAGGAGCGCAATTTCAACATCGTTCTGCCCTTGATGGACTACCTGTTCGGCACGCTGTACCTCGAGCCGGAACCCGCCCCTTTGAGTAATTCGCAAATGCCCATGACGCGCATGCAGCACCAGATCGATATCGCCGGCGAGCCGGTCGCTGTGCTGGCCTATGCCGCCAGCGTCAGTCACTGGCCGGACTGGCATCCCTCCTCATTGAAGATTGACGGTCCGCACGGTCCACTCCATGCCGGTGCGCGTTTCGAAGAGGATATCCATGCCGGCGGACGTGCCGGTCACTTGCGCTGGGAAGTCACTGAATATCTGCCGGGCCGGCGCTGGTGCGCACGCGCGCAAAGTGATCAGGGCCTGTCCCTGCGTTTGACTTACGAGTCCTCGGCGGAGGCTGGTGGCACGCGATTCGTGCGTACGCTGGAATATCGCTTTGACGGTTTGCTCATGCGTCTGGCCAATCGCCTGTTACTCAAGCGACGCATCGAGCGCGAATCTGCCGCGTCCATGCTTGCCCTGCGCGACACGACCGCGCAGTACATCGGCGCGGCGAGGGCCAGCGCGTGAAATTACGTTATCTGCTGTGCCTGCTGATCGTTCTGGTCATCGCCTTCTTGTTGTTGCTGCCGACCAAGGTCGAACCGGTCGCCTGGACGCCGCCACCGGCGCCCTCGTTGAAAGACGGCATCTACGCGGACAACCAGCGCCTCAAAGCTGTGGTGAAGGTCGGGCCGAGCGACATCGAAGGGCCTGAGGCGCTGCTGCTGGAAGACGAATTCCTCATCACCGGATTGCATGACGGCCGGCTGATCCGCAGCAGCCTCGACGGCACGCAGCGCAAGGTCCTCGCCGACACCGGTGGCCGTCCCTTGGGCCTGGCCCGTCATCCGAACGGCATGCTGGTGATTGCAGATGCGGTCAAAGGCTTGTTGTCGCTGGATGCGCAGGGCCGCGTGATCCCCTTGACCACCGAGGCCAACGGCGTGCCATTTGGATTTACCGATGATGTGGCGGTCGACAAGTCAGGCCACTACGCCTACTTCAGCGATGCCTCGAGCCGCTGGGGCTATGGCCATGACGGTGAGGCGATCATCGAGCACGGCGCCGACGGCCGTTTGCTGCGTTACGACTTTCAGAGCGGCAAGACCAGCGTCTTGCTCGACAAGTTGCAGTTCGCCAACGGCGTCACCCTTGGCCCCGACGAAGCCTATGTGCTGGTCAATGAAACCGGTGCTTATCGCATCAGCCGCTACTGGCTGAGCGGGCCGAAGGCCGGTACCCATGATGTGTTCATCGACAACTTGCCGGGGCTTCCGGACAACCTCTCGTTCAATGGCAGCAATCGCTTTTGGGTAGCGTTGTACGCGCCGCGCAACGCGTTACTCGATGGCACCGCGCAGCACCCGTTCGTACGCAAGATGATCGTGCGGGCGTTGACGGTTTTGCCCAAGCCTGTCGAAAAGCGTGGGTTTGTGCTGGGACTGGATCTGGACGGCAAGGTGATTGCCAATCTGCAGGACGCGAGCGATGGCAATTATTCGCCGATTACCACGGTGCGCGAATATGGGCAGTGGTTGTATTTCGGCTCGTTGAAGGCGAGGCATATGGGGCGGATGGGGTTGGATGCGGCGCTGAAGTGAGCCTGCGCGATTTGCGGCGGAATGGACTTGCACCTTCGCGAGCAGGCTCGCTCCCACAGGAGAAACGAATTCCAAATGTGGGAGCGAGCCTGCTCGCGAAGGCGGTCTGTCAGTTGCTGGACCGGTCGAACTTCTCCGGATCTTCATCCTCCGGCAGTTCTTTCACGGTTTTTTCCGGATGCGCTGTGGTATGCGCCGGGCTGTTGGGTTCAGGGCGGGTCGGAATCGGGTCGAAGCCGCCCTGCTCTTCACTGGGGAATTTCGGATCGTTCATGAGGCACCTCGCAACGAGTCGATGGTTTGCAGACTCTGCACATTGGAGGTGCCGTGGGTGATCGCCGTTCCCTTCGGATGGCGACCACGGGTCAGGTAATTACTGACCGGTCAGCGGCTGCCCGGCCAGTTGGGCGACGATCTGTTCCTTGACGATCACACGCTTCTCTTTGAGCTTTTTCAGCTCGTCGTCAGTGGGGGCGTCGGACTGGGCGTTCTCGGCCTCGACGACCGCTTTATCCACGTCGAAATACTTGTTGAGCAGCGAATCCAGCTTCGCATCCTCGGAGCGTTTTTGCTCGATCTCTTCCTTTTTGCAGCCCAGGTCCTGATACAGATCATGTGAAACCGGCATGAAACACCTCCATCAAATTGATCGACAACCAGCGCGACCGATGCGCTGACTCGTTATCAGCATGGCCTTGCGCAATGGCTTCTGTCGACACCCTGTCAGACCAGCGGTTGCCGTTCGTCGCCCTGTCGTAAATGCGATAAAACCTTTGGCTTGTGAGTTCGCTCCATTGGATAACGCTCACAAAAACCTGCGTGGAGATACCCAATGGACGGATTCAACCTGCGTCATCTCGCTCTGGCTGTTGCACTGTCTGCCGGCATGGGCAGCGCCTTTGCCGCGACCGACAATGATTTTGTCGATAACGCCGCCGCCGGTGGCATCGCTGAAATCGAAACCAGCCGCCTGGCTCTGGAAAAAAGCCAGTCAGCTGACATCAAAGCCTTTGCCAATCAGATGATCACCGATCACAGCAAAGCCAACGATGAGCTGGCAGCAATTGCCAAGGCCAACGACATCGAAGTCCCGGACACCACCACCCTGGTCAAACAGGCCAAGGAAAAGATTCTCGACATGCGCGATGAATCCTTCGATGCGGCCTACGCCAACAACCAGGTCAAGGCTCACGAAGAAACCATCGAGCTGTTCAAGAAACAGGCGAACACCGTGACCGATGACAAGGCCAAAGGCGCTACTGAACTGAAAGCGTTCGCGCAGAAGATGCTGCCAGCGCTGGAAAAACACCTGGCCCACGCCAAAGAGCTGCAAGCCAAACATCCGAGCAAGTAACCGCCCGGCAATAAAAAGGCCGCATCCTTCGATGCGGCCTTTTTGCGTTTCAGCGATCAACCGCCATCGGTGTCGATATCGGCGTCGGTGCTCTCGCCGGGTTCAGGACGGTCCGGGTCAGGCTTGAAGCCGGGGCTGAAGTCGTTGCTGTTGTCATTGTGATGCTGCTTCTGATCGACCTCGGCAGCCGCGCTGTCCGCCTGTCCTTGTTCAGCCGGCGCGGGGGTATTTTGCCCTGGTGTCTGCGGGTCGATGGCCGGGTCGTTGCGGTTAATTGACTCTGAGGACTGATTTTGCTGTTGCGGCGCTTGCTCGTTCATATCCACCTCATTCATAGTCCTGCCTCCTTCTTCCAGCACGACTGGAAAACGTCGGGCATGCAGATTCGAAGCCTGACGCCGCAGATTCGTTCAAAACATCGTTGCCTGCTGCCACGCCGACTAGAGTTAGCGGGGCGTTCGACGCGGCAGGCAGAAAAATTCGCCGCTGGGTAAACAACTATTTCAAGCGGCAAATGTCAGTCAATTCGCGCCGGTCATTTCGCTGAGCCGGCACCATTACGTAACGGAGCGACACGCACATGGCAGCACTGCAGAACGGCACAGTTGAAGCAATCAGGAACAACCAGGCTCATCTGCTGAGCGAATGGACCAAACGCCTCGAAGCCAGCGGCGCCACGCGCAATCTCAAGGAACACGACCTCGCTCAGCAAACCCGCGACTTGCTCTCCCTGCTACTGGCCGGTCTGGAAAACGGCAACGGCAGCAAGATTGCCGCCGCAGGCTGGGAAGACACCCGTCAGTTCCTTGAAAAGCTGTCGCAGAGCCGCGCCCTGCTCGGCCAGGATTCCCAGCAAACCGCCAACTTCATCTTCGCCTTGAAAGGTCCGCTGTTCGCCCTGCTACAAAACCATTATCAGGACCAGCCGGCACTGCTCGCCGAGCAACTGCTGGAAGTTTCCGAACTGCTCGACACGGTCGGCATGCACACCATCGGCACCTTCCAGAAATCCCGCGAAGCGGTGATCAAGCGTCAGCAGGAAGAGCTGCTGGAACTGTCGACGCCGGTGGTCAAGCTGTGGGACGGCGTTCTCGCCCTGCCAATGATTGGCACCCTCGATTCGCAACGCACCCAAGTAGTCATGGAATCGCTGCTGCAACGCATCGTCGACACCGGTTCTGAGATCGCCATCATCGACATTACCGGCGTGCCGACCGTCGACACCCTGGTTGCCCAGCACCTGCTGAAGACCGTGACCGCCATTCGCCTGATGGGCGCTGATTGCATCATCAGCGGCGTGCGTCCGCAGATCGCCCAAACCATCGTTCACCTGGGGCTGGATCTGCAAGGCGTTGTGACCAAGGCCAACCTGGCCGACGCTTTGAAACTGGCCCTGACTCGCCTGGGCATTAGCCTCGGCAAAGCGGTCTGAGCCGATGGAACGTATTCCGATTCTTCAAATGGGCGATTTGCTGCTGGTGACCATTCAGGTCGACATGCACGACCAGCTCGCCATGACCCTGCAGGACGATCTGTCCGAGCGCATCAGCCGGACCTCGGCCCGTGGCGTGCTGATCGACATCTCGGCGCTGGACATGGTCGACTCGTTCATCGGGCGCATGATCGGCACCATCTCGGGGTTGTCGAAAATCATGGACGCCGAAACCGTGCTGGTCGGCATGCAGCCGGCCGTGGCAATCACGCTCGTTGAGCTGGGCATGACCTTGCCGGGCGTCAGCACCGCCCTCAACGTCGAACGCGGAATGAAACTGCTGCAGGATCGAGTACGCCTGCAATGACCGTACGCAGCAGTGGTACCCAACCCATCCTGATCGAACAGGACGTGGTACTGGCCCGCCAGACCACGCGCAAGCTCGCCACCGAATGCGGCATGCGCCTGATCGACCTGACCAAACTGGTGACCGCCGTCAGCGAGCTGGCGCGTAACACCATGGTCTATGGCGGCGGCGGTGACATGGATTGGCAGATCCTCGAAGAAAACGGCCGGGTCGGTTTGCGCATCACGTTCCGCGACGAAGGCCCGGGCATCGCCGACATCAAACTGGCGATGACCGACGGTTGGACCTCTGGCAGCGGACTAGGCCTCGGCCTGACCGGCGCCAAACGTCTGGTCAATGAATTCGAACTCGACACTGAGCCCGGCAAAGGCACGCGCATTACGATCACACGATGGACATGAATATCACCGGGTCGTTGACCCAGGTTCTGCCGATCGAGGACAGCAGCCAGATCGGCCACGCCCGGCGCACCGCGCAGAAACTCGCCGAGCAGCATGGCTTCGACGAAAACGATGCCGGCCGCGTGGCACTGGTCGCGACGGAACTGGCAAGCAACGTGCTCAAGCATGCCCAGCGCGGTGAATTTCACCTGCGTGTGCTGGCGCGACCAGGCAACGGCTTCGGCATCGAGATGCAGACTGTGGATCGCGCGCAGGGCTTTGACCTGGATGCCTGTCTGGCGGACGGTTTTTCCACTGGCGGCACGCAAGGCATCGGCCTCGGCGCCGTGTCCCGGCAGACCAATGTGTTTGATGTTTACGCTGACCACCGTGGCGCGGTGCTGCTGGCGCGGATCTTTGCGCGCAGCGACCGTCAGGCGGATATCCGCTTCGGCGTCAGCCAGCATTCGCTGCATGCCGATCCAGCCTGCGGCGATGTCTGGCATCTGGCGTATGAAGGCTCGCGGATCAGCGCGCTGGTGGTCGATGGCCTCGGTCATGGCGAAGACGCCGAGCGCGCAGGCCTGGCCGGGGCACAAGCATTCGCGCGGGCGCCGTTTGCCGATCCAGTGGTATTGATGGAAGACCTGCATCAGGAAATGCTCGGCACCCGTGGCGGCGCCGTCGCTTTCGCGCAGTTCGACAGCCAGCGCGATGGTCTGACGTTCGCCGGTGTCGGTAACATTGGCGCCAGTCTGCTCGAGGCTGGCAAATCCCGTGGCCTGGCCTCGCACCCCGGCATCGTTGGCGGCCAGTACCGTAAAGCCAAACCCTTTGACTATGCTCACGTGAACGGACATTTATTGATCATGTACAGCGACGGCTTACAGTCCCGTTGGAATCTCAAAGACTACCCCGGCCTGGTGCATCGCCATCCGTCCGTGATAGCCAGCGTCCTGCACCGCGACTTCTGTCGTGGTCGCGATGACGTGACGGTACTGGTCGTTGCTCTGGAGGCCGCCCATGGCTGAATCGACTACCTTGAGCCATGCCGAACAGGCGGCGCTCATCGCTCAGTTGCAGCGCGAAACCACTGCCCTGCGCGAAGAGCTCGATGAAACCAACCAGGGCGTGCTGGCGCTGTACGCCGAGCTCGACACTCAGGCAGAAGAACTGCGTCAGGCATCGGATTTGAAGAGCCGCTTCCTGTCATACATGAGCCACGAATTTCGTACGCCGCTGGGCTCGATCCTGAGCATCAACAGTCTGCTCGCTGACGAACTCGACGGCCCGCTCAGCCCTGAACAGCACAAGCAGGTAGCCTTCGTCAGCACCGCTGCCCGCGAGCTCAGCGACATGGTTGATGACCTGCTCGATCTGGCGAAGATCGAAGCCGGGCGCATCAGCATCTCGCCGGCCTGGTTCGACATGTTCGACCTGTTTTCGGCCCTGCGCGGGATGTTCCGGCCAATCGTCGACGCCTCGGCGGTGGATCTGATCTTCGAAGAGCCGCTGGGCCTGCCGCGCCTGTATACCGATGACAAGAAGCTCGGGCAGATCCTGCGCAACTTCATTTCCAACTCGCTGAAATTCACCACCCGTGGCGAAGTGCGCGTGTCGGCGCGACTGGAAGGTGAAGACAAGGTGCGCTTTGCCGTCAGCGACACCGGCATCGGCATCGCGGCCGAGTTGCATGACACGCTGTTCGAAGACTTCTCCCAAGTCGATTCGCCATTGCAGAAACGTCTGCGCGGCACCGGTCTGGGTCTGTCACTATGCAAGCGTTTCGCCGCCCTGCTCGGCGGTGAAGTCGGGGTAGACAGTACGCCGGGCGTGGGCTCGACGTTCTTTGTCATCATCCCGCTGGCAATCGCTCTGGAGAACGTCGATGAATCGTGACATCCGCCTGTTGATCGTCGATGACAACGTCGCCACCCGTTACGCCCTGCGTCGGCGCCTGGAGCGCCACGGCTACACAGTGCTCGAAGCCGGCACCGGCAGCGACGGCCTGGCCCTGATCGAGAGCGAAGCCCTCGATGCGTTGATCCTCGACGTCAACCTGCCGGACATGAGCGGTTTCGACATCGTCCGCCTGTTGCGCGCCGACCCGCGCACTGCGCTGCTGCCGGTGATTCATGTGTCAGCGGCGTCGATCCAGACCGGCGACATCATCACCGGCCTCAACGCGGGCGCCGATGCCTATCTGATTCACCCGGTCGACCCCGATGTGCTCTTGGCCACGCTGCGTACCCTGCTGCGGGTGCGCGACACGGAAAATGCCCTGCGCGAAAGCGAGGCGCGTTTCCGCGAGATCTTCGCCAACGTCTCGGCGCCGATCGCCGTGCTCGATGCCAATCTGAAAGTGCATGAGTGCAATCACGCATTTGCCCAATTGATCGTCGATAACCGCGATCAGCAGGCGCTGCGTGAATGCTTCGCCGAAGATCAATGCTCGATCCTCGATGAACTGCGTCTGCGTCTGGTAGACGGCGAGCGCTGGAAAGGCACGCTGAACATGCGCGTGCAGGGCGAGATTCGCGAGACCCAATGGCAGATTTCGCCGTATCGCACGCCAGAGCTGAGCCTGGTGTTTGTCGAGGACGTCACCGAACACCGCCACCGCGAGCGCTCGCATCTAGCGCGACTGGATGACACCACCACGCAGCTGGCCAAGGAAGTCGCCGAGCGCGTGCACGCCGAAGCGCAATTGTTGCAAGTGCAGAAAATGGATGCGCTGGGCAAGCTCACCGGCGGTATCGCCCACGACTTCAACAACCTGCTCACCGGGATCATCACCAGTCTGGAACTGATCCAGAAACGCGTGGCCGATGAGCGTCTGGACAAGGTGCAGTTCTACACCGAAGCAGCGCTGAATTCAGCGATGAGCGCGGCCTCGCTGACCCATCGTCTGCTGGCATTTGCCCGTCAGCAGCCGCTCGATACACGGCCGGTGGACATCAACGAGCATGTCCGCTCGCTGGAAGAATTGCTGGTGCGCACCATCGGTGAGCGCATCACCCTCAAGCTGGAATTGACCAACAAACCGGCGATTGCGCTGGTCGACCCGGTGCAGCTGGAAAGCGCGGTGCTCAACCTGGTGATCAACGCCCGCGATGCCCTGCCCTCCGGCGGCAATATCTGGGTCAATACTTACGCCGCTTATTCCCACGGCGATCCGAATCTGGCCGATGGCGCGTACGTGGCATTGTCGGTACGCGACGATGGCACCGGCATCGAACACAACGTGATCGACAAGGTGTTCGAGCCGTTCTTCACTACCAAGCCGCTGGGCCAGGGCACCGGGCTTGGTCTGTCGACGATTTACGGCTTCGCCCGCCAGTCCGGCGGTGACGCGCACATTCGCAGCGTTGCCCGCCGTGGCACCGAAGTGACGATCATGCTGCCCGGCACCAACGACCCGACCGGGGCCGACGCGCCTGTGCCGGTGCCTGATGCCAAAGGCAGTGGCGAACATGTGCTGATCGTCGAGGACATGGCCACGGTGCGCTTGTTCGTTACCGAAGTGCTGGAAGATGCCGGCTATCGCTGCACGCAAGCGGCGGATATCGAATCGGCGCTGGAGCGCTTGCAGAACGACCCGTCGATCGATCTGCTGCTGACCGACGTCGGCTTGCCGCGCATGAGCGGCCGTGAACTGGCGGATGTTGCCCGTGGCTGGCACGAAGGGCTGCCGATCCTGTTCATGACCGGCTACGCCGAAACCGCGCTCAACCGCCAGGTCTTCCTCGGCACCGGCATGGACATGCTGGTCAAACCGTTCCAGATCAGCGAACTGCTCGACAAGGTCCGCCGCACGCTGGATGGCGCCTGAACTGGCGCACATGCCCGTATAGGAGCGAGTCTGCTCGCGAAGGCGTTCGTCCAGTCAGCTCATCTGCGGCTGACATTCCGCTTTCGCGAGCAGACTCGCTCCCACAGGGGGTCTGCTGCGTTACCACTTTATTGGGTACAGCCTGCAAAACTGTGGGAGCGAGCTTGCTCGCGAAGGCGTCCATCCAGTCAGTTCATCTGCGACTGACACACCGCTTTCGCGAGCAAGCTCGCTCCCACAAGGGGTCTGCTGTGTTACCACTTTATTGGGTACAGCCTGCAAAACTGTGGGAGCGAGCTTGCTCGCGAAGGCGTCCGTCCAGTCAGTTCATCTGCGGCTGACATTCCGCTTTCGCGAGCAGGCTCGCTCCCACAGGGGATCTGGTGTGTGACGACCTTTCTGGGTACACCTTTCAAAACTGTGGGAGCGAGCCTGCTCGCGAAGGCGTCTGGCAAGGCGCCGTGACTATCGGCTTAACGCCCGAGCCAGAAACGGCGCAGTCTTGCTCTTCTTGCTGGTGGCGACTTTCTGCGGTGTGCCGGCGGCGACGATCCTGCCGCCCTGATCGCCGGCCCCGGGGCCGATGTCGATCACCCAGTCGCTCTGCGCGACAACACGCATTTCGTGTTCGACGACGATCACCGTGTGCCCCGCGGTCACCAGCGTATCCAGCTGCTCGAGCAATCGATCGACATCTCGCGGATGCAATCCAGTAGTCGGTTCATCCAACACATACAAGGTCGCGCCACGCTGGCTGCGCTGCAACTCGGTCGCCAGTTTGATCCGTTGCGCCTCACCACCGGACAGTTCCGTGGCCGGTTGCCCCAGACGCAGATAACCCAGACCAATATCGCGCAGCACCTCCAGCGAACGACGAATCCCTGCCTGCTCGGCAAATACCGCCACCGCTTCATCGACGGTCAGTTGCAGGACTTGGGCGATGCTCAAGCCCTGCCAGAGAATCGCCAGCGTCTGCGGGTTATACCGCGCTCCGTGGCAGGTCGGGCACGGCGCATACACGCTGGGCATGAACAGCAATTCAACACTGACAAAACCTTCGCCCTCACACGTGGCGCAACGGCCCTTGGCGACGTTGAAGGAAAACTGCCCGGCGTCATAGCCCGCCGCTTGTGCCTCGGGAGTCGCGGCGAACAGCTTGCGCACGTTGTCGAACAAGCCGGTGTAAGTCGCGAGATTGGAGCGCGGCGTGCGTCCGATGGGTTTCTGATCAACCTGCACCAGGCGTTTGATCGACTCCAGGCCGGCGCTGATCTGGCCAGTGCTGGGCGGCGGCGCGTCATCTTCCAGGCTCGGCTCTTCTGACTCTGCCTCGGCCACCGGACGGCCCAGCTGCGCGCCGACCAGTTCCAGCAAGGCCTGACTGACCAGACTCGATTTGCCAGAACCCGATACGCCGGTCACCGAGGTGAAACAGCCCAAGGGGAATTCGGCGCTGAGATTATTCAGGTTGTTGCGCGTCACGCCGTCCAGCTTCAGCCACCCGCTCGGCTTGCGTGCGGCGCGCTCAGGGCGCTGGTTTTCCGCGAACAGATAAGCGCGGGTCTGCGAGTCTGCAATATCAGCAAGTCCCGCAGGCGGACCGCTGTACAGCACGCGCCCGCCCTTTTCGCCCGCCGCCGGGCCGACGTCAATCAGCCAGTCGGCACGGCGCATGGTTTCGACATCGTGCTCGACCACAAACAGCGTGTTGCCGTCAGCCTTCAAGCGCTGCAACGCTTCGAACAGCGCCTCGCCATCCGCCGGATGCAGGCCGGCAGATGGCTCGTCCAGCACATAAATGACGCCGAAAAGCTGTGAACCCAATTGCGTGGCCAGGCGCAAACGCTGCAACTCGCCCGACGACAGCGTCGGCGTATTGCGTTCCAGCGCCAGATAACCCAGGCCGAGATCGGTCAGGGTGCTGACCCGCTCCAGCAAATCCTCAGCAATGCGTTGCGCCGCCAAGCGTTTTTCCAGCGACAGGTTCGGCGTGTGGCGCACGTCCGGCGCGCTGGCATGCCCGCTGGCGCCATGGGCGACCCGCTGCTGACGCGCCTCGCGGGTTTGCGCATGGCTGAGGGTGTCGCCGCTCTCCTCGGCCTGTTCCAGATAATTCGCCGCCGCCACTGGCCGCAGCACTTCGGCCACTTGCAGCAACGGCATCTGCGACAGCTCACCGATGTCGTAACCGGCGAAGGTCACCGACAACGCCTCGCGCTTGAGCCGCTTGCCCTCGCACAATGGGCACGGGCTGCCGCGCATGAACTGCGAAACACGCTTCTTCATCAGCGCACTTTGCGAGTGGGTGAAGGTGTGCAGGATGTAGCGCCGCGCGCCAGTGAAGGTGCCCTGATAACTCGGTTCCATTTTGCGCTTGAGCGCGACGCGGGTTTCTTCCGGGGTCAGCCCGGCATACACCGGCACCGTCGGCGTCTCTTCAGTGAAGAGAATCCAGTCGCGCTGCTTTTTCGGCAGTTTTTTCCACGGAATGTCGACATCGATGCCCATGGTCACCAGGATGTCGCGCAGGTTCTGCCCTTGCCAGGCCAAGGGCCAGGACGCCACTGCACGCTGGCGGATGGTCAGGTTCGGGTCCGGCACCATCAGCGCTTCGGTCACTTCATAGACGCGACCAAGTCCATGACACTCCGGGCAGGCGCCCTGCGGCGTGTTCGGTGAAAAATCCTCGGCATACAGCATCGGCTGCCCCGGCGGATAACTGCCGGCGCGGGAATAGAGCATGCGGATCAGGCTCGACAACGTCGTCACGCTGCCCACCGAAGAACGCGCACTTGGCGTGCCGCGCTGCTGTTGCAAAGCGACGGCGGGCGGCAAGCCTTCGATGGAATCGACATCCGGCACGCCGACCTGATCGATCAGCCGCCGCGCGTATGGCGCCACCGATTCGAAATACCGCCGCTGGGCCTCGGCATACAGCGTGGAAAACGCCAGCGACGACTTGCCCGAACCGGAGACACCGGTGAAGACCACCAGCGCATCGCGCGGAATATCGACATCAACGTTCTTCAGGTTATGTTCGCGGGCGCCGCGCACACGAACCATGCCGGCGGGTGCTTTGGAATTGCGCTTGGAAATCATCGGCCTGCCTTGATTGAAAAACTGGGCAGCGCTCGGCATCAGGTGCCGAGCACCTCGCAAATCATCTGCAGTAACGCTTGCGGGCTGTAGGGTTTGCCGAGCAGATGGGTATCGGGGCTGAGCTGGTGGTCGCGGGAAATGATGTCGCGGGTATGCCCGGAAGTGAACAGCACCGGCACCGGCGGTGTCTGCACCTTGGCCCACGCGGCCAGATCCGAACTCTTGATCAGGCCGGGCATGACCACGTCGGTGAAGATCAGATCGATCTCGATGCCTTCCAGCAACATCTGCATGGCCACGTCGCCATTGCACGCGGTCATCACCCGATAGCCTTCCTCGCGCAGCAACTCGACCGCCGAAGCGCGCACCGCGTCATTGTCTTCCACCACCAGAATGGTTTCGTGGCCGCCGCTCTTGCGTTCGCCGACACTGGCGGTCTCTTCGCGAACCGGACGCAGACTGCGCGGGAAATACAACTGCCCCCGCGTGCCTTCGCCGAGCTTGCTGTCGATCTCGACGTGGCCGCCACTCTGTTTGACGAAGCCGAAGACCATGCTCAAACCGAGCCCGGTGCCCTGGCCGTCGGCCTTGGTGGTGAAGAACGGTTCGAAGACCTGTTCCAGCATTTGTGGGGCAATACCCACGCCGGTGTCGGTGACCGCCACGCGAACATAATCACCGGCCGCTATGCCCTTGCCGGCGCAGTATTCGCTGTCCAGACAGACATTGGCGGCGCTGAGGCCGATGACGCCCTCGCCCTTCATCGCGTCGCGGGCGTTGATGGCCAGATTGAGAATCGCGTTTTCCAGTTGGTTGCGGTCGACGTTGATATGCCACGGCTGCGGCGGCAACTGCACGTCGATCTGAATGGTTTCGCCCAAGGCGCGTTGCAGCAACTCGCCAACGCCTTCGAAAATCTGTTCTGGGTTGCACACGGCGGGTGAAAGCGGTTGCCGCCGGGCAAACGCGAGCAATTGTGAAGACAGTTTGGCCCCGCGCTCGACCGCCGCCAGCGAAGCCCCGACCCGGCGCTGCACGTTGGCATTGTTGGGCTCATGCCGAGCGAGCAGATGCAGGTTGCCGGCGATCACTTGCAGCAGATTGTTGAAGTCATGGGCAACGCCACCGGTCAGGCCGCCGATGGCTTCGAGTTTCTGCGACTGGCGCAACTGTTCTTCTGCGGCTAGTCGCGCATCCACCTCGGCGGCCACGCGCTGTTCGAGGTTGCGGGTGAATTTGAGCAGCGACTCTTCGGCATTCTTGCGTTCATGAATATCGATCAGCACGCCGGGGAAGCGAAACGGTTTGCCTTGCTCATCGAACTCGCAGGCACCACTGGCCAGCACCCACAGATACTGGCCGTCAGCGCGGCGCACACGGTATTCGGCGTTATAGGGCTCGCCTGTGCGCACGCAATGGGCAACCCGCTCCTGCACCCAACGGTGATCTTCGGGATGAATGCGCGATTCGGCGATCTCTTGTTGCAGATCGCTCAGGTCCTGATCCGGCGGATAGGAAAAGGTGCGGGCGAAACGTTCGTCAGCGGAGAAGCGATTGTTCTTGATGTCCCAGACAAACGAGCCAAGCAGTGCGCCGGCATTCAGCGCCAGACGCACGCGCTCGTTGTCAGCGCGATAGGCATCTTCGGCCGCCTGGCGCAGGCGCTCGGAATGCACCAGTTCGGTGGTTTCGACCACCATCGCCATGACGCCGCCGGGCACGCCTTCGTCGTTGGCCACCGGGCTGTAATACAAATCCATCCAGACGTCTTCGGGCACGCCGTCGCGCAGCAATACCAGCTCTTTGTTGCGATAGGACAAGGTGCCGCCGGCCAGGCAGGTGTCGACGACGTGACGGTTGAATTCGGCGACTTCCGGCCAGCCCAGCTCAACCGGGACGCCGAGCAGATAGGGATGGCGGCCGCCGGCGAATTCGGAATAAGCGTCGTTGTAGATCATGTAGCCGGCGTGGCCCCAGAGCATCACCATCGGCAGCGGCGAAGCCAGCATCAGTTGCACGGTGTTGCACAGGCTGGCCGGCCATTCGGCGAGCGCGCCCAGTTCGGTGTGGCTCCAGTCGAACGCACGGATGCGCTCGGCCATTTCGCCTTTCCAGCCTTCACAGCCGTGGCTTTCGGATAAAAACTGCATCGCCTGACTCAGTGTCCTTTTTTGCGGTTTTCCGATCTATCGCAACGCTACAACGACGCGACGCCCGTGTGTTTCGAGGCTGTGGAAACGCATTGGTTTCATCGCAGGTATAGCTGATTTGCGACGCAGAGCCATTCAGACGCCAATCAAGTGTTTGAGTGGGTGATAGCCGGTTTTCATTTTTGCCGCGACGTCGAGGATCGCTTTCTCGATTCCGTTGAGGTGGGTGCAGGTCAGTTCGATTGCGGCGCTCTGATTGCCGGCCTCGATGTACTCGAGCAGGCGCAGGTGTTCATCGTCGCGGCAGGCTTGATGACTGTCGTCATCGAGCGCGGCGGCATACAGCGAGGCCCGGGAGATCAGCTTCTGGAACCAGTCGAGCAGTACCGGATTGTTCAGGCTGCGCGCCAGTTTGAGGTGGAACTCGCCGAGCAGATGGATCAGTCGTTCATGGTCGCCGGCAGCATGCGCGGCATCTTCCAGTAACAAGTGCTCACGCAGATCCTGCATGGCAACGCTGTCTTTACGCCGGCACAGTTCGGTGACGATGCCGATCTCGATCAGCCGCCGGGTTTCGAACAAGGAACGCAGCTCTGCGTCACTGGGCAGCGACACCGATGCGCCTTTGTTGGGCTCGGTGGTGACCAGACCATCGGCCTCCAATTGCTTGAGCGCAGCCCGCACCGAAGTGCGACTGACATTGAACAGCTCGGCCAGCGAGGCCTCGCCCAGCTTCATGCCCGGGCGCAACGAACGCTTGCTGATCGCCGCATAAACCCCTTGGTAGACGCGATCGACCGTGGTTTCCAGCTTCTTTTCGCTCATTCGAACACTCCTTTGGCGTCGGGCAATTCATCCTGGCAGTGGCTGGCCATGGAGATTGATCGGGTTCCCGTACCAGTGTGAAGCGCAGAATATCTGCCTTCGGGCCAAAGGTGCAGCCTTTTGATTTATCTCGATTTTGGATAAACAGCCAAAACCTGTGGGAGCGAGCCTGCTCGCGAAGGCGGCGGCACATTCAACATCGTCGTCGCCTGACACTGCGCTTTCGCGAGCAGGCTCGCTCCCACAATGGTCCGGGGCAGATCAGCAATCTTTGTCGCAACCCAATTCCCTGTGGGAGCGAGCCTGCTCGCGAAGGCGCCGGCACAGTCAACATCGTCATCGCCTGACACTGCGCTTTCGCGAGCAGGCTCGCTCCCACACTGATACGGGGCAGATCGACAATCTTCATCGCAACCAAAATCCCTGTGGGAGCGAGCCTGCTCGCGAAGGCGGCGGCACATTCAACATCTTCATTGCCTGAGACTGCGCTTTCGCGAGCAGGCTCGCTCCCACACTGATACGGGGCAGATCGACCATCTTCATCGCAACCCAAATCCCTGTGGGAGCGAGCTGAACTGGTCAAGTAATCCCAGACACCGGTTACGGTGTTTTAGGCAGCTTTCTGCTCCATCGCTATTGGCGACAGATAACTGTTGTAGCTGTGAAGCCGGGTGCGGTTGTAATACACGAAGAAACGCACCATGTCGGTTTCTGCTTCATCGATCAGGCTGTAGCCGCTGCGAGGCACCC
>NZ_CAMPPP010000008.1:0-235174 GCF_946901175.1 Pseudomonas sp. Marseille-Q5117 | reverse complement strand
GGAGAGGGCTGGGCGGGCGGCGTTCCGATGAGGGGCGAATCCAACGCAGATCCAAAGCAGACCACACGCTTTTCACCACTCAACAATGAGCGTTAGCTCGCGTGCTTTTGATCTTGACTCACCGGCGACGTCGGAAGGCTGAGTGGAGGGATTGATCCGGGGGTGGGAGCGCAGCGACCGTCTGGCGCAGCCAGACACAGCGGAAGGAGGTGCAGCGAAGCAAACCGGAGCCGCTGCGCCCGGATCAGTCCCGGAGCGAAGGAACCCGAGCCTGCGAGGGCCGAACGCAGGAGCAAGCCTTTTGGGTTACCTTTTCGGCGTTTGGAAAAGGTGACTCGCCGTAAGGGCGAAACCCTAAGCCGCCGTTACCGCAGCAACGGATATACACCCAAAATCACCCGATAACCGCCCACAAAAAAACGCCCCAATCTCTCAACCAGGGCGTTTTCTTGAAGCTTACAGCTTACATCTGATCTCTTAGTGCGAAACCGCCCCACTCGCCCCCAACCCGGTCTGCGAACGCACAAACTGCGGGAAGAACAGCGCCCGCTCATTGTCCGCAGCCGCCGACTTGTCGGTAATCGAGAAGAACCAGATCCCGATAAAGGCAATCATCATCGAGAACAGCGCCGGATATTCGTAAGGGAAGATCGCCTTCTCGTGATGCAGAATCTGCACCCAGATGGTCGGGCCGAGGATCATCAGACCAACAGCACTCACCAGACCCAGCCAGCCACCAATCATCGCGCCGCGAGTGGTCAGCTTCTTCCAGTACATCGAAAGCAGCAGTACCGGGAAGTTGCAGCTCGCCGCAATCGAGAACGCCAGGCCGACCATGAACGCGATGTTCTGGCTTTCGAACAGAATGCCCAGACCAATCGCCAGCACCGCCAGGGCGATGGTGGTGATCTTCGACACGCGAATCTCATCCTTCTCGTTGGCTTTGCCCTTCTTGATCACACTGGCGTACAGGTCGTGAGAAACCGCCGAAGCACCCGCCAGCGTCAGACCGGCTACCACAGCCAGAATGGTGGCGAACGCCACTGCCGAGATGAAGCCAAGGAAGATACTGCCGCCCACCGCGTTGGCCAGGTGCACCGCCGCCATGTTGTTGCCGCCGAGCAAGGCGCCCGCTGCATCCTTGAAGGCCGGGTTGGTGCTGACCAGCAGGATCGCGCCGAAGCCGATGATGAAGGTCAGGATGTAGAAGTAGCCAATGAAACCGGTAGCGTACAGCACGCTCTTGCGCGCTTCTTTTGCGTCACTCACAGTGAAGAAGCGCATCAGAATGTGCGGCAGGCCAGCGGTACCGAACATCAGTGCCAGACCCAGCGAGAACGCCGAAATCGGATCCTTGACCAGACCGCCCGGGCTCATGATCGCTTCGCCCTTGGCGTGAACCTTGATCGCTTCGGAGAACAGCGTGTTGAAGTCGAAGCCGACGTGCTTCATCACCATCAGCGCCATGAACGAGGCACCGGACAGCAGCAACACTGCCTTGATGATCTGCACCCAAGTGGTCGCGAGCATGCCGCCGAACAGCACATACATGCACATCAGCACGCCGACCAGAATCACCGCAACGTGGTAATCGAGGCCGAACAGCAGCTGGATCAGCTTGCCGGCACCGACCATTTGCGCGATCAGGTAGAACGCCACTACCACCAGCGAACCGCAGGCGGACAGGGTGCGGATCTGGGTTTGCCCGAGGCGGTAGGACGCCACGTCGGCAAAGGTGTATTTACCCAGGTTGCGCAGGCGTTCGGCGATCAGGAACAGAATGATCGGCCAGCCCACGAGGAAGCCGATCGAGTAGATCAGGCCGTCGTAGCCGGAGGTGAACACCAGCGCGGAAATACCCAGGAAGGACGCCGCCGACATGTAGTCGCCAGCGATCGCCAGGCCGTTCTGGAAACCGGTGATCTTGCCGCCCGCCGCGTAGTAGTCGGCGGCCGAATTGTTTTTCTTCGAAGCCCAGTAGGTGATGTACAACGTCGCGCCGACGAAGGCCACGAACATCAGGATCGCCGGGATGTTCAGCGGCTGCTTGGCCACCTCCCCCGTCAACGCGTCAGCCGCCCAGACACTCGGCGCGAAAGCCGCAACACTCAATAGAGCCAGTAGACGCCGGATCATTGCTGAGCCTCCTTGAGAATCGCATTGTTCAGGTCGTCGAACTCGCCATTGGCGCGGCGCACGTAGATGCCGGTCAGGACGAAGGCTGAAATGATCAGGCCGACACCGATCGGGATGCCCCAAGTGATCGAGGATTCAGGACTGAGTTTCGCCCCGAGCACGTGCGGCCCGTATGCGATCAGCAGGATGAATGCGGAGTACAGCCCGAGCATGATTGCCGAGAGAATCCAGGCGAATCGTTCCCTTTTCTGAACCAGCTCCTTGAATCGGGGACTGTTTTGAATCGAGAGGTAAATGCTGTCGTTCATTGTTTTTATCCTCGCAGCACAAATTATTGTTGGAACGTAGCTAATGTATGCGGCTGCGAGAGAGGTTCCAGACGACCTTAGTAGTAGATGGCCATGATGTTCTGGCCATTTTCAAGCACACACAAAAACAACTGTGGGAGCGAGCCTGCTCGCGAAGGCGTCGTATCAGTCGATATTGCATCAACTGACAGATTGCATTCGCGAGCAGGCTCGCTCCCACAGGGGTGTGGCGGTGTTGAAATTATTTGGTCCAGTCAGCTACACGATCCGGGTGTTTGGCCACCCAGTCCTTGGCCGCTGCATCAGGCTTGGCGCCGTCCTGGATCGCCAGCATGACTTCGCCGATTTCGTCTTTCGACGCCCACTGGAAGTTTTTCAGGAATTTGGCCACTTCCGGCGCCTTGGCGTCCAGGCCTTTGCTGCCGATGCTGTTGACGGTTTCAGCCTGGCCATACACGCCTTTCGGGTCGTCGAGGAAGCGCAGTTTCCACTTGGCGAACATCCAGTGCGGCACCCAACCGGTGACAGCGATGGATTCGTTCTTCTTCTCGGCGCGGGTCAGCTCGGCAATCATGCCGGCGCCGGAACTGGCCTTGAGGCTGTACTTGTCCAGACCGTAATCCTTGATCGCCTGATCGGTCTTGAGCATTACGCCTGAACCGGCGTCGATGCCGACAATGCGGTTTTTGAAGGTATCGTCGGTTTTCAGGTCTTCGATCGATTTGGCTTTGACGTACTCCGGCACGATCAGGCCAATCTTCGCGTCCTTGAAGTTCGGGCCGTAATCGACGACCTGATCCTTGTTTTTCGTCCAGTAGTCACCGTGGGTCACGGGCAGCCAGGCCGAGAGCATCGCATCGAGTTTGCCGGTGGCCACGCCCTGCCACATGATCCCGGTGGCGACGGCTTGCAGCTTCACGTCATAACCGAGCTTCTGTTTGATCACTTCGGCCGCCACGTGGGTGGTCGCGACGCTGTCGGACCAGCCGTCAACGTAACCGATGTTCAGGGTCTGTTTTTCAGCGTTGGCGAAAGTGGAACTCATCGCAAGCGCCAGAGCGGCACCTGCGCCTAAAAGTCGTCGCATCTTCATCGTTTACTTCCCCGAAATGCTGCGCCCGACGGATGCCGAGCATCGTCAACGTATTGTTATGGTGCACAGCGCCCCCATCACGCCGGACCTCACACACCGAACATCAGCCGATTTTTCAAAAAGGGTACTGATGGTTTGATCATCAACCTCAAGCGGCCGGCGACCTGCTCTGTCAGCGACCTCAAGGCAGCGAGAAACGACATCAGAAAGCCATTAATCAAGCGCGATTAATTGACGCCAGACAATCCGCCCGAACTTTGCATGTACAACGCCTGCGAGCCACCTGCCCTTGTATAAATGCAGGTAACATGCGTCGCTTTGCAGCCACTCGGCCTGACCATGTCCGCAACGTCCCGATTTCCTTTTCTGCCTTATCTGTTCGCCTGCCTGCTCGGGCTCCTGGCCCTTGGCGGTTTCTGGTATGGCCTCGGCCAACCGGTGATCCTGCCGGACGCTGCAACGCCGACACACAAATTGCAGTGCGCCTCCTATACGCCGTTCGACAAAGACCAATCGCCGTTCGACGTGCCGTTCAAATTGCGCCCGGAGCGCATGGACGCCGACCTCGCGCTGCTGGCGACGCGCTTTGAATGCATCCGCACCTACTCGATGACCGGCCTCGACGCCCTGCCCGATCTGGCGCGCAAACACGGTCTGAAGTTGATGATCGGCGCCTGGGTCAACAGCAACCCGGTCGACACCGAACAGGAAGTCGAGCTGCTGATCAAATCGGCCAATGCCAACCCCGACGTGGTCACAGCCGTAATCGTCGGCAACGAGGCACTGCTGCGCAAAGAGGTCACCGGCGCGCAACTGGCCCGGCTGATCAACAAGGTCAAAAGCCAGGTCAAGCAACCGGTGACCTACGCCGACGTCTGGGAATTCTGGCTCAAGCATCCGGAAATTGCCCCGGCCGTGGACTTTCTGACCATTCACTTGCTGCCGTACTGGGAAGACGATCCGTCGAACATCGACGTGGCGCTGCGGCATGTGGCGGATGTGCGTCAGGTGTTCGGCAACAAATTCGCGCCCAAAGACGTGATGATTGGCGAAACCGGCTGGCCGAGCGAAGGCCGCCAGCGTGAAACAGCCGTACCGAGCCGGGTCAACGAGGCAAAATTCATTCGTGGATTCGTGGCGATGGCCGAGCAGGAAGGCTGGCGTTATAACCTGATCGAAGCCTTCGATCAGCCGTGGAAGCGCGGCAGTGAAGGCGCGGTCGGCGGCTATTGGGGGCTGTTCGATGCCGATCGGCAGGACAAGGGCGTGCTCGCCGGGCCGGTGAGCAATGTGCCGTACTGGAAAGAGTGGCTGGCGGTCGGCGGATTGATTTTCCTTGGCACGCTGATGCTTGGTGGACGCGTGCGCAGCACACGTTCGGCGCTTTTGCTGCCACTGCTGGGCGCGGTCGCTGCTTGCTCGATTGGCGCCTGGGGCGATCTGGCTCGATTGACCACACGATTTGCCGGTGAATGGCTGTGGGTCGGACTGCTGACCGGTTTGAATCTATTGGTTCTCGCGCATGCGACGTTGACGTTGAGCGCGCGTAACGGTTGGCGGGCAGGCGCATTCGACTTCCTCGAGCGGCGCGCCGGCTGGCTGGTCGTGGCGGCCAGTTTTGCCGCGGCGGTGATGATGCTGGAGATGGTCTTCGATCCGCGCTATCGCAGTTTCGCCAGCATGGCGTTCGTGCTGCCGGCGCTGGTCTACCTGTGCCGCCCGGTGAGCGTGCCGCGTCGGGAGATTGCTCTGCTGACCTTTTTCATCGGCGCTGGGATTGCACCGCAGTTGTATCAGGAAGGGCTGCTGAATCAGCAGGCGTGGGGTTGGGCGCTGGTCAGTGGCTTGATGGTGGTGGCGTTGTGGCGCTGTCTGCGGGTTCGCAAGGCCTGATTTCGGGGCCGTCGAAATCGCCATCGCTGGCAAGCCAGCTCCCACAGGATTTCTGCTGCACACAAATGTTGTGTTTACCTCAATCCCTGTGGGAGCGGGCTTGCCCGCGATGACTGTCAGGCGCTGCGGGACTCGCGGACCAGGCGCAACCCGGCAATCACCACCGCAAACACCGCCAACGTCGTGTTGTACAACGCCAATGCCGGCAGGCCGAACACCAGCGCCAGCACCGCCAGCCACCACCCTGCCCGTCCCGGCACGACAAACGCCAATACCGCCGCGCCCACCGCCGCCCAGCCCAACACCTTGAAATGAATCATCAGCCCGAGGTTCGAGCGCACTACGCATTCCCAGCGGCTGGCCTCGTCGACACAGATGCCCACCCACTGCCCGTCTTCCATGAAGCCATAGCGCGCGGCATAACTGGCGGCCAGCCACAGCGGCAACAAAACAAGCAGCACAATCACGGGCAAGCGGCGGGACATGGGGCACTCCAATCTGCGGAAATCGGCGGCCAGCTTAATCTGCCGACCGGCATTCGCAAGCACTAACAACTGTTAACTGTTCAGCAAGCCCTCGCAACGTGTATCGTCCAGCTACTATTACCCCGAATTCCGCCTGTTTGGTGCCGCAGCATGGCACTTTGGCGCACGGCCGGTGGTCATAGCCTGCGAACTTCAATCGGCACCTTCCTCTAAGGGATCTAGTCATGCTCCGTTCCTTGCGCTTCGCCGCGCTGTTCAGCGGCCTTATCTTGAGTGCGTCCGCGCTGGCGGTGGATATCGACGCCGCCAGCTATGGCTACCCGCTGACCAACCCGTTCGAGGCGACGATCGCCACGACCCCACCGGACCTGCGTCCGGAGTTGCCGCTGGACGACGACATCAATCAAACGGACCGCAGCCTCACCCTGCGCCCGGAGCGTGAATTCCAGCTGCCGGACAATTTCTGGGCAGTGAAGAAGCTCACTTACCGCATCGCCACGCAGGACAAACCGGCGCCGCTGATCTTCCTGATCGCCGGCACCGGTGCGCGCTTTGACAGCACGCTCAACGAATACCTGAAAAAGCTGTATTACAAGGCCGGCTACCATGTCGTGCAGTTGTCGTCGCCGACCAGCTTCGACTTCATCAGCGCCGCCTCGCGTTTCGCCACCCCGGGCGTGACCAAGGAAGATGCCGAAGACATGTATCGGGTGATGCAGGCCGTGCGGGCGCAGAACCCGAAACTGCCGGTCACCGAGTACTATCTGACCGGTTACAGCCTCGGCGCCCTTGATGCTGCATTCGTCGCGCATCTGGACGAGACGCGCCGCAGCTTCAATTTCAAGAAAGTCCTGTTGCTGAACCCGCCGGTCAACCTCTATACCTCGGTGACCAACCTCGACAAGCTGGTACAGACCGAGGTGAAAGGCATCAACAACAGCACCACCTTCTACGAACTGGTACTGACCAAGCTGACCCGCTACTTCCAGCAGAAAGGCTACATCGACCTCAACGATGCGCTGCTGTATGACTTCCAGCAGTCCAAGCAGCACCTGACCAACGAACAGATGGCCATGCTGATTGGCACGTCGTTCCGCTTCTCGGCAGCCGACATTGCCTACACCTCGGACCTGGTCAACCGTCGCGGTCTGATTACCCCGCCGAAATTCCCGATCACCGAAGGCACCAGCCTCACGCCGTTCCTCAAGCGTGCGCTGCAATGCGATTTCGACTGCTACATCACCGAGCAGGTCATTCCGATGTGGCGCGCGCGCACTGACGGCGGCAGCCTGCTGCAACTGATCGATCAGGTCAGCCTGTATGCGCTCAAGGATTACCTGCACGACAGCCCGAAAATCGCCGTCATGCACAACGCCGACGACGTCATCCTCGGCCCTGGCGACCTGGGCTTCCTGCGTAAAACCTTCGGTGATCGCCTGACCGTTTATCCACTGGGCGGCCACTGCGGCAACCTTAACTATCGCGTCAACAGCGACGCCATGCTGGAGTTCTTCCGTGGCTAAATATCTCCTGCTGATTGCAGCGTTCCTCTGTGCAGGCGTGGCCCAGGCCGACAACAGTAAAGCCGATGCCCCGGTAGTGGTCGACAGCGACGGCTTCAAGGAACCGCTGACCAAACTCAAGTTCAACCCGGGCCTGGACCAGCGCGAGTTCGAACGTTCGACGCTCAACGCGCTGAACGTCTATGACCCGCTGGAATCGTGGAACCGCCGGGTCTACCACTTCAACTATCGCTTCGACCAGTGGGTGTTCCTGCCGGTAGTCGATGGCTATCGCTACATCACGCCAAGCTTTGTGCGTACCGGGGTGAGCAACTTCTTCAACAACATTGGTGACGTGCCGAACCTGGTCAACAGCCTGTTGCAGTTCAAGGGCCAGCGCTCGATGGAAACCACCGCGCGCCTGCTGCTCAACACCACCATCGGCATCGCCGGCCTGTGGGACCCGGCCACCGCCATGGGCCTTCCGCGCCAGAACGAAGACTTCGGTCAGACCCTGGGCTTCTACGGCGTACCGGGCGGCGCCTACTTCGTACTGCCGATCTTCGGCCCGTCGAACATCCGCGACACCGCAGGTCTGGCCGTGGATTACACCGCCGACACTGCGATCAACTTCCTCAACGTCGCCGAAGTCAGCTCCAACCACCCGGAAGTCTGGGCCTTGCGTGCGATCGACAAGCGCTACCAGACCAGCTTCCGCTACGGCCAGATGAACTCGCCGTTCGAGTACGAGAAAGTGCGGTACGTGTATACCGAGGCGCGCAAGTTGCAGATCGCCGAGTAAATCGGCTGCCGCAAAACACTGTGGGAGCGAGCCTGCTCGCGAACGCGGAGTTTCAGTCAACATCGATATTGACTGGACTACCGCATTCGCGAGCAGGCTCGCTCCCACATTTGTTATGTGTTGCTGGTTAACCCTTCAGCGCTTTCCAGAGCTTGCCTACGACCGAAACCAATACCAACACCGCTGCGCCAGCAATAATCCCCGCAACACCATTGAGCAGCATCGGCACGACGAACCCGGCGCTCCCTGCCGCTGCGCCAACACCTTCGATCCAGTGATGCAGCACCGGCACGCCATGGGTCAGGATGCCGCCGCCGACCAGGAACATCGCTGCCGTGCCAACCACCGACAGGGTTTTCATCATGTACGGCGCGGCGCTGAGAATGCCGCCGCCGATCTTTTTCGCCATCTGCCCGGGCTTCTGTGTCAGCCACAGCCCCAGATCGTCGAGTTTGACGATGCCCGCCACCAAACCGTAAACGCCCACGGTCATGACAATGGCGATGCCGGACATGACCACCACTTGCTGCGTCAGCGAGGCATCTGCCACGGTGCCGAGAGTGATGGCGATGATTTCTGCCGAAAGAATGAAGTCAGTGCGGATTGCGCCTTTGATCTTGTCCTTCTCGAACGCCACCAGATCGGTCGCCGGATCGGCCACTGCTTCGGTCAACTGCGTGTGCTCTGCCTCGTCTTCCTCTTTGCTGTGCAGAAACTTGTGCGCGAGCTTCTCGAAACCCTCGAAGCACAGGTACGCGCCGCCGACCATCAACAGCGGCGTCACCAGCCACGGTACGAAAGCGCTGATCGCCAATGCCGACGGCACGAGGATCAGTTTGTTGACGAACGAGCCCTTGGCCACCGCCCAGACCACGGGAATTTCCCGCTCGGCGCGCACGCCCGATACCTGCTGGGCATTGAGCGCCAGATCATCACCGAGCACTCCGGCGGTCTTCTTCGCGGCCATCTTGGTCATCAACGCAACGTCATCCAGAACGGTGGCGATGTCATCGATCAGCACCAGCAAACTGCTTCCTGCCATGAATCCTGTTTCCTTCTGTGTATGAATGTTGCCAAGCATAACGCGACCGCCGGCCACAGGCTGCATTGTTGAGCGCCGCTCAAGGCCGGTGCTACCATGCGCCACCGCCAGAACAGGCAAGGAACCACCGGGTTTATGAGTACAATCCGCGAGCGTAACAAAGAACTGATCCTGCGCGCCGCCAGCGAAGAGTTTGCCGACAAGGGCTTCGCGGCGACCAAAACCAGCGACATCGCCGCCAAGGCGGGATTGCCCAAGCCCAACGTCTACTACTACTTCAAATCCAAGGAAAACCTCTACCGCGAGGTGCTGGAAAGCATCATCGAGCCGATTCTGCAGGCCTCGACCCCGTTCAACCCGGACGGTGTGCCGAGCGAGGTGCTGAGCGGCTACATCCGCTCGAAGATCCGCATCTCCCGCGACCTGCCCTACGCCTCCAAGGTGTTCGCCAGCGAAATCATGCACGGCGCCCCGCACCTGAGCGCCGACCTGGTCGAGCAGCTCAACGCCCAGGCCAAGCACAACATCGCCTGCATCCAGAGCTGGATCGACCGCGGCCAGATCGCCCCGATCGACCCCAACCACCTGATGTTCAGCATCTGGGCCGCGACCCAGACCTACGCCGACTTCGACTGGCAGATTTCCGCAGTGACCGGGAAGGACAAGCTTGATGAAGCGGATTATGAAGCGGCAGCGCAGACGATTATCCGGTTGGTGTTGAAGGGGTGTGAGCCGGATCACTGAGATCGGGGGAACCGCTTCGCGAGCAGGCTCGCTCCCACATTTGGAATGCATTCTCCTGTGGGAGCGAGCCTGCTCGCGAATAGCCGCACCGCACACCTCAACTCATAACCAGATCGAATCCCACAACGGATAGTCGCCAAGGCTTTTGACCAGCCCTGCCCGCAATGGGTTGGCAATGACATACCGCGCCATCTTCACCAGATTCTCCTCTTTACGCAGTGCACGGTCATGGAAGCCAGGTTGCCAAAGGCTGGTCTTTCGGCCGGTCGAAAGCTTTACCGCTTTGGTGCTGAGGGATTTGGTTCGCTGCATCAATTCGCCGAGCGAGCCACTCTTCAATTCAATCAGCCAGGGAAAATGATCTGGCATTACGACCCAAGCCAGAGAATTGGCCAATCCCGTTTCCTCAGCTGCCCGGAATTGGCTTACAAGCATTCTGCCAAGGAAGAAATCGCTGAATACGGGTTCTCTCCCGGCGGTATTGGCGGTCAGAAGGTAAATGCGGTTGTGTTCTGAATAACGTCCGATGCGCAAGCGATGTGAAGCAGATAAACCCGGCATTCCGTTGCCTTCTCACAGGTTGATCATGAGAAGGCTAGCCGTGGCGATGGCAAGGGGAGCGTCAGACTTTTAGCAAGATGTGTAGCGCAGATCCTATTCGCGAGCAGGCTCGCTCCCACAGGGGCTTTCGAACACTCGAACATTTTGTGTCCAACCCAAACTCAATGTGGGAGCGAGCCTGCTCGCGAAAGCGGTTATTCAGACACTGACATTCAAACAGCCACCCCGCCATCCGCCCGCAAATCCAGCGCCTCCACCGCTCTGATCGCCACCTGCTCATCCACATCCGACAAATCCCCACTGATCCCGATCGCGCCGAGCACTTCGCCGGCCTGGTTGCGAATCAATACGCCACCCGGTGCCGGCACTACGCTGCCCTGCCCCATGCTGTTCAACGAAGAAAAAAACGCCGGGCGTTGTTGGGCGTCCTGGGCGAGCAGGCGGGAGCCTTTACCCAAGGCGATGGCGCCCCAGGCCTTGCCGATGGCGATGTCGGGGCGCAGCAGGCTGGCGCCGTCTTCGCGTTGCAGGGCGATCAAGTGGCCACCGGTATCGAGTACCGCGATGGTCAGCGGTGCGGCGTTGATGCCGCGTCCTGCGTTGATGGCTTCGCTGACCAGGTTGACTGCGACTTTCAAGGTTAAAGCGCTCATGGTGCCGTCCTCATTTTGTTATAGGGAAAGTCGTGGGACTGCGCGTTTGTGCCGCAGTCCGATGTCACAAATAGAACACAATGAGTTATTTTTTTGTATACAATAATTCTCGAAAAGCGCTACATGCGACGAAAAGCCACAGCACATCGGGCTTCCGACGAATGAAACAGGCGCTTGAGAAAATGGATTGACCTGCGCCGTCCGCCGTGAATACACTCTGCGCAAAGCCACTTGTATACAATTACAAAACGTAAAGAGGCACAAAACCATGAGCAAAATGAGATCAATCGAAGCCGCCGTTCTGGTGATGCGCCGCGAAGGGGTTGATACCGCTTTTGGCATCCCGGGCGCAGCGATCAACCCGCTGTACTCCGCCTTGCAGAAGGTCGGTGGCATCGATCACGTCCTTGCTCGCCACGTTGAAGGCGCCTCGCACATGGCCGAGGGCTACACCCGCACCAAGGCCGGCAACATCGGCGTGTGCATCGGCACGTCCGGCCCGGCCGGTACCGACATGGTCACCGGGCTCTACAGCGCCTCGGCCGACTCGATTCCAATCCTCTGCATCACAGGGCAAGCACCCCGCGCCCGTATGCACAAGGAAGACTTCCAGGCTGTCGACATCACCAGCATCGTCAAGCCAGTGACCAAGTGGGCGACCACCGTTCTGGAGCCGGGCCAAGTGCCTTACGCGTTCCAGAAAGCCTTTTATGAAATGCGCTCCGGCCGTCCAGGCCCGGTGCTGATCGATCTGCCGTTCGACGTGCAGATGGCCGAGATCGAATTCGACATCGACGCTTACCAACCGCTGCCATTGGCCAAACCGACCGCAACTCGCGTACAGGTCGAGAAGGCTCTGGCACTGCTGGATCAGGCCGAGCGTCCATTGCTGGTCGCAGGTGGCGGCATCATCAACGCCGACGCCAGCGATCTGCTGGTTGAATTCGCTGAGCTGACCGGCATCCCGGTCATCCCGACCCTGATGGGCTGGGGCACCATCCCTGACGACCACCCGCTGATGGTCGGCATGGTCGGTCTGCAGACTTCGCACCGTTACGGCAACGCGACGATGCTCAAATCCGACGTGGTGCTGGGCATTGGTAACCGTTGGGCCAACCGCCACACCGGTTCGGTTGACGTCTACACCGAAGGTCGCAAGTTCATTCACGTCGACATCGAAGGCACGCAGATCGGCCGCGTGTTCACGCCGGATCTGGGCATCGTTTCCGACGCCGCCGCAGCGCTGACCGCGTTCATCGAAGTCGCCCGTGAATGGCAAGCCGCCGGCAAGCTGAAGAACCGCAGCGCCTGGCTGCAGGATTGCCAGCAGCGCAAGGCCAGCCTGCATCGCAAGACCCACTTCGACAACGTGCCGGTCAAGCCGCAGCGCGTTTACGAAGAAATGAACCAGGTGTTCGGCAAGGACACCTGCTACGTCAGCACCATTGGTCTGTCGCAGATTGCCGGCGCGCAGTTCCTGCACGTCTACAAGCCGCGTCACTGGATCAACTGCGGTCAGGCCGGCCCGTTGGGCTGGACCATTCCGGCGGCGCTGGGCGTGGTGAAGGCCGATCCGAACCGCAAAGTCGTGGCCCTGTCGGGGGACTATGATTTCCAGTTCATGATCGAAGAACTGGCGGTCGGCGCTCAGTTCAAACTGCCGTACATCCACGTAGTGGTGAACAACTCGTACCTGGGCCTGATCCGTCAGGCCCAGCGCGGGTTCGAAATGGACTACTGCGTGCAGCTGTCCTTCGATAACCTGAATGCGCCGGAACTCAACGGTTACGGGGTTGACCACATCGCAGTCGCCGAGGGCCTTGGCTGCAAGGCGCTGCGTGTGTTCGAACCGTCGGAAATCGCCCCTGCCCTGCGCAAGGCCGAACAGATGATCGAAGAGTTCAAGGTGCCGGTGATCGTCGAGATCATTCTGGAGCGTGTGACCAACATCTCCATGGGTACCGAGATCAACGCGGTCAACGAGTTCGAAGACCTGGCACTGGTCGGCAATGACGCGCCGACGGCGATTTCGATGTTGGATTAACTGCTGACTGCTCTCCCTGTGGGAGCGAGCCTGTGTGGTGAGGGGATTTATCCCCGTTAGGGCGCGAAGCGGCCTCAAAACCTGAAACCGCGGCGTATCAGGTACACCGCATACAATGGTTTACGACTGCTTCGCAGCCGAACGGGGATAAATCCCCTCGCCACAGCTCGCTCCCACAGGGGACCTCACAAGATTTACGGGAGACCACCATGCCGCGTTTCGCAGCCAACCTGTCCATGCTGTTCACCGAACAGGATTTCCTTGCCCGTTTCGACGCCGCCGCCAAGGCCGGTTTCAGTGGCGTGGAATACCTGTTCCCGTACGACTTCAGCTCGGCTGAAATCAAGGCAAAACTCGAGGCCAACGGGCTGACCCAAGTGCTGTTCAACCTGCCGGCCGGTGACTGGGCCAAGGGCGAGCGCGGTATTGCCTGCCTGCCGGATCGAGTCGAAGAGTTCCGCGCCGGGGTCGATCTGGCGATCGCTTACGCACAAGTGCTGGGCAACACCCAGGTCAACTGCCTGGCCGGTATTCGCCCGCAAGGCGTTGACGATGCCACCGTGGAGAAGACCTTCGTTGCCAACCTTAAATATGCCGCCGACAAGCTGCAAGCGGTGGGCATCAAACTGGTGATGGAAGCGATCAACACCCGCGACATTCCCGGTTTCTACCTGAACAACACGGCGCAAGCCCTGTCGATTCGCGAGCAGGTCGGCAGCGCCAATCTGTTCCTGCAATACGACATCTACCACATGCAAATCATGGAAGGCGATCTGGCCCGCACCCTGCAATCGCACCTGGGCGAGATCAACCATGTGCAGCTCGCGGACAACCCGGGGCGTAACGAGCCGGGCACTGGTGAGATCAACTACCGCTTCCTGTTCGAACACCTTGATCGCATCGGCTATCAGGGTTGGGTCGGTTGCGAGTACAAACCGCTGACCACCACCGAAGCGGGCCTGGGTTGGTTGAAAACCCATAACGCAATCTAAGAAACACAGCAAATCCCCTGTGGGAGCGAGCCTGCTCGCTCCCACATGAAAAGTAGCTCCCCTATTTGCTTGAGCACGACAAAAACAAGAGGATTTTCTCATGGCTAAAATCGGATTCATCGGCACCGGCATCATGGGCCACCCAATGGCGGCGAACCTGCAGAAAGCCGGTCACAGCCTGTTCCTGTCGCAACACCACGACGCGGCCCCGGCCGATCTGGTCGCCGCTGGCGCCGTCGCCCTGGCCAACCCGCGTGAAGTGGCGCAGGAAGCCGAATTTATCATCGTCATGGTTCCGGATACCCCGCAAGTCGACGACGTGCTGTTCCGCGCCGACGGTGTTGCCGCCGGTATCGGTAAAGGCAAAGTGGTCATCGACATGAGCTCGATTTCACCGACAGCCACCAAAGCCTTCGCCGCCAAGATCAACGAGAAAGGCGCGCAATACCTTGACGCGCCAGTGTCCGGCGGTGAAGTCGGTGCCAAGGCCGCCACCCTGAGCATCATGGTCGGTGGCGACGCCGATGCCTTCGAGCGCGCCCTGCCGCTGTTCCAGGCCATGGGCAAGAACATCACCCTGGTCGGCGGCAATGGCGACGGCCAGACCGCCAAAGTGGCGAACCAGATCATCGTCGCGCTGAACATCCAGGCCGTTGCCGAAGCCCTGCTGTTCGCCTCGAAAAACGGTGCCGATCCGGCCAAGGTGCGTGAAGCGCTGATGGGCGGTTTCGCTTCTTCGAAGATCCTCGAAGTGCATGGCGAGCGCATGATCAAGGGCACCTTCGACCCGGGCTTCCGCATCAGCCTGCATCAGAAGGACCTGAACCTGGCCCTGCAAGGCGCCAAGGAACTGAACATCAACCTGCCGAACACCGCCAATGCCCAGCAGGTATTCAGCACCTGCGCGGCCATCGGTGGCAGCAACTGGGACCACTCGGCGCTGATCAAGGGCCTTGAGCACATGGCCAATTTCTCGATTCGCGACAAAAAATAAAGCCTGCACAAAACCCTGTGGGAGCGAGCCTGCTCGCGAAAGCGGCTTCACATTCAACATCCATGTTGGCTGACATACCGCGTTCGCGAGCAGGCTCGCTCCCACAAGGGTTCCGAGTTGCCCTTTCGAATAACAAGAATTCCGGGAGCCCGCCATGTCGGTCGATCCGCAACAACTGCTGCGCGAGCTGTTTGCCACAGCCATCGACGCGGCCCATCCGAACCAAGTCCTCGAAGCCCATTTGCCTGCTGACCGCACGGGGCGGGTGATCGTCATCGGTGCCGGCAAAGCCGCTGCTGCCATGGCGCAAGTGGTCGAGCGTTGCTGGGAGGGTGAAGTCACCGGCCTGGTGGTGACCCGCTACGGCCACGGCGCTCCGTGCGAAAAAATCGAAGTGGTCGAAGCCGCACACCCGGTGCCGGATGCGGCCGGTCTGGCCGTGGCCAAACGCGTGCTGGAGCTGGTCAGCAACCTGACTGAAGACGACCGCGTGATCTTCCTGCTCTCCGGCGGCGGCTCTGCCCTGCTCGCCCTGCCAGCCGAAGGCATCACCCTTGCCGACAAGCAGTCGATCAACAAGGCCCTGCTCAAATCCGGCGCGACCATCGGCGAGATGAACTGCGTGCGCAAGCACCTCTCGGCGATCAAGGGCGGCCGCCTCGGCAAGGCCTGCTGGCCGGCGACGGTTTACACCTACGCGATTTCCGATGTGCCGGGCGACCTCGCCACCGTCATGGCGTCTGGCCCGACCGTGGCCGATCCGAGCACTTCGGCCGAGGCGCTGGCGATCATCAAGCGCTACGGCATCGACATTCCCGCCTCCGTGCGTACTTGGCTGCAAAGTCCGGAATCAGAGACGGTCAAACCCGGCGACCCAAGCCTGACGCGCAGTCATTTCCAGTTGATCGCCCGCCCACAGCAATCGCTGGACGCGGCGGCGGTGAAATGCCGTCAGGCCGGTTTCAGCACCTTGATTCTCGGCGACCTGGAAGGCGAATCCCGTGAAGTGGCGAAAGTCCACGCCGGCATCGCCCGACAGATCATCCACCACGGCCAGCCACTGGCGGCGCCCTGCGTGATTCTCTCCGGCGGTGAAACAACGGTAACCGTGCGCGGCAATGGCCGTGGCGGACGCAACGCCGAATTCCTCCTCAGCCTGACCGACAGCCTCAAGGGCCAGCCCGGCGTCTACGCGCTGGCCGGCGACACCGATGGCATCGACGGCTCGGAAGACAACGCCGGCGCAATCATGACTCCGGACAGCTACGCCCGCGCCGCCGCACTGGGTCTGAGCGCCAGCGACGAGCTGGACAACAACAACGGCTACGGCTATTTCCAGGCGCTCGATGCGCTGATCGTCACCGAGCCGACCCGCACTAACGTCAACGACTTCCGCGCCATTCTGATCCTTGAGAACTGCAAATCATGACGCCTGATAAAAAGGTCAAAATCCTCGCCACCCTCGGCCCTGCCGTCGACGGTATCGACGACATCCGCGAGCTGGTCGAGGCCGGGGTCAACATCTTCCGCCTGAACTTCAGCCACGGCGATCACGCCGACCATGCCAAGCGCTATCAGTGGATCCGCGAAGTCGAGCGTCAGCTCAACTACCCACTGGGCATTCTGATGGATCTGCAGGGGCCGAAACTGCGCGTCGGCAAGTTCGCTGACGGCAAGGTGCAGTTGCATCGCGGTCAGGCGTTCCGCCTCGATCTCGATGCGACAGCGGGCGATGAGCGCCGGGTCAACCTGCCGCATCCGGAGATCATTGCTGCGCTGGAAGCCGGCATGGATCTGCTGCTCGACGACGGCAAACTGCGCCTGCGCGTGGTCACCAAGTACGCCGATGCGATCGACACCACCGTGCTCAACGGCGGCGAACTGTCTGATCGCAAAGGTGTGAACGTGCCGCAAGCGGTGCTCGACCTGAGCCCGCTGACCGCCAAGGATCGCCGCGATCTGAGCTTCGGCCTGGAATTGGGTGTGGACTGGGTCGCGCTGTCGTTCGTACAGCGCCCGCAGGACATTGTCGAAGCCCGCGCATTGATCGGCGACAAGGCGTTTCTGATGGCGAAAATCGAGAAACCTTCGGCGGTCGAGCAACTGCGTGAGATTGCTGAGTTGAGCGACGCGATCATGGTCGCTCGCGGTGACCTTGGTGTTGAAGTGCCGGCGGAAAGCGTGCCGCAGATTCAGAAAAACATCATCACCACCTGCCGTGCGCTGGGCAAGCCGGTGGTGGTGGCGACGCAAATGCTCGAGTCGATGCGCTTCTCCCCTGCCCCGACCCGCGCCGAAGTCACCGACGTCGCCAACGCCGTGGCCGAAGGCGCCGATGCGGTGATGCTCTCGGCGGAAACCGCGTCCGGCGAATACCCGCTGGAAGCCGTGCAGATGATGAGCAAGATCATCCGTCAGGTTGAGAACGGCCCGGATTATCAGACCCAGCTCGACGTCAGCCGACCGAAAGCCGAGGCGACGGTTTCCGATGCGATCAGTTGTGCGATCCGCCGGATCAGCAACGTGCTGCCGGTGGCGGTGCTGGTCAATTACAGCGAGTCCGGCGCCTCGACGTTGCGCGCATCGCGCGAGCGGCCAAAAGCGCCGATCCTCAATCTGACGCCGAACCTGCAAACCGCGCGGCGCTTGAGCGTGGCGTGGGGCATTCATTCGGTGGTCAACGATCGCCTGCGTCAGGTCGACGAAGTCTGCTCGACCGCACTGGAGATTGCTCAGGCGCAAGGCATGGCCGAGCGTGGCGACACGTTGCTGATCACCGCTGGCGTGCCGTTCGGGCAGCCGGGGTCGACCAATTCGCTGCGCATCGAGACGTTGATCTAACGCCCCACCATGATCGTTCCCACGCTCTGCGTGGGAACGCCTCAATGGACGCTCTGCGTCTGCTCTTGGGACGCGGAGCGTCCCGGGCTGCATTCCCACGCGGAGCGTGGGAACGATCAGTAACCCGGTTTCCCTGACTTTCAGAACTGCCATGCCTGCCAATCATTTCAACACCCACTGCCCCGACTGGGCCGAGGCTTTGCTCAACGGTTTCAGTCAGATTTTCTTTCAGCGTCATCCGCTGTGCGGCCTGCTGTGTCTGTTGGCGATTCTGCTGACCGCGCCGGTGCTGTTCGCCGGGGCGCTGCTTGGTGGCGTTGCCGGTCTGCTCACCGCGCAGCGGCGCAACTACGCCAAGGCCGATCGCCAGGCCGGGTTGTTCAGCTACAACGGCGTGCTGCTCGGCCTGCTGCTGAGCCTGTATTTCCCTTGGTCGCCACTGCTGCCGCCGTTGATTCTTGCAGCGGGCGGCTTGAGCGCGATGCTCACTCAGCAATGGCTCAAACACGTGTACCGCAGTCGCGCCATACCGGCGTATACCTCGCCGTTCGTGGCGCTCAGCTGGGTGCTGCTGATGTTCGCCGAGCCGTCCGCGCCGATGGCATTGGTCGACCTGAGCACGACAAATCTGCTCGCCGCTGAACTGCGCGGATTCGGCCAGGTGATGTTCCTCGACCATCCATTGGCCGGGGCGTTGATCGCCAGCGGTTTGCTGCTCGCCGATCGCCGCGCGTTCTGCTGGGCGCTGCTGGCGTCGGCGATCGGCCTCGGCTCGAGTCTGCTGCACCACGAAACGTCCGCCGCACTGCTCGGACTCGGTGGCTACAACGCCGTACTCGCCGCCCTTGCCTTCAGCGCTCAGCGACAAAATCCGTGGCTGCCGCTGCTCGCCATTGTCCTGGCGTTGCTGGTGACGCCACTGTTTGCCGCCCTTGGATTGGCGACTCTGACCGCGCCGTTCATCCTCGCCTGCTGGTTGATCCGGGCTGGCATTCAAATGCTTGGCAAAGCTTCGCTCGCGCATGAGTCTTGCGCTCACGAGGAGAATCACCCTAGGCTGCGCTGATCTTCGATTCAGGCGTTATCCATGGACAGCAGCAACAATTGGCGCGAACGGCTTTACGTCATGATCTTCCAGAGCGACACCCCGGCCGGGCGTCGCTTCGACGGCATCCTGCTGGTGATCATCCTCGCCAGCCTGGTGATCGTGATGCTCGACAGTATCGACAGCATTCATCGTAATTACGCCGACGTTCTGGCCTATATCGAGTGGGGCTTCACGGCGATTTTCCTCGGCGAGTACATCCTGCGTCTGTACTGCTCACCCAAGCCGCTGCGCTATGCCTTCAGCTTTTATGGCCTGGTGGATCTGCTGGCGATCGTGCCGGGCATCCTCGCGCTGTACTACAGCGATGCGCAGTATCTGCTGATCATCCGCATCATTCGGATGCTGCGGATTTTCCGCGTGCTCAAGCTCAGCCCGTATCTCAAGCAAGCCAACTATCTGATGTCGGCGCTGCGCGGCAGCAAGCAGAAAATCGTCGTGTTTCTGGTCAGCGTATGCACGCTGGTAACGGTGTTTGGCACGCTGATGTACGTGATCGAAGGCCCGGAACATGGTTTCACCAGTATTCCCAAGGGCATCTATTGGGCGATCGTGACCTTGACCACTGTGGGCTTCGGCGACATCGTGCCGAAGACGCCGCTGGGCCAGGTGATTTCCTCGCTGGTGATGATCACCGGTTATTCGATCATCGCCGTGCCCACAGGGATTTTCACCGCTGAGCTGGCCAACGCCATGCGCGGCGAACAGCTGCAACATGACTGCCCGAGCTGCCAGAAAAAGTCCCACGAGCAGAGCGCAGCGTTCTGTTCGCGCTGCGGCAGTCAGCTGTTCAAGAAAGTGGAATAAGCACAGAGCTTTTTAATCTTTAAGCGACTATGCGAGGCCCGCTATAGTCGCTGGCAAATCGCCTCATTTTTGACACGACACCCCACAGAACAAGGAATGCGCAGTGAAAAAACTCTTTGGCGCCTCACTTCTCGCCGCCGGCCTGGCCTTGGCCAACATTGCCCAGGCAGCACCGACGCTGCTCAACGTTTCCTACGACGTGATGCGCGATTTCTACAAGGACTACAACACTGCGTTCCAGAAGCACTGGCAAGCCGAGCACAACGAAAACATCACCGTGCAGATGTCCTTCGGCGGCTCGAGCAAGCAGGCGCGTTCGGTGATCGACGGCCTGCCGGCTGACGTCATTACCATGAACATGGCCACCGACATCAACGCCCTCGCCGACAACGGCAAACTGGTCCCGGACAATTGGGTCACGCGCCTGCCGAACAACAGCGCGCCGTTTACCTCGGCGACGGTGTTCATCGTCCGCAAGGGCAACCCGAAGGCCTTGAAAGACTGGCCGGATCTGCTCAAGGACGGCGTACAGGTGATCGTGCCGAACCCGAAAACTTCCGGTAATGGCCGCTACACCTACCTGTCAGCCTGGGGCTATGTGCTGAAAAACGGCGGCGACGAGAACAAGGCCAAGGACTTCGTCGGCAAGCTGTTCAAGCAGGCGCCGGTACTCGACACCGGTGGCCGCGCCGCCACCACCACGTTCATGACCAACCAGATCGGCGACGTGCTGGTGACCTTTGAAAACGAAGCGGAAATGATCGCTCGCGAGTTCGGTCGCGATCAGTTCGAAGTGATCTACCCAAGCGTCTCCGCAGAAGCCGAGCCACCGGTTTCGGTGGTCGATAAAGTCGTCGACAAGAAAGGCTCGCGCGCTGCGGCTGATGAGTATCTGAAGTACCTGTGGTCGCCGGAAGGACAGGAAATTGCGGCGGCCAACTACCTGCGCCCGCGTGACCCGGCGGTGCTGGCGAAGTACACCGACCGTTTCCCGAAAGTCGATTTCCTTTCGGTGGAGAAGACCTTTGGAGACTGGCGCACGGTGCAGAAAACCCACTTCAATGATGGTGGCGTGTTTGATCAGATTTATAGCGGGCAGTAAGGCTTGATCTGAAAAAATCAAAAGGCGACCCACCGAGGTCGCCTTTTTGTTGCGTGGCAATACCGGTCATTACACGGCGTAATAACAGTTATCATCCGAAAACGTCTTCTGCCAGTCCACGTTGTCCATTAGCCTCAGCCCTTTCCTGTGCCCGACCCGAGATTCCCTATGACCACCACTCCTCACGCAATGACCCGAGGCATGGTCCTGCTGTTCGCGTTCTGCTGCGGCGCCATCGTTGCCAACATCTACTACGCACAGCCGATCATCGGCCTGATCGCGCCGGACATCGGCCTCTCCGACACCATGGCCAGTTTCATCGTCTCGCTGACGCAGATCGGCTATGCGTTGGGCCTGTTCTTTCTGGTGCCATTGGGGGATCTGCTGGAGAACCGGCGGCTGATGATCATCACCACGGTCGTGGCGATTGCCAGTCTGCTGGGCGCAGCGTTTACCGAGCAGCCGAACGTGTTCCTGCTGATCTCGCTGCTGGTCGGTTTCAGCTCGGTGTCGGTGCAGATCCTGATTCCGCTGGCGGCGCATCTGGCGCCAGAAGAATCTCGTGGCCGCGTGGTCGGCGGGATCATGGGCGGTTTGCTGCTGGGCATTCTGTTGGCGCGACCGGTGTCGAGTGTGGTCGCCGATCACCTCGGCTGGCGCGCCATGTTCATGATCGCCGCTGCGTTGATGGCGACTATCAGCGTGGTGCTGGCGCTGACCGTGCCCAAGCGCCAGCCGGATCACAGCGCTACTTATGGCCAGTTGATCGGTTCGCTGTGGACACTGCTGCGCCAGCAACCGGTGCTGCGTCAGCGGGCGTTTTACCAGGGTTGCATGTTTGCCACGTTCAGCCTGTTCTGGACCGCCGTGCCGCTGGAGCTGGCACGCAACCATGGCCTGTCGCAAAGCGAGATCGCGATCTTCGCCCTTGTCGGCGCGATCGGTGCCATCGCGGCGCCAATCAGCGGCCGCCTCGCTGATGCCGGCCACACACGCATCGCCTCGCTGCTGGCCATGCTCTTCGCCAGCCTGAGTTTCCTGCCCGCCCTCATCCACCCGGCCTACAGCGTCATCGGCCTGGCCGTTACCGGCGTGGTGCTGGACTTCTGCGTACAGATGAACATGGTCCTCGGCCAACGCGCGGTGTACTCGCTGGACGCGAAAAGTCGGGGTCGTTTGAACGCGCTGTACATGACCAGCATCTTCATCGGCGGCGCCTTCGGCTCGTCGGTGGCCAGCGCGGTGTACGAGCATGGCGGCTGGTTGTGGATCGTGATTGTCGGCAGCGTCTTTCCGCTGTTGGCGTTGCTGCGGTTTTTGAGTGCATCGCAAAACGCTGCGCTGGCGCAGCGAAAAGTCGCGTCCTGACGCGATGTCATAGTGGGAGCGAGCCTGCTCGCGAAGGCGGTGTGTCAGCCACAGATCAGTGCCTGACCTGACGCCTTCGCGAGCAGGCTCGCTCCCACAATTGCGCAAACCCTCAATACCGAACCAGTTTCTCCATCGCCGCATCCGCCAGAAACGAGGAGCGGCTTTTGACGTTGTGCTCGCGTACATAGCGATCAATACGCTGAATGACATAGCCGGGCAGCGTAACGTTGACCTTTTCGGTCTTGCCCAGGTACGGCGAGATATCCAGCTCCAGCATGCCCCAGCCCATCTCGGCAAAATCCGGATGATTGCGATGCGCCGCTGCCGAGGTCGGCATCGGAATCGCCTGACCGGCCGCCGCGATCTCCTGCAGCATGAGGTGAGCCACTTCCACGGCCGCGTTGTAGGCCTCCTCAAAGCTGTCCCCGGCCGTGACTGCGCCGGGAATATCGGGGATCTGAATGCCGATGGCAGTGTTCTCGTCACCCCACTCGATGCAGATGGGATATTGCATTACGGATCTCCTTCATGACGGGTTGGCGGGCTGAATAACCCCGCGCGCCGCCGAATGCTTTTGACTGTCCCCAGCGGTAAATCCTTTTTCGGATGCGGGACGGCAATCGTGTTCGGGTTGTAACGATGAGTGAAGATGTGATGACTGCCCGCAACCCGATCCAGCGTCCAGTCCGCCTCCTCCAGCTCCTTCATCAATAGCCTGCTCTGCACCAACCGCCTCCTTGGCCTGGCCCATCAAAAGTAACTCTAGAGTTATCTTTACTCAAGCACAGAATGGGACGGGGTGATGGTTGGTAGTTTTACAAGGTGTGATTCAAACGGTAAAAAAAACGGCGATCCCAGGATCGCCGTTTCTCTTACTGCCCGAACTTCTTCCCCAACCCCGGCGGGACGCCGTGGATGTTGGTGTCTTCCCACGGGCCGTTGGGGCTGACCGAGCGGCTCCAGCCGTTGTTCCAGCGGTAGTAGGTGCGCTGGCGGTAGAAGGTGTTGGTCTGATCGTCGAGGACGTAGACGCCGAGTTTCTGATCCCAGTGGCTGTTGCCGCCCGGTGGTGGGGCGAAGCTGGCCGAGGTGCGGGGCACGGGCTTGGCGGGTTTGGCCGGGATGCTTTTGCCGGGGGTCGGCGAGGTCGACGGGGTTGGGCTTGGCTGAGACGGCGGGATCGGCGGCAGGCTGGTGGTCGGTTCCGGGCGTTGTACCGCACATGCACTCAAGCCCAGGGCCAGTGTGAGGACTGTGATGCGGGCGATGGTGTGCATGGCGGTGCTTTCCTGTTGGATCCGGTTATTTGTCCGGGCTGTCGATAGTCAGTTTTTGTGGCGCGGTGGTGCTGCTGGCCAGTGGGCCGCTACGACCGATCCACTCACCGGAGGTCGGTTGACCGGCCCGTGAGATGCGCGCAACCAGTTGGACTTCAGGGAAGTTGGACAGTTTCAACTGCGGCATCATCGCGTCGGCATCGCCCAGTTCGACGGTCACTGGCAGGTCAGCCACGGTCAGGCGTTTGGCCGCCAGCGGCGCCGGTGGGCCTGATGTGGCGCGGGCGAAGATGAACACGCTGTCGCCCGGTTGCACCTTGCCTTTGAGTTCGCTGGCCAGATCCACGCTGACTTTCAGTAACGCAGCTTTCGGCGCCGGCGCCTGGGCAACCTTGCCGCCGCTGGCTTTCAGGCGTTCGGCGGCACGTTCGATGCCGCCTTGCAGCGCAGCGCGAGAGTTGTCATCCGGCGGCAGTTGCGCGAGCAGGCGATTCCAGTAGTCGATGGCCTCCTGATAACGCTCACCTTCGAACGCGGCGATGCCGAGCAGGCCGAGGCTGGTGACTTCTTTCGGATCAGCCTTCAGCGCTTCGTCGGTCAGTTTCTGAATCTGCTCCGACCACTTTTTACCGTCAGCAAAATACTGCGCCTGCGCCCATTGGCCGAGCAGCTCCGGCTGGCGACCAGCGAGGTTGGCGGCGCGTTCGAACATCTTCGCCGCGTCTGCCGGGCGGTCCTGAGCCATGTAGGTACGGCCGAGGAAATACAGACCTTCAGCGGAATCCGGTTGTGCGGCGACCGCACGTTCCAGACGCTGGGTCATCTCTTCCATCGACTGCGGTGCCTGAGCGAATTCGCGGGTCAGTTCGACCTTGTCGGCGGCGCCGAAATGCAGGTACAGACCGAGGCCCAGCACCGGTACCAGCACGGCGGCCAGCAGCGGCAACGGTTTACCCAGACGGGAGACACGCGGCGCGGCGGCGCCTTCGGTGTCGGCGAGCAGTTCACGCGCAGCTTCCGCGCGGCCGCTGTCCAGTTGCGCGGCGTCGAGCACGCCCTCGGCCTGCTGCGCTTGCAGCTCGGCCACCCGTTCCTGGTACAGCGCGACGTTCAACGCGGTGCGATCTTCTTCCCGCTGGGCGCGGCGTTCGCGCAGCACCGGGATCAGCAGAAAACTCAGGGCGACCAGAAGCAACAGCCCTGCGGCGAGCCAGAAATCAATCATTCTTGGTTTTTATCCAACAGTTGGTCGAGACGCTGACGTTCTTCTGCAGACAGCGATGACGGCGTTTCGGCACGCTGCCCGCGACGCCTGCGCACGATCAGCGCGATCACCACGAAACCACCGAGCAGCAGCCCGGCCGGGCCGAACCACAGCAGCGCGGTCTTGGCATTGAGCGCCGGTTTGTAGCGGACGAAATCACCGTAGCGATCGACCATGAAGTCGATGATCTGCTGATTGTCCTTGCCCTCGCCGAGCATGCGGAAAATCTCCTTGCGCAGGTCGGCGGCGATGGGTGCGTTGGAGTCGGCAATGTCCTGGTTCTGGCATTTGGGGCAGCGCAGTTCCTTGGTCAGTTCGCGGAAACGCTCGCGGTCGCCCTCTTTGGCAAATTCGTAGGTGTCGATGGCCGCGTGGGCGACACCGGCCAGGCTCAAGCCCAACACCACGGCTGCGAGAAAACGCTTCATGGCTTGGCCTCATCGACCAGCGCCTGATACTTGGCCGCGAGTTTTTCGCGCCAGACCTGCTCGTCGATCACCCCGACGAACTTGTCGCGGATGATGCCTTTGGCGTCGATGAAGAAGGTTTCCGGCGCGCCGTAGACACCAAGATTCAAGCCCAGCGAACCCTCGTCGTCACGAATATCCAGCGCATACGGATTCTGGAACTCGGCCAGCCACTTCAAGGCGTCGGCATTGGTGTCCTTGTAGTTGATGCCGTAGATCACCACGCCGCGCTCGGCGAGTTTGTTCAGCACCGGGTGCTCGACCCGGCAGGAAATGCACCAGGTGCCCCAGACATTGACCAGCGCCGGTTTGCCGAGAATGTCGGCCTTGGTCAGCGTCTTGTCACCCTGCACACTCGGCAGGGAAAACTCGGGGAACGGCTTGTCGATCATCGCCGACGGCAGCTCCGCCGGGTCCAGATACAGCCCACGATAAAGAAACACTGCCACCAGCAGAAAAATCGCCAGCGGTAACAACATCAACCAACGCCTCATGCCGCCGCTCCCGTCATGCCCAGCGCTTCGCGCACTTTGCTTTTCACCTTGACCCGATAACGCCGATCCAGCGCCGCCAGCAAACCACCCAATCCGGTGAGCAAGCCGCCGAACCAGATCCAGCGCACGAACGGTTTGACGTGTACGCGCACGGCCCAGGCGCCGTTATCCAGCGGCTCGCCGAGGGCGACGTAAAGATCGCGGGTGAAACCGGCATCGATGCCGGCTTCGGTCATCACCGAGTTCTGCACGGTGTACAGACGTTTTTCCGGGTGCAGCACGCTGATTTCCTGGCCGTCACGAATGACGCGGATGGTGCCTTTGTCCGAGGTGAAATTCGGCCCTTCGAAATGCTTGGCGCCTTCGAAGACGAATTGATAGCCGGCCAGGTCCATCGACTCGCCCGGCGCCAGACGCAGGTCGCGCTCGGCACTGTTCTGGCTCGACAACACCACGCCCAGCGCGCACACGGCGATGCCGAGGTGGGCGATCTGCATGCCCCAATAACTGCGGGTCAGCGTCGGCAAACCTTTGATCAGGCCTTTGTGCCGGGTCTTGTCGAACAGATCGCGCACGCCGGCGAGCAACACCCACGCCGCCAGCAGGAACGTCGCGATCACTGCCCAGTTGAAATCGCCGTACGCCACGCCGGCCACCACGGCCAATGCGACGCTGCCGAGCAGCACCGGAGTGAGCATGCTCGCCAGCCATTTCACTGGCGTGTCCTTCCAGCGCACGATCACACCGATCGCCATCACCAGCATCAGCAACGCCATCAACGGGATGAACAGCGCATTGAAGTACGGCGGGCCGACCGACAGCTTGGCGCCGCTGATGGCATCAAGAATCAGCGGATACAACGTGCCAAGCAGGATCATCGACGCGGCCACGACCAGCACCAGGTTGTTGCCCAGCAGCAAGGTTTCCCGCGACCACAGGTTGAAGCCAACCTGACTTTTCACCACCGGCGCACGCAGCGCAAACAGCGTCAACGAACCGCCGACCACGAACAGCAGGAAAATCAGGATGAACACACCGCGCTCGGGATCCGAAGCGAAGGCATGCACCGAAGTCAGCACGCCCGAGCGTACGAGGAAGGTGCCGAGCAGGCTCAACGAAAAAGCGGCAATCGCCAGCAACACCGTCCAGCTCTTGAACACGCCGCGTTTCTCGGTGACCGCCAGCGAGTGAATCAACGCGGTGCCGACCAGCCATGGCATGAACGAGGCGTTTTCCACCGGGTCCCAGAACCACCAGCCGCCCCAGCCGAGTTCGTAATACGCCCACCACGAACCGAGGGTGATGCCGATACCGAGGAAGGCCCAGGCGACGATGGTCCATGGCCGCGACCAGCGCGCCCATGCCGCATCGAGACGGCCGCCGAGCAGCGCGGCGATGGCAAATGCGAAGGCCACAGAGAAACCGACGTAGCCCATGTACAGCATCGGCGGATGCACGATCAGGCCAATGTCTTGCAGCAACGGGTTAAGGTCGCGACCGTCCGCCGGAATCTGTGGCAGGATCCGCGAAAACGGGTTCGAGGTAAGAATCAGGAACAGCAGGAAACCGGTGCTGATCATGCCCATCACCGCCAGGACGCGGGCGAGCATGACTTGCGGCAACTGCCGGGAGAACACCGACACGGCGAAGGTCCAGCCGCCGAGGATCAACGCCCACAGCAGCAGGGAACCTTCGTGGGCGCCCCACACCGCGCTGAATTTGTAGTACCAGGGCAGCGCGCTGTTGGAATTCATCGCCACGTAGCCGACCGAAAAATCGTCGGTCATGAACGCGTAGATCAAGCAGCCAAAGGCAAACAGCAGAAAGGCAAACTGGCCCCACGCCGCCGGTTGCGCCAGGCTCATCCACAAGCGGTCACCGCGCCACGCGCCGAGCATCGGCACCAGCGCTTGGACCAGTGCAAAACACAGCGCGAGGATCATCGCCAGATGGCCCAGCTCAGGAATAAACAGTGCGGCGGCCATTGATCAACCCTCCTTCACAGGCGTCGGTGCGGATTGACCGCTGTCCTTCAGCGCTTTGGTCACTTCCGGCGGCATGTATTTCTCGTCATGCTTGGCCAGCACTTCATCGGCGACCACCACGCCATCAGCGTTGAGCTTGCCGAGGGCGACAATGCCCTGCCCTTCGCGGAACAGATCCGGGAGGATGCCGCGATAGGCGATGGTCACGGATTTGTTGAAATCGGTGACGACGAATTTGACGTCCAGCGAATCCTTGGAGCGTTGCAGCGAACCGGCCTCGACCATGCCGCCGGCGCGGATGCGCGTGTCCTGCGGCGCTTCGCCGTTGGCGATCTGCGTCGGTGTGTAAAACAGATTGATGTTTTCCTGCAACGCGCTCAGGGCCAGGCCGACAGCAGCGCCCACTCCGACCAGAATCGCCAGAATGATGATCAGACGTTTTTTGCGCAGCGCATTCACTTGCCGTTCTCCCGACGCAGACGACGCGCCTCTTGTTGCAGATAACGCTTGCGCGCCGCAATCGGCGCCACCACGTTGAGGGCCAGCACCGCCAGACAGATGCCGTAGGCCGACCAGACATACAGGCCGTGATGGCCCATGGCGAGAAAATCGCCGAATGAAGCAAAACTCATCGCACCGCCTCCAGACTCTGCTGCACTTCAGTCTTCACCCAACTGGCGCGGGCTTCGCGCTTGAGCACTTCAAGACGCATGCGCAGCAACAGCACGGCGCCGAAGAAGCAGTAGAAACCCAGCACCGTCAGCAGCAGCGGCAGCCACATTTCCGCGGGCATCGCCGGTTTTTCCGTGAGGGTGAACGTCGCGCCCTGGTGCAGGGTGTTCCACCACTCCACCGAGTATTTGATGATCGGAATGTTGATCACGCCAACTATCGCCAGCACCGCGCAGGCCTTGGCGGCGCTGTCGCGGTTGCTGATGGCATTGCCCAGCGCGATCACGCCGAAATACAGAAACAGCAGAATCAACATTGAGGTCAGGCGCGCATCCCACACCCACCACGAGCCCCAGGTCGGTTTGCCCCAGATGGCCCCGGTAACCAGCGCCACGGCGGTCATCCACGCACCGATCGGTGCGGCGCATTGCAGGGCGACATCGGCCAGTTTCATCTTCCACACCAGCCCGACCACACCGCACACCGCGAGCATCACGTAGATCGACTGGGCGAGCATCGCTGCAGGTACGTGGATATAGATGATGCGGAAGCTGTTGCCTTGCTGGTAATCCGGCGGCGCGAAGGCCAGGCCCCAGACCACGCCAACGCCGATCAGCAGCAACGCTGCAATGCTCAACCACGGCAGGAACTTGCCGCTGATGCCGTAGAACCACTTGGGCGAGCCGAGCTTGTGAAACCAGGTCCAGTTCATACTGTTTCCATCACGGTTGCCGCTCATCATCGCGAGCTGGCAGAGGGTCATGCCTTTCTTCTGGAAGAAGTGGTCAATTTTTGACCAGGCCTCATTATTATTCGCCGACGCTGATCTTCAGGCCAGCGGCTATTGCAAAGGGTGTCAGGGTGATCGCCAGCGCTGTGAGGCTGGCCATCCACAACAGGTATCCGGTCGCCGGCATGCCCTGCAGCGCCGCTTGCAACGCGCCGCTGCCAAGGATCAACACCGGGATGTACAACGGCAGAATCAGCAGCGCCAGCAACAGACCGCCGCGCTTCAGCCCGACCGTCAGCGCCGCGCCGACTGCACCGAGCAGGCTCAACACCGGCGTACCGAGCAACAACGACAGCAGCAGCACCGGCAGGCACGCGGCCGGCAAACCGAGCATCAGCGCCAGCAACGGCGACAGCAGCACCAGTGCCAGACCGGAAAACAGCCAGTGTGCCAGCACCTTGGCCAGGACCAGAAGCGGCAGCGGGTGCGACGAAAGGACCCACTGTTCCAGCGAGCCGTCTTCGAAGTCACTGCGAAACAATCCGTCCAGCGACAGCAGGACCGACAACAACGCCGCCACCCAGACTAACCCCGGGGACAGGTTTTGCAAGACTTGAGTTTCCGGGCCGACGGCCAGCGGGAAAAGGGCAATGACGATGGCAAAGAAAATCAGCGGATTGGCCAGCTCCGCCGGGCGGCGGAACAGCAGTCGCGATTCGCGGGCAAGCAGCAGGCCGAAGACACTCATACCGCCCATTTCCCCAGATCGATGTCGCGGTAACCGGGCGGCATGCGGCTCAGCGTATGGTGCGTGGTCAGCACCACCAGGCCGCCGCGTTCGCAATGCCCGGCCAGATGCTCTTCCAACTGAGCGACGCCCTGCTTGTCCAGCGCGGTGAACGGTTCGTCGAGAATCCACAACGGCGGGCTGTCCAGATACAAGCGCGCCAGCGCTACACGACGCTGCTGGCCGGCGGAAAGGCTGTGGCAGGGAACGTCTTCGAAACCGCGCAATCCTACTGCTGCCAGAGCCTGCCAGATCGCCTCGCGTTCGGCGGGATGATGCAGGGCGCAGAGCCACGAGAGGTTTTCTTCGGGAGTGAGCAGATCCTTGATCCCGGCGGCGTGGCCGATCCACAACAGGTTTCGCGCCAGTTCGCTGCGTTGCTCGGTCAGCGGCTGACCGTTGAGCAGCACCTGGCCATCGGTGGGTTGCATCAAACCGGCGAGCAGACGTAAAAGACTGGTCTTGCCGCTGCCGTTGGGGCCGCTGATCTGCACCATGTCACCACTGGCCAGGCGCAATTCGAGGTTTTCGAAGAGCAGCCGCAGATCGCGTTCACACGCCAGGGCAACGGTTTGCAGGACAGGACTGGTCAAGGGATCACGGGCCTTATACGGTTCAAGTCGGCTCTGGAGCGGCCGTTAAAGAGATGCAGCATAGATGCTTTGATCGCTCGATCTGGCGAGCTGGATCAAACAATTGCCAGGTTTTTTGAACGAAGCGCACAACGCGCGGCATTATACATGCCGTGCCTTACTCTCAAGAGCGCAATTTCCTCAGGTTGTGTCCGCGTATGACAGGCGAAATGAACATCCTCCCGCTGCCGCCCACCGTGCCGGCGAGCGCTCGCCCGCAGATGGGTGAACTGCTCAAGCTGCTGACGCCGGTCGAGGGCCTGATAGGCGCGGGGCAAAGCGCCAAGGCTGAGGTGTTGTCGCTCAAGCAGGCCGATCAGACCTTTGAATTGCTGCTCAAAGTGACCCTCGACAGCGGCCGTCAGACCACCGTGCAGGCCAGCAGCAACCTGCCGTTGCCACAGGGCACCAATCTGGCGATCACTCAGCCGTCGGCCGGCAATCTGGCGATCACCGTACAGCAAGCGATCGCCAGCAGCGTCGCCACCCTGACCCGCATCGATACCGCGCAATTGCCCGCCGGCACCTTGCTGCAAGGCAAAGTCGTGACCTCGCAAGCCCTGCCGCAGACGCCGGGGCAAGCGGCGGTATTTCGCTCGATGGTCACTCTGCTTAATACCGCATTGAGCGGCAGCACCTTGACCGTCGACAGCCCGCAGCCGCTGCGCATCGGCACCTTGTTGTCGGCGCAGGTGCAGGATGCGCAGACCCTCAAATTCGTGCCACTGAGCAGCCGTCAGGAACAACTGGCGGTGAGTCAGCAATTGCTCGGTCAGCAAAGTCGCCAGGGCTCGCTCGATGGCCTGCTGAAGATGTTGCAAAATCTGCCACCGGCGACTGACCAGACCTCGGCCGATCTGCGCGCGGTGGTCGACAAGCTGCTCGCCAGCCTGCCGGACGTGCAGCAAATGAGCACCGCCAAAGGCGTGGCGCTGGCCTTGGCCAATAGCGGCGCGTTCCTTGAAGCGAAATTGCTCGGCGGACAAAATCCTACGCTCGCCCCGGACATGAAGGCCGACCTGCTCAAACTGATCGCGCAACTGACCCCGGGCCTGCCGAGCAACACCAATTTCAATGCGATCATCGCTGCCAACACCTTGGCGCAGGCGCTGCCGAGTTTCGTCCGGAACGCCCTCGGCACCCTCGGCCAGGTCAGCGCCAAACCGGTGCCGAGCAGCTTCCCGTTGCCCGAACGACTGTTGGCAAAACTGGAAGGCGAAGGTGATCTCGAACAACTGCTGCGCCTCGCCGCCGCAGCGGTGTCGCGCCTGCAAAGCCATCAGTTGTCGAGCCTGGAACAGACCGGCGTCACCGACGATGGCCGCCTGCTCAGCACCTGGCAGCTGGAAATCCCCATGCGCAATTTGCAGGACATCGTGCCGTTGCAGGTCAAGTTCCAGCGTGAAGAAGCGCCGGAGCGCGAACCGCAGCCGCACGAACGCCGCGATGAGCGCGAAGCCAAACAGCAACTGTGGCGCGTCGATCTGGCCTTCGATCTGGAACCGCTCGGGCCGATGCAGATTCAGGCGCAACTGATCGCCGGCAGCCTGTCCAGTCAGTTGTGGGCTGAGCGTCCGTACACCGCTGACCTGATCGAAAACAATCTGTTTGCCTTGCGCCAGCGCCTGCTCGATTCCGGGCTCAACGTCGGCGACCTCGACTGCCACCACGGCACGCCGCCGCAAGGCAACCAAACCCGCCTCGAACACCGCTGGGTCGACGAAACCGCATGAACGATTCCACTGCCCCACGCCAGGCCATCGCCCTCAAATACGACGGCAACCACGCCCCGACCCTCACTGCCAAGGGCGACGAGGAACTGGCCGAAGAGATCCTGCGAATCGCCCGCGATTACGAAGTGCCGATCTACGAGAACCCTGAACTGGTGCGCCTGCTGGCGCGGATGGAACTGGGCGACAGCATCCCCGAAGAGCTCTATCGCACCATCGCCGAGATCATCGCGTTTGCCTGGAACCTGAAGGGCAAATTCCCCGAGGGACAGGACCCGAACGCGCCGATGGTCGAGAAGGACATCACCGCACGCGGGGATGATTATTGAGGTTTCAAAGACGCCTTCGCGAGCAGGCTCGCTCCCACATTCGACCGTGATCAAATGTGGGAGCGAGCCTGCTCGCGAATAACGCTTTTGATCTTGCTTGCCGCTTGAAGCCTGAAGCTTCTAGCTGCCCTTGTGCAACTTGCGCATCAACTCCGCCTCAGCCTGGGTCAACCCGCACGACTGAGTCAGTTCATCGACACTCGCGCCCATGCCCACCAGTTTCGCCGCCTGGGCGAATGACAGGCTCGACGGGTCGCGTTGTTCCAGTGCAACGATCTTGTCCGGCAACGGGCTTACCACCGCGCGCAACTCGTGCAGGGCCTCGCCCATGCGCACGTTGCCGTTCTGGTAGTCGTCGACGCGTTTGGCCAGGTCCTTGATGCGCTGATCACGCAGCGCATCACCCTGGGCCTGCTGCGCAGCGATCACTCGCTGCGCCTTGATGTACGAGACGAACATCGCCAGCGTGCCGGCCCAGAACAGGAACAGAACAATTACCGCAACCTCGAGAATCAAATCAGATGCTCTCCAGTTCCGACCACTCTTCTTCGCTCATCATCTTGTCCAGCTCGACCAGGATCAGCAACTCGTTGTTCTTGTTGCATACGCCTTGGATGAACTTGGCCGACTCTTCGTTACCGACGTTGGGTGCGGTTTCGATTTCCGACTGACGCAGGTAAACCACTTCGGCGACGCTGTCGACCATGATGCCGACGACTTGCTTGTCGGCTTCGATGATGACGATACGGGTGTTGTCGCTGATCTCGCCGCTGTGCAGGCCGAAGCGCTGACGGGTGTCGATCACGGTGACCACGTTGCCGCGCAGGTTGATGATGCCCAGCACGTAGCTCGGTGCACCCGGTACCGGCGCGATCTCGGTGTAGCGCAGCACTTCCTGCACGCGCATCACGTTGATGCCATAGGTTTCGTTATCCAGTTTGAAGGTCACCCATTGCAGGATCGGATCTTCAGAACCTTTTGCATTCGACGCCTGACTACTCATACCCTGACCCCTCGAAAAAACCGCCCCGGGCGGTGTGTGTTCTGTGTGGTGGCACTGGAAAATGCCATCGCCTGATTGTTATGTCGGCTGCTATGTCGGTTTATGTAGCGGCTTGTTGCCACTCAAGTGCTTTGCCCCGCCGCTGGCGATCAACTCGGCCAGTGCGGATACGTCAAGCAATGCACACATGTGCTCGATCACGGTGCCGGCGAGCCATGGCCGCTGACCCCGGTGACTTCTCCATTTGATTTCATTCGGGTCCAGGCGCAACGAGCGGCTGACCTGATGCACCGCCAGCCCCCACTCGTAACCTTGTACCGAAATCACGTATTGCAGGCCCTGCCGGAAGTCATCGCGGTAACGATCCGGCATGACCCAACGCGCGGTGTCCAAGACTTTCAGATTGCCGGCCTGGCTCGGCAGAATGCCGAGGAACCACTCCGGCTGGCCAAACAGCGGCGTCAGCTCGTGGCCGGCCAGCGAATAGATCGAGCCAAGGCACACCAGCGGCACCGCCAGGGTCAGCCCGGCAACATCGAACAACAAGCATTCGAAGGCTTCGGCAGCCCAGGCCGGACGGCCATCGGGCTCGACCGGTGGCGGCGGGTTGTTCGGCGGCAGGTGCACTTCGACCAGCGGAGGGACCAGCACCTGCGGCTCAGCAATCTGCGGCGCGGGTTCTGGCTCCGGTTCGGGTTCCGGCACGGTCAATAATTGTGTTTGCAGCAGCGGCGCCAGTGTCGACAGTGGCGCACGCGGTTCATCGATCAGCGCCACCGGTGCTTTGGCCACCGGGGCAGCAGCGGGCGCGGCGACCGGGCCGGCAGATTTCTGCGCGTCACGGGCCTGCTCTTCCAGCACCGCGGCCTGGAACTCGTCCATGGCCTCGGTGCTTTCCACCACATCAGGCTGCGCCGGTTCGACGACTGGCGGCAGCGCTTCGACCGGCGCAGGCAAGTCCTCGGGCAAGTCGAGCAGCAGGTCTTCCAGATAGGACTGCAAGGCCTGTTGCGGACGTGACGTGAGTTTCACTGGGCGGTTCATCGGTGATCAGCGCCTGACAGGGAAACCGCGTTGTCTGCTTCGCGAGCAGGCTCGCTCCCACAGGGTTCGGGCAAACAGATCGAAATCATCTCAGGCCACCTGCGGAACAAGTTGCTGCGCGAGCAGCCGCTTGAGCAGCGCGCGGTAGGCCAGCACGCCACGACTCTTGCCGTCGAATTGCGAAGGCGTGACGCCCGCCCGGCTGGCGTCGCGCAGACGAGTATCGACCGGGATGTAGCCGTGCCAGATGTCGTCGGGGAATTTGTCACGCAGCACGCGCAAGGTGCCCATCGACGCCTGCGTGCGGCGGTCAAACAGGGTCGGCACGATGCTGAACGGCAACGGCTGTTTGCGCGAGCGATTGATCATCGCCAGGGTGTTGACCATGCGCTCCAGACCTTTCACGGCGAGGTGCTCGGTCTGCACCGGGATCACCAATTGCTGGCTCGCCGCAAGGGCGTTGACCATCAGCACACCGAGCAACGGCGGGCTGTCGATGATCGCGTAATCGAAGTCCTGCCACAGTTGCGCCAGACTCTTGGCGATCACCAGACCCAAGCCACTCTGCCCCGGCGACTGGCGCTCAAGGGTGGCCAGTGCGGTGCTCGATGGCAGCAGGGAAATGCGTTCGTCGCTGGTCGACAACAGCAACTGCCCCGGCAGGCCGTGCGGCACGCTGCCCTTGTGCAGAAACAGGTCGTAGTTGCTGTGTTCCAGGCTGTCGGGGTCGTAGCCGAAATAGCTGGTCATCGAGCCGTGCGGGTCGAGATCGACCACAACCACGCGCTTGCCCGCCTCGGCCAGCAATCCGGCTAAAGCGATGGAGGATGTGGTTTTACCGACACCACCCTTTTGATTGGCGACTGCCCAGACTCTCATTCAGTTCGTTCCTCCCGGCCAGGTTGATTGACCGAGACATGCTTCAGCGTGTTAATGCGGGCGACGGAGAATTGACGGCACTCTCGCGTCCCGGCGTCTTGACCGGGGTCGGTGCAGTTTGTGTGCCAGCGCGCTTCAACGCCGCGTCCGGTTGCGCATTGGCGGTTCCGGTGCCCGTCAGGCTGCGGCGCACATCGAGATTGCGCGACACCACCAGCACCACACGACGGTTCTTCGCCCGGCCTTCGACCGTGGCGTTGTTGGCCACTGGCTGGAATTCGCCGTAGCCCACCGACGCCAGTCGCCCAGGGTTCACGCCCTGCATGGCGAGCATCCGCACGATGCTCGCCGAACGCGCCGAAGACAGTTCCCAGTTGGTCGGGTACTGCGCGGTGCGGATCGGTTGATCGTCGGTGAAGCCTTCGACGTGGATCGGGTTGTCGAACGGTTTGAGGATGGCCGCGACCTTGTCGATGATGTTGAACGCGATGTCGCTCGGCATGGCGTCGCCGCTGCCAAACAACAGGCTGGAATTGAGCTCGATCTCGACCCACAACTCGTTGCCGCGCACGGTCATCTGGTTGGAGCTGATCAAATCACCGAAGGCGGCGCTGATGTCATCGGCGATGCTTTTCAGCGGGTCGCTGGCCCCGGAAATACCGGCGTCGACCTGCTCGGCATCCTTGACCAGCGGCTTGGCCGGGGTCACGGTTTTCGGTCGTTCGTCGCCGATCGGAATCGGTTTGAGCGAGCGATCGGAGTCGGTAAACACGCCGATCAGCGCTTCGGAAATGACTTTGTACTTGCCTTCGTTGATCGACGAGATCGAGTACATCACCACGAAAAACGCGAACAGCAAAGTGATGAAATCCGCGTAGGACACGAGCCAGCGCTCGTGATTGACGTGTTCTTCCTGGTGGCGACGACGAGCCATGAGGTTATTCCCTTAATCCATGAAGCCTTGCAGCTTCAACTCAATGGAACGAGGGTTTTCACCTTCGGCGATCGACAGAATTCCTTCCAGCAACATTTCGCGATAACGCGACTGCCGCAACGCGATGGACTTGAGCTTGGCCGCGACCGGCAAGAGGATCAGGTTGGCACTGGCCACGCCATAGATGGTCGCGACGAACGCCACGGCAATGCCGTTACCCAGTTGCGACGGATCGGCGAGGTTGCCCATCACGTGAATCAGGCCCATCACCGCACCGATGATGCCGATGGTCGGCGCGTAGCCGCCCATGCTTTCGAACACCTTGGCCGCTTCGATATCGCGGGATTCCTGAGTGTAGAAATCCACTTCGAGAATGCTGCGAATCGCCTCCGGCTCGGCGCCGTCGACCAGCAGTTGCAGACCTTTGCGCGAGTAGCTGTCAGGTTCGGCGTCGGCCACGCCTTCGAGGCCGAGCAAGCCTTCCTTGCGCGCCGTAAGGCTCCAATTGACCACGCGGTCGATGCCGCCGGCCAGGTCGACACGCGGTGGAAAGAAGATCCAGCCGAGAATCTGCATAGCGCGCTTGAACGCGCTCATCGGCGATTGCAGCAGCGCAGCACCGACCGTGCCGCCCAGCACGATCAGCGCTGCCGGGCCGTTGGCCAGCGCGCCGAGGTGGCCGCCTTCAAGGTAGTTGCCGCCGATGATGGCGACGAACGCCATGATGAGGCCGATAAGGCTGAGAACATCCATCAGATACACGCCTCGACGATGTGCTTGCCGATGTCGTCCAGACCATACACGGCGTCAGCCAGATCGGCTTTGACGATGGCCATCGGCATGCCGTAGATCACGCAGCTTGCTTCGTCCTGCGCCCACACCGAACTGCCGCCCTGCTTGAGCAGACGCGCGCCTTCGCGGCCGTCGGCGCCCATGCCGGTCAGCACCACTGCCAGAACTTTGTCGCCGTAGGACTTGGCTGCAGAACCGAAAGTGATGTCCACGCACGGCTTGTAATTCAGACGTTCGTCACCCGGCAAAATCTTCACCGCGCCACGGCCGTCGATCATCATCTGCTTGCCACCCGGCGCCAGCAGCGCCAGGCCCGGACGCAGGATGTCGCCATCCTCGGCTTCCTTGACGCTGATGCGGCAGAGTTTGTCGAGACGTTCGGCAAACGCTTTGGTGAACGCCGCCGGCATGTGCTGGATCAACACGATCGGCGCCGGGAAGTTCGCCGGCAACTGCGTCAGTACGCGTTGCAGCGCAACCGGGCCGCCCGTCGAAGTGCCGATGGCAACCAGTTTGTAGGCTTTGCGTTTCGGAGCCGGCGACGAAGCGCTGGCAGCGGTTGCACGGGCAGGCGCTGGCGCAGGCGCCGGACGTGCCGGGACAGGGTTGCTGTGGCTCGTGTGGCTGCCGTAGCTCGACGCTGCCGGAGCAGGCGTCGGCGCTGGCGCAGCGGCGGGAGCCGGCGCGCTGTAGGCACTGAAACGACGATTGCTGCGCGAGATGCTGTGGACTTTCTCGCACAGCAGTTGCTTGACCTTCTCGGGGTTGCGCGAGATGTCTTCGAAATTCTTCGGCAGGAAATCCACCGCGCCGGCGTCCAGCGCATCGAGGGTTACCCGCGCGCCTTCGTGGGTCAGCGAGGAGAACATCAACACCGGGGTCGGGCAGCGTTGCATGATGTGCCGCACTGCCGTGATGCCGTCCATCATCGGCATCTCGTAGTCCATGGTGATCACGTCAGGCTTGAGGGCCATGGCCTGATCGATCGCCTCTTTACCGTTGGTGGCCGTGCCGACCACCTGGATGCTCGGATCCGCCGAAAGAATTTCCGAGACGCGGCGGCGGAAAAAACCCGAATCGTCCACCACCAGGACTTTGACTGCCATAAACACTCCATTAGGTGCAGCGGCGCGTCATCGCGCCGCCGCCCCGGATTCAAATACGCTTTGTGGCGTAACGCTTGAGCATGCTTGGAACATCGAGAATCAGCGCAATGCGGCCGTCACCGGTGATGGTGGCGCCGGACATGCCCGGAGTTCCCTGGAGCATTTTGCCCAATGGCTTGATGACCACTTCTTCCTGGCCGACCAGCTGATCGACGACGAAGCCGATCCGCTGTGTGCCCACCGAAAGAATCACCACATGGCCTTCGCGCTGCTCTTCGTGAGCGGCGGAGCTGACCAGCCAGCGCTTGAGGTAGAACAATGGCAGCGCCTTGTCGCGCACGATCACCACTTCCTGACCGTCGACGACATTGGTGGTCGACAGGTCGAGGTGGAAGATTTCGTTGACGTTGACCAGCGGGAACGCGAACGCCTGATTGCCAAGCATGACCATCAGCGTCGGCATGATCGCCAGGGTCAGCGGCACCTTGATGACGATCTTCGAGCCCTGGCCCTTGGTCGAGTAGATGTTGATCGAACCGTTGAGCTGGGAAATCTTGGTCTTCACCACGTCCATGCCGACACCACGGCCGGACACGTCGGAGATCTCGGTCTTGGTCGAGAAACCCGGGGCGAAGATCAGGTTGTAGCACTCGGTATCGCTCAGGCGATCGGCCGCGTCCTTGTCCATCACACCGCGTTTCACCGCGATCGAACGCAGGACGTTCGGGTCCATGCCTTTGCCATCGTCGGAGATCGACAGCAGGATATGGTCGCCTTCCTGCTCGGCCGCCAGCACCACGCGACCGCCACGGGCCTTGCCCGATGCTTCGCGTTCTTCCGGCGACTCGATGCCGTGGTCGACGGCGTTGCGCACCAAGTGGACCAGCGGGTCGGCAAGAGCCTCGACAAGGTTTTTGTCGAGGTCGGTTTCTTCACCCACCAGTTCCAGGTTGATTTCTTTCTTGAGCTGACGTGCGAGGTCGCGAACCAGACGCGGGAAGCGCCCGAAGACCTTCTTGATCGGCTGCATCCGCGTCTTCATCACGGCGGTCTGCAGGTCAGCGGTGACCACGTCGAGGTTCGACACGGCCTTGGACATGGCTTCGTCGCCGCTGTTGAGGCCCAGGCGCACCAGACGATTACGCACCAGCACCAGCTCGCCGACCATGTTCATGATCTCGTCGAGCCGCGCGGTATCGACGCGCACGGTGGTTTCTGCTTCGCTGGCCGGTTTTTCTGCCGGTGCAGCGGCTGGCGCACGGGCCGGAGCCGGTGCAGCAGCGGCGGCCGGTTTCGGCGTCTCGGCTTTCGGTTCAGGCTTGGCGGCAGGTTTCGGCACAGCAGCGGCAGCCGGAGCTTTCGCCGTTGGCGTGGCGACGCTCGACGCAGAGCCGGCAGTCGCAGCGCTAGCGTCAAACTTGCCTTTGCCGTGCAATTCGTCGAGCAGCGATTCGAATTCGTGATCGCTGATCAGGTCACTGCCGGCCGCAGCGGCTGCCGGTGCAGCAGGTGCGGCCGGGGCCGAAGCGATGGCCGATTCCAGCGCGTCAACGGCGAAGTTGCCCTTGCCGTGCAACTGATCGAGCAAGGCTTCGAATTCGTCGTCGGTGATGTCCGAGCTGTCGCCCGCAGCAGGCGCGGCCGGAGCAGCCGGCGCTGCTGGTGCCGCCGGAGCGACCGCATCCACAGCAAACTGGCCTTTGCCATGCAGTTGATCGAGCAGCGATTCAAATTCGGCGTCGGTGATTTCATCGCTGGCCGCCGTGTCGGCAACCTGCGCGGGCGCCACGGCAGCGGCCGGGGCCTCGGCCTGGGCCTTGACGGCATTCAGCGAGTCCAGCAGTTGTTCGAATTCGTTATCGGTGATGTCGTCCGATGCGCTTTCGGCGACCGGTTCTTCCACCACTTCCACTGGCGCGGCAACGGCTTCATCCGCCGATTGCGGTTCGGCCAGACGCGCCAGCGCGGCCAGCAGTTCCGGCGTGGCAGCGGTGATCGGTGCACGTTCACGGACTTCGCTGAACATGCTGTTCACCGCGTCCAGTGCTTCGAGCACCACGTCCATCAGTTCTGCATCAACGCGACGCTCACCCTTGCGCAGGATGTCGAACACGTTTTCGGCGATGTGACAGCACTCCACCAGCTCATTGAGCTGAAGGAAGCCGGCGCCCCCTTTTACAGTGTGGAAACCGCGAAAAATTGCATTGAGCAGATCTGCATCATCCGGACGGCTTTCCAGCTCGACCAGTTGTTCGGACAGTTGCTCAAGAATCTCGCCGGCCTCAACCAGGAAATCCTGAAGGATCTCTTCATCGGCGCCGAAGCTCATTAATGGGGTGCTCCTACAGGTCTAAAAACCCAAAAAACCCGAATTCCGAAACTCTAGAATCCAAGGCTGGATAACAAATCGTCCACATCGTCCTGACCGGACACAACGTCTTCTCGTTTATCGGCATGAATCTGCGGACCTTCACCCTGCGAGAGATGTTTTTGTGGATCTTTTTCAGCAAGCATTGCGGCGCGGTCATGTTCGATGCCCGCAAAGCGGTCGACCTGACTGGCCATGAGCACGAGTTTGAGCAGATTGCTTTCGACTTCGGTGACCAGTTGGGTCACACGCTTGATCACTTGACCTGTGAGGTCCTGGTAATCCTGAGCCAGCAGGATGTCATTGAGGTTGCTCGACACCGCACGGTTGTCCGTGCTGCTGCGTGACAGAAAACCGTCGACCCGGCGCGCCAGTTCGCGGAACTCTTCAGCCCCGACCTCGCGACGCATGAAGCGGCCCCAATCGGCGCTCAACGTCTGCGCTTCATCAGCGAGACTGTTGACCACCGGCGTGGCGCTTTCCACCAGATCCATGGTGCGGTTGGCCGCGGCTTCCGTCAGCTTGACCACATAGCCCAGGCGTTCGGTGGCGTCGGTGATTTGCGACACTTCCTCGGCCTGCGGCATGTGCGGATCAATCTGGAAATTGACGATCGCACTGTGCAGTTCACGTGTGAGCTTGCCCACTTCCTGATACAGGCCGCGGTCACGGGTCTGATTGAGCTCATGGATCAGTTGCACCGCGTCGCCGAACCTGCCTTTTTCAAGGCTCTCGACCAGTTCGACCGCGTGTTTTTTCAGGGTCGATTCGAAATCGCCCTGTGATGATTCGTTATGCTCCATAGCTCCCCCGCGCATTCATCAGCCGATGCGTTCGAAAATCTTCTCGATTTTGTCTTTCAACGCTTGAGCCGTGAAAGGTTTGACCACGTAACCGTTCACACCGGCCTGGGCGGCCTCGATGATCTGCTCGCGCTTGGCTTCAGCAGTCACCATCAACACCGGGAGGTGCTTGAGTTTTTCATCGGCGCGCACGTGACGCAGCAGGTCGATACCGGTCATGCCCGGCATGTTCCAGTCCGTTACCAGAAAGTCGATGCTGCCGCTGTTGAGCACCGGAATGGCAGTGGTGCCATCGTCGGCCTCGACGGTGTTGGTGAACCCAAGATCGCGCAGCAGGTTCTTGATGATCCGCCGCATCGTTGAGAAGTCATCAACGATGAGGATTTTCATGTCTTTGTTCAATTCGACCTCCAAGCAGTCTTAAACGCGCCCAGCACCTGGACGCGCCACTTCAATCAATCGGCGCAGCACTTAAAGTTTGTCTGGAGCACAACGGATCGAGACCGGCGCCGTTCATCACCGCACCAGCCTCGTTTCGCAGTGTCCCCACACTGCCTTCAGCGCGCTCGCCACTCCCCCAAACGCCCCCGCAGACGGGCCGCGCACTGGCTGTGTAACTGGCTGACCCGCGATTCACTGACGCCAAGGACTTCACCGATTTCCTTGAGGTTCAGCTCTTCGTCGTAGTACAGCGCCAACACCAGTCGCTCACGCTCCGGCAAATTGGCAATCGCGTCCGCCAGCGCCGCCTGGAAGCGTTCATCTTCCAGATCGCGTGACGGCTCCATATGAGCACTCGCGCCATCCTCGTGCAGCCCTTCGTGTTCGCCGTCCTGCAACAGGTCGTCGAAACTGAACAGGCGACTGCCCAAGGTGTCATTCAGAATCCCGTAGTAATCGTCGAGACTCAATTGGAGTTCGGCCGCAACCTCGTGATCTTTAGCGTCACGGCCGGTTTTAGCTTCAATCGAGCGAATCGCGTCGCTGACCATCCTGGTATTACGGTGAACCGAGCGTGGCGCCCAATCCCCTTTGCGCACTTCATCGAGCATCGCGCCGCGGATTCGAATGCCCGCGTACGTTTCGAAACTGGCGCCTTTGCTGGCGTCGTATTTGGTCGAGACTTCGAGCAAACCGATCATCCCGGCCTGGATCAGGTCTTCGACCTGCACGCTGGCCGGCAGGCGCGCCAGCAAGTGATAGGCAATGCGCTTGACCAGTGGCGCGTAGCGCTCGATCAATTCGTATTGCGCGTCACGCGCCGACTTTTTGTAAAGATTCATGCCACTGGCGGTCATATCACAGGCCCTGCGGTTTGCTGCACGAGACGCTCGACGAAAAATTCCAGATGCCCGCGCGGGTTGGCCGGCAGCGGCCAGGTGTCGACCTTCTGGGCGATGGCCTTGAAGGCCAGCGCGCACTTGGAACGGGGAAAGGCTTCGTAGACGGCGCGCTGCTTCTGCACTGCCTTGCGCACGCTTTCGTCGTACGGCACGGCGCCGACGTATTGTAGGGCGACGTCGAGGAAGCGATCGGTGACCTTGGTCAACTTGGCGAACAGGTTGCGCCCTTCCTGCGGGCTCTGCGCCATGTTGGCCAGCACGCGGAAGCGGTTCATGCCGTAGTCGCGGTTGAGCAACTTGATCAGCGCGTAAGCGTCGGTGATCGAAGTCGGCTCGTCGCAGACCACCAGCAACACCTCTTGCGCGGCGCGTACGAAACTGACTACCGAGTCACCAATACCCGCAGCGGTGTCGATCACCAGCACGTCGAGATTGTCGCCGATGTCGCTGAACGCCTGGATCAGGCCGGCGTGTTGCGCCGGGCTCAGGTGCACCATGCTCTGCGTGCCGGAGGCCGCCGGCACGATGCGAATCCCGCCTGGGCCCTGCAACAGCACGTCGCGCAGTTCGCAACGGCCTTCGATAACGTCGGCCAGTGTGCGCTTGGGTGTCAGCCCCAGCAGAACGTCGACGTTCGCCAGGCCCAGGTCGGCGTCCAGCAGCATGACCCGACGGCCAAGCTCTGCCAGCGCCAGCGACAAGTTCACTGACACGTTAGTCTTGCCGACGCCACCTTTGCCGCCGGTCACCGCGATCACCTGTACGGGATGCATGCTGCCCATGTTATTTCTTTACCTTGTCTTGCATAGACGGAGGCCACATTACTGGCTGCGCGTTCCTGATCGGAACAATGCGTGGCAGACCATCGATGTAGGTACAAAAACTGTTCATGATTACCTCAGCCAACCTGCTTGGTCGGGCTGTGATAGATATCAGCGAACATGTCAGCCATGGCTTCTTCGCTGGGTTCTTCCTGCATTTGCACGCTGACGGCGCGGCTGACCAGTTGATGACGGCGCGGCAGATGCAAATCATCCGGAATCCGTGGGCCATCGGTCAGATACGCGACCGGCAATTCATGACTGATCGCCAGGCTCAACACTTCGCCGAGACTGGCCGTTTCATCCAGTTTAGTCAGGATGCAGCCGGCCAGCCCGCAACGCTTGTAACTGTGATAAGCGGCGGTTAGAACCTGTTTCTGGCTGGTGGTTGCCAGGACCAGATAATTTTTTGAGCGAATGCCACGCCCGGCCAGGCTCTCAAGCTGCATGCGCAACGCCGGATCACTGGCTTGCAGCCCGGCAGTATCGATCAAAACCACGCGTTTGCGTAGCAGTGGATCCAATGCCTGCACCAGCGACTGACCTGGATCGACGTGCGTTACCGGCACGTTGAGGATGCGCCCGAGGGTTTTCAGTTGTTCCTGCGCGCCGATGCGGAAGCTGTCCATGCTCACCAGTGCAACGTTCTGCGCGCCGTACTTGAGCACGTAACGCGCGGCGAGCTTGGCCAGCGTGGTGGTCTTGCCCATGCCGGCGGGGCCAACCATGGCAATCACACCGCCCTCTTCCAGCGGCTCGACTTCCGGTACGGCGATCATCCGCGCCAGGTGCGCCAGCAGCATGCGCCAGGCCTGACGGGGTTCTTCGATATCGGTGATCATCGCCAGCAGATCGCGCGACAGCGGGCCGGACAGGCCGATGCGCTGCAGACGGCGATACAGATTGGCCTGGGCCGGACGGCTGCCTTGCAGCTGATTCCAGGCCAGGGTGCCGAGCTGAACTTCCATCAGCTCGCGCAGGCTGTTCAATTCAAAACGCATCGAATCCAGCGCACGCGGATCGACACCCGCCGAGGCCTGCGCAGGCGCTGCGGCCGGGCGCGTCGGGGCGGCGTAGGTCGGCTCGCTCAGTGGTTCGGCAGCAGTCAGCGGCAGGCCTGCGGTCAACGGCAGCCCGGCGAACAACTGCTGATTGGTGTTGCCGTCGGCTTCGCCACGCAGGCTCAGCTCGGCCTGGGCGGTGACGATGCGCGACTGGGTCTTGCGCAGCTCGTCTTCGAGTTCCATGTTCGGAACCCGTGGCGCCAGCGCCGACAATTTGTAATCCAGAGCCGCCGTCAACTCGACGCCGCCGGCAATGCGGCGGTTGCCGATGATGGCGGCATCAGCGCCCAGCTCATCGCGAACCAGCTTCATGGCCTGACGCATATCGGCGGCGAAAAAACGCTTAACTTGCATAAACCACTACCTCAGCCGTTGGGCCCTACTGTCGCAACGATGGTCACTTGCTTGTTGTCCGGTACTTCCTGGTAGGCCAGTACATGCAGCCCTGGCACTGCGAGGCGACCGAAGCGCGAGAGCATCGCGCGAATCGGGCCTGCTACCAGCAGGATCACCGGTTGGCCTTGCATTTCCTGCCGCTGGGCCGCTTCGATCAACGAACGCTGCAGCTTCTCGGCCATGCTCGGCTCCAGCAGAACGCCCTCTTCCGAGCCTTGTCCTGCCTTCTGCAGACTATTGAGCAATATCTGTTCCAACCTTGGTTCCAATGTGATTACAGGCAGCTCGGACTCAGTGCCTACAATGCTTTGGACGATTGCACGGGATACGCCGACCCGCACAGCGGCGACCAGCGCGGCGGTATCTTGACTCTTGGCAGCGTTGTTCGCGATCGCCTCGGCAATGCTGCGAATGTCGCGCACCGGCACGTGCTCGGCGAGCAGCGCTTGCAGGACCTTGAGCAACTGCGACAGCGAAACCACGCCCGGCACCAGCTCTTCCGCCAGTTTCGGCGAGCTCTTGGCCAGCAATTGCATGAGTTGCTGCACTTCCTCGTGGCCGATCAGCTCACTGGAGTGCTTGTACAGAATCTGGTTCAAGTGGGTGGCGACCACGGTGCTCGCATCGACCACGGTGTAGCCGAGCGATTGCGCCTGGGCGCGCTGGCTGATTTCGATCCACACCGCCTCCAGGCCGAAAGCCGGATCTTTGGCGTTGATCCCGTTGAGCGAGCCGTACACCTGGCCCGGATTGATCGCCAGTTCGCGATCCGGGTAGATCTCGGCCTCGGCGAGGATCACGCCCATCAGCGTCAGGCGATACGCGCTCGGCGCCAGATCAAGGTTGTCGCGGATGTGCACGGTCGGCATCAGGAAGCCCAGATCCTGCGAGAGCTTCTTGCGCACGCCCTTGATCCGCGCGAGCAATTGCCCACCCTGATTGCGGTCCACCAGCGGAATCAGGCGGTAGCCGACTTCCAGGCCGATCATGTCGATCGGCGTAACGTCGTCCCAGCCCAGCTCCTTGGTTTCCATGGCGCGGGCCGGCGACGGCAGCAGTTCCTGCTGACGCTTGACCTCTTCCAGCGCCACAACCTTGGCGACGTTCTGCTTCTTCCAGAACAGGTACGCGCCGCCCGCAGCCAGCGCCGCCATGCTCAGGAAGGAGAAGTGCGGCATGCCTGGCACCAGGCCCATCACCGCCATCAAACCAGCGGCCACGGCCAGCGCTTTCGGCGAGGCGAACATCTGGCGGTTGATCTGCTTGCCCATGTCTTCCGAGCCGGAAGCACGGGTTACCATGATCGCCGCTGCTGTAGATAACAACAGTGATGGCAATTGCGCCACTAAACCGTCACCGATGGTCAGCAAGGCGTAAACCTTGCCCGCATCGCCGAAGCTCATGCCGTGCTGGAAGATACCAACCGCCATGCCGCCGATGAGGTTGATGAACAGAATCAGCAGGCCGGCGATCGCGTCACCACGGACGAACTTGCTGGCACCGTCCATCGAACCGTAGAACTCCGCCTCTTGGGCGACTTCCTGACGGCGCGACTTGGCTTGATTCTGGTCGATCAGGCCGGCGTTGAGGTCGGCGTCGATCGCCATTTGTTTGCCAGGCATCGCATCGAGGGTGAAACGCGCGCTCACCTCCGAAATCCGCCCGGCACCCTTGGTCACCACGACGAAGTTGATGATCATGAGGATCGCGAAGACCACGATACCGACCACGTAGTTACCGCCGATCACCACCTCACCGAAGGCCTGAATCACCTTACCGGCGGCGGCGTGGCCGTCCTGACCGTGGAGCATCACCACCCGCGTCGAGGCCACGTTCAACGCCAGACGCAGCAGCGTCGCCACCAGCAGAATGGTCGGGAACACCGCGAAATCCAGCGGCCGCAGCGCATACACGCAGACCAACAGGACGACGATGGACAGGGCAATGTTGAAGGTAAAGAAAACGTCGAGCAGGAACGGCGGTACCGGCAACATCATCATCGCCAGCATGACCAGCAGCAACAACGGCACGCCCAGATTGCCTCGACTGAGATCGGCAACGTTGGTGCGTGCTGTATTGAATAACTGAGTGCGATCCACCGGTTTTCCCCGTTCCTTTAAAGCAAACTTTTGACGCCCCGAACGGGCGCAGGGCGGCTATTGCAAGAAGCTTTCCAACTTTTGCCCAAGCAGAAAAGATCGCAGCCTTCGGCAGCTCCTACATGGATTTACATCTCCTGTAGGAGCTGCCGAAGGCTGCGATCTTTGTTTTTAAACGACGAGTTTAAAAGACACCTGCCGACACGGTCTCAAGGCTACAAATCCTTGCGCCATTGCCTACAGCCAAGCCAGAATCCGCCGGCTTGTGCGCTTTGGGGTCGGATTCTATTGTGGTCCGGTCGCTGACGAATCAGCGACCGGGTTTAGCGACTCGGACCATCTCAGTGCATCAGCGTTCGTGGCTTCGTTGTGGGACTCTTCGCCCGCAATTACGTTATGGCGGCTGTATGCGGGAGACCTTTGGGTCTACCGGGGTGCCTGTGACCGGTTCGCTAACCTGCGTACAGCTGCCACCTTCTTCTGTTTAGCGACAGGCGAAAGTGGCTCCATTACCTCAGGAGCTTCACCATGATCAAACCAACACCCAACCCACCCGAAACCGACCCCACCTCTCCCTACGAATCCCTCGACTCAAAAAACTCCACCAAGCCGCCGACCGCGCCCTCGACCACTACCTCTGCCCGCCCGGCTCCACCCCGCCGCCGTTCAGCCCGCGCCATGTACGCCGTCACCGCCGATACAAAAAACGAAGATCTGCTAGCCAACGCCTGCGAAACCCTCGCCTCCGCCAAAACCATCGCTCAGGAATTCGCCGGACTGGTGAAACCATCCCAGCGCCGGACGCTATGGGGATCGCGCAACTGATCATGCTCGGGGAATTGGCAGTGAATCGGGTGCTGGATAATCTGGAGTTGCCACAGTAGATCTGCCCAATGATCGTTCCCACGCTCCCGCGTGGGAATGCAGCCCGGGACGCTCTGCGTCCCTTCCAAAGCCGAACGCGGAACATCCACTGAAGCCCCCCCTCAGCTGCGCATGAGAACGATCAAAAAACCTGCATTACACGCCGAACCCGTGGGAGCGAGCCTGCTCGCGAAAGCTGACCACCAGGCGACACATCTCCACGGCACATAAAAACGCCCCCCCCACCAACCATGATGGCGGGCCTCCTTCCCTCATCGTCCGACCCGACCACCCGTCGGAAACCCATCGACACCTGTCAGATCTGACAGGTGCGCAACCGGCAATTAAGCGCTCTGATGATGCCTGACCCTTCACACCGTTCAGGAGCCACCGTCATGAGCACCAATCAAACATCCGACAATACCGTATTGGCGCTGCTGCCACCTCGCGCTCCCGAAGCGACCACCCCGGTGAATGGCGCTCATTATGGTGTTCCCAAACATGTGTACGACCTCGAACCCATGGGCCTGACCATCGCCGTCGACCCTCCGCTTGCCGGTACGGTGCAAGCAGACGACGTGATACGACTGGTCTTGAACAACGCTCCTACCGAGGCGACAAAGACCATCCGGGCTGGCGAGGAGAACAAGGTCCAAACCCTTTACCTGCCCAAGGGCCTGTTGCTGACGGACCGCGTTAACACGCTCGTTTATACCATCACCCGCGCCAGCCAGAACATCGGCACATCAACACCAGTGCTGACCTTGCTGTACAACGCCATTCGCCCCGGCATCGAGGATCGCACGCCGGGTGACCGCGCCCATTCCGAACTGCAACTGATCCTGCCGCAGGACGTAATCGACGACGGCATTGATGCCGAGCGCGCCAAACAAGGCGTGCAAGTATGCTTTGCCTACCCCTACTGCCGCGCCTATGACGTGATCCGCTTGAACTGCAACGGCAAGGATGTCGTGCGCATTGTCGCCCCCGGTGAAGCGCCTGCCTCCCCGTCTGCCGAGCGGACAACAATTTGCGTAATGGTCGGGGAAGAGGTGTTTCAGCAAGCGGGCGACAACCCGGAGTTTGTCTTTTCCTACACTGTCACCGATGAGCTCGGCAACGGGCCGGATACCGACTCGCCATACTCGGGCACGGTTGAAATCGATGTGCACCTAAAGGAACCGCGACTGGTCGCCCCCGATCTGGCCGAAGATCCGGACGATCCGAGCGATGACCCAAGCATCATCGACCTGACGAAACTTGCCAGCAACGATCTCACCGTGCTGGTGCATGCGTTCGCCCCGCTCTGGCAGCCCAACGACAAAATCCGCGTGATCTACACCGCCACCCAACCCGACACCGTTGTCGTGTCGCACACCGTTGAGGCTGATGTGGTGCGCATCCCCTTCACCTACAAACTGCTGGTGCCCAACGCCAAAGTCATCGCTGGCAGCGTGGTGCGAGCGAAATATGAGCTGATTCGCGGTGGGCAGATCATCGCGACATCCAACACCACCAAAGCCGATGTTATCGGCGAAGGCACCCTTAAGTTGTTGCCACCGTTTCTCGTGTCACCGGCGGTGCAACCGATTTATGTACTGGCCTATCCGAACGGGGTGACCATGCGCATCGAGTTCCTTGATGCACTGCCGGGAGATCGTGCGCGCCTGGTGGAAGTCAATCCGCCAGCGGGCTCGCCGCAGTTCCCATTGGTGGCGTTCAACAGCAATAAACGGGTGAATACGGTGTTGAGCCAGGCGTTTCTGGCGGCGCGGCATGGCAAGGAAATTACCCTGCGCTGGAACCTCAATCGCAATGGAGGGCAGGCTGGGAAATCACCGGTTGCGACGTTTAGTGTATTGAAGGTTTCGGATGGAGATCCGCGATTGCCTGCATTTAGAATTGACGAAGCTAATGGTGCAACCCACGTACTTGACCTTAAAGATTTTCAGGGGAACTGTACCGTTTCAATAGCGCCTAGCCCTTTGATTATAGCGGGCCATTATCTATGGCTCGATATAGTTCTAAATAAATCCTCTGCGCAGCCCATTGTTATCCCCCTTGCACGGGGAGACATCATAAACACCGAAGAACAAAACACTGGAGTGCGCAGGATTCTACTCCGGTCCGATTTAGAAAACCTGCAGCATGAAAGCACACTAGAGTTAGTACCAAAAATATTCTTTAGCTCAAACCCCACTGAAGAACACTCTACGAAGTTACCAACAACGGATTACATCCTTCACAATCCAACCTTGTTTATTGAAGAAGACTTTTCCAACGTTGCAAGCCACAAACTGAACGTAGGACAAAGTATCAACATTGGAACAATGACACTCACAAACATTCGTGAGGATAGCGTTTCTGGGGATTATACCGGAATAGGACATCCACTTACCGTGGGCTGGGGAAGTCAATGTCTAAAAATCCGAGACACTATAAAAATAGACTTAAATGGAAAAACCGCGACAGAAATCGACTGGACTGTACTAAACAGTCAGACCAATAACGGCATCACCTTTTACAACGCTGCAGGAATACCCATACACTCTGTAGCCGATCTAACGATAGTCCCAATAAAATTACCAAACAACTTAAAATTTTCCTCCCTCATAATAACCACCCAAATAGTCCCTGGCACCGGAGGTTTGCGAGACTACTTAGACATTGACAACATAAAAATCACCCTATCCAACTAGCACTTCACAACAAGAGGAAGGACAGAAAAGGGGACGGATCTATTTTTACCCTTCTTTAAAGCAAATTCAAGACGTTCCGAGCGGGCCCACGGAGGCTATTGCAAGACCCCTTCCAACTTTTGCCAAGGAATGAAACAGGAAGGGATAAACACGCCCCCTGTAGGAGTGAGCCTGCTCGCGATAGCGGTGTGTCATCCAGCAAATTCTCCAACTGACACTCCGCTTTCGCGAGCAGGCTCGCTCCCACAAGGAAAGCATTTCATGTGAGGAAATGAATGCATTCCAAATGTGGGAGCGAGCTTGCTCGCGAAGAGGCCTTCAAATCCGAAACAATTTTTCGACTTAAACGAATCCGTTTAAAAGACACCTCCAGACACGCCTTTCAAACTACAAATCCTTGCGCCATTGCCTACAGCCAAGCCAGAATCCGCCGGCTTGTGCACCTTGAGGCCGGGTTCTATCGTGGTCCGGTCGCTGACGAATCAGCGATCGGGTTTAGCGACTCGGATCTTGAATAGGTGCATCAGCGTTCCATGCTTTGTCGCAGGCTCAATGCCTGAGACTTCGTTATGGTGGCTGTATGCGGGAGACCTTCGGGTCTGCCGGGTGCCTATAACCGGTTCGCTAACCTGCGTACAGCCGCCACCTTCCTGTTTAGCGACAGTGTCTGGGCGGCTCCACCCTTATAGGAGCTTCACCATGATCAAACCAACACCCAACCCACCCGAAACCGACCCCACCTCCCCCTACGAATCCCTCGATTCAAAAAAACTCCACCAAGCCGCCGACCGCGCCCTCGACCATTACCTCTGCCCACCCGGCTCCACCCCACCACCCTTCAGCCCTCGCGCCATGTACGCCGTCACCGCCGACACCAAAAACGAAGACCTGCTGGCCAACGCCTGCGAAACCCTCGCTTCCGCCAAAACCATCGCCCAGGAATTCGCCGGACTGGTCAAGCCATCGCAACGCCGGACGCTGATGGGGATTGCGCAACTGATCATGCTCGGAGAATTGGCGGTGAATCGGGTGCTGGATAATCTGGAATTGCCGCAGTAGCGCGGCGTCACGATGATCGTTCCCACGCTCCGTGTGGGAACGATAAGCGCAGTATTCGGCTACTGCGCAGTCAGCATCTGTTTGGCCGTGATAGTGCCGAAACCCAATTGATTGCGATCAACATACTTCACACCTCGAAGCACCGATTGGCCTTCAACCTCGACGAAATCCTCGTTCATGTACATGAGCACGACTTTGGTCAAAGGTGCAGTGACATCAGGAGCGGCGAGGTCACTTTGCAACAGGTTTAACGCCCAATGAAACTGCAAGAGGGGTAAATCTGCGATCCCGATCGTTCGACTTTCATCCACCAGTCGCAAATCCCTGCTTGCAGTGATACGCAACTTTTGCCCGAACACCTCAAACGCAGGCTTGCTGTAGCGCACCGCCAAATCCACACCCGTGGCCCATTGATCCATGTAATAACGTGGCGAGGTGAACAGTTCGAACAAGTCCATTTTATCGCGAATATTTCCTGCGCTATCGAACAGGTAGTTATAAGAATAGTGGTGCGCCAAGCCGTCCAGTTCAGGCCTGATGGCGTTAACCGGGTTGTTCAGGTAATCAGGGATATAAACGTTAGCCATCTGCACGAAGTGAGTGAAATCCAGATCGAGGTCAAAGCTCACCGTGTAACGTATGGATCGCTCCTTTGGGTTTTCCTCCAACTGCCCTGAAACGTAGTCCAGCGTCATTCCTTCAAGTTTTTTATAGATTCGCTCTGCCATGATCTTCGTCTCTGCGCTCAGGGATTATTCCCGAGTGCATAGCAACGCGGCTGGGGAGCGGCGTCTACTGTCAGAGTTGACAGGTTCCGAGATTTTCCAGACAAGCGGTAACCATCAAGAATCCCGACGCAAATCCGGCGGAATCGGCAAATCATCCTTCAACGGATCCGGCCGCTTGCCCTTCCCCGCCTGGTGTTGGCGGATCTGGTAGACGTAGGCCAGCACCTGCGCCACTGCCAGATACAGCCCGCCAGGAATTTCCTGCTCAAGCTCAGTTGAGTAATAGATCGAGCGCGCCAACGCAGGCGATTCAAGCAGCATGACGTTGTTGGCCACTGCGATTTCGCGGATTTTCAGGGCGATGAAGTCGCTGCCCTTGGCCAGCAGCACCGGTGCGCCGCCCTTTTCCGAGTCGTATTTGAGTGCGACGGCGTAATGGGTCGGGTTGGTGATGACCACGTCGGCTTCGGGAATCGCTGCCATCATGCGCCGCTGGGACATTTCGCGCTGGGTCTGGCGGATGCGTTGCTTGACCTCTGGGCGACCTTCCTGGTCCTTGTGTTCGTCGCGCACTTCCTGCTTGGTCATCAGCAGTTTCTTGTGCGCTTCCCAGAGCTGCACCGGCACGTCGACGGCGGCGATGATGATCAGGCCGCAGGCCAGCCACAGCGTGCTCCAGCCCACCAGCAAAACGCTGTGGATGATCGCCATGTCCAGTGGTTCGTGGGCGATGCGCAGAAGATCATCGACGTCGGCGGACAGCACCAACAGTGCCACACCCAGAGTAATCAAAAACTTCGCCAGGGCCTTGAGCAGTTCGACCACAGCCTTGAACGAGAACATCCGTTTGAGGCCGGCGGCCGGGTTCATCCGGCTGAATTTGGGCGCCAGCGACTTTGCGGCGAACAGCCAGCCACCGAGGGAGATCGGCCCGATGATGGCGGCGAGCAACAGGGTGATCATCACCGGCTGAATCGCCAGCAAGGCGATCAGGCCCGACTCCAGCAAGAACCGGCCCATCGCGCCTTGGTCCATGACCACTTCGCGGGACAGGGTGAAGTTCAGGCGCATCACGTCCATCATTTCTTGCGCGAGCATGCCGCCGAAGATCAGCAGCGCAGAGGCACCGGCCATCATCACGGCCAGAGTGTTGAGCTCTTTGGAGCGGGCAATCTCACCCTTCTCACGGGAGTCCTTTTTGCGTTTCTCCGTGGGGTCTTCTGTCTTGTCCTGACCGCTTTCGCTCTCTGCCATGACTCAGCGCGCCCGTGCCAGTTCGCGTAGCAACTGCAAGGCCTCGCTGGCCAGCGGTTGATACTGGTTGAGAATGTCCGCCAGGCCCACCCAGACGATGAACAGGCCGAGCACCAGGGTCAGCGGAAAACCGATCGAGAAGATGTTCAGTTGCGGCGCGGCGCGGGTCATCACGCCGAACGCGATGTTGACCACCAACAGTGCGGTGACGGCGGGCAATACCAGCAACAGCGCGGCGCCGAGCACCCAGCCGAGTTTGCCGGCCAGTTCCCAGTAATGCGCAACCATCAGACCGCCGCCGACCGGCAGCGTGGTGAAGCTTTCAGTGAGGACTTCGAACACCACCAGGTGGCCGTTCATCGACAGGAACAGCAACGTCACCAGCATGGTGAAGAACTGCCCGATCACCGCCACCGAAACACCGTTGGTAGGGTCGATCATCGAGGCGAAGCCCATACCCATCTGCACCGCGACAATCTGCCCGGCGACGGCGAAAGCCTGGAAGAACAGTTGCAGGGAAAAGCCGAGCACGGCGCCGACCAGAATCTGCTCGCCGATCAGCAGCAGGCCGCTGAGATCCAGCGGGCTGACGGCCGGCATCGGCGGCAGCGCCGGGGTGATGACCACGGTGATCGCCACGGCGAAATACAGGCGCACGCGCCGCGGAATCAGGGTGGTGCCGAACACCGGCATGACCATCAGCATCGACGCCACGCGAAACAGCGGCAACATGAATGACGCCACCCAGGTGCTGATCTGGGTGTCGGTCAGCTGAAGCAGCGACTGCATGGCTTAGCCGATGACCATCGGAATGTTTTTGTACAGCTGGATGATGTATTCCATGAACGTTTGTACGATCCACGGACCGCCGATGATCAGGGTCACCAGCATCACCAGCAGACGCGGCAGGAAGCTCAGAGTCTGTTCGTTGATCTGCGTGGCAGCCTGGAACATCGACACCAGCAGGCCGACCAGAAGGCTCGGTATCACCAGGATGGCGACCATCATGGTGGTCAGCCACAAGGCTTCACGAAAGATATCGACCGCGACTTCCGGCGTCATGGCGAAACACCTCCAAAACTGCTGGCCAGAGTACCGATGATCAGCGCCCAGCCATCGACCAGCACGAACAGCATGATCTTGAACGGCAGCGAGATGATCAGCGGCGAGAGCATCATCATACCCATGGCCATCAGCACGCTCGCGACAACGAGGTCGATGATCAGGAACGGAATGAAGATCATGAAGCCGATCTGGAAGGCGGTTTTAAGCTCGGAGGTCACGAACGCTGGTACCAGAATGGTCAGCGGCGCCTGATCCGGGCTGGCAATGTCGGTGCGCTTGGACAAGCGCATGAACAGCTCCAGATCGCTGGTGCGGGTCTGCGCGAGCATGAAGTCCTTGATCGGCACCTGAGCCTTTTCCACCGCTTGCTGCGCGGTGAGGGTTTCCGCCAGATACGGTTGCAGCGCGTCGTTGTTCACCCGGTCGAACACCGGCGCCATGATGAACAGCGTCAGGAACAGCGCCATGCCGGTGAGGATCTGGTTCGACGGCGTCTGTTGCAGGCCGAGGGCCTGACGCAGGATCGAGAAGACGATGATGATCCGCGTGAAGCTGGTCATCAGGATGACCGCCGCTGGAATAAAGCTCAGCGCGGTCATGATCAGCAGGATCTGCAGACTGACCGAATATTCCTGCGCGCCGTCGGCATTGGTGCCCAGCGTGATCGCCGGGATCGACAACGGATCGGCGGCGAACGCCAGCGGCGCGGCCAGCAACAGGAGCAGCGTCAAGACGATGCGGAGCGCACCCATTACTTCGTATCCTTTTGGTCCTTGCCAAGAATCTTCAGCAGATGCTGAGCAAATTCCGGCGTCGCTTTTTCGCTGGCAGTGGGGACTTCGACCGGCTCTTTGAGCACGTGCAGCGCGGTGATGGTGCCGGGGCTGAGGCCGAGCAGAATCTGCTCATTGCCGACCTGCACCAGCATCAAGCGGTCACGCGGGCCGAGCGCGCGGGAACCGATCAACTCGATCACCTGGCCCTTGCCCGCCGGCCCCGCCTGTTGCACGCGGCGCAGCAGCCAGGCGAGGAAGAAGATCAAGCCCAGCACCAGCAGCAAACCGAACACCAGTTGCGTCAACTGACCGGCCACGCCGCTGTTGACCATCGGCGCGGTGGCGGCAGGGGCAGCGGTGGTTGCGCTCGGCTCGGCAGCCAGCACGCCCAACGGCCATGCCAGCAGCACCCAGAGAAACCTTTTCACTCAGCGCAGCTTCTTGATGCGTTCGCTTGGGCTGATCACGTCAGTCAGGCGGATGCCGAACTTCTCGTTGACCACCACTACTTCGCCGTGCGCGATCAGGGTGCCGTTGACCAGCACGTCGAGCGGCTCACCGGCCAGACGATCAAGCTCGATCACCGAACCCTGGTTGAGTTGCAGCAGGTTGCGGATGTTGATGTCGGTGCTGCCGACTTCCATGGAAATCGACACCGGGATGTCGAGGATCACGTCCAGGTTCGGACCGTCGAGGGTCACCGGATCGTTGTTCTTCGGCACGCTGCCGAACTCTTCCATCGGCAGACGGTTGGAGCTGGAAGTGCCTGCGTCGGCAGCCAGCAGTGCATCGATGTCAGCCTGGCCGGCATCACCGGTTTCTTCCAGGGCCGCAGCCCATTCATCGGCCAGAGCCTGGTCGTCCTGCGCGTTCATATCGTCGTTCATCATGTGTCCTCGGCGGGCCACAATTCGGTTAAATACGGGGGTGAAAAGCGCCGTCTCAGCGACGCTCGATCGGCTCGATCACCTGCAACGCGAGGTTGCCTTTGTGCGAGCCCATCTTGACCTTGAAGGCCGGCACGCCGTTGGCGCGCATGATCATGTCTTCCGGCATCTCGACCGGGATCACATCGCCCGGTTGCATGTGCAGGATGTCGCGCAGCTTCAACTGGCGGCGGGCCACGGTGGCACCGATCGGCACGTCGACATCGAGCACGTCCTGGCGCAGGGCGTTGACCCAGCGCTCGTCCTGATCGTCGAGGTCGGACTGGAAACCGGCGTCGAGCATCTCGCGCACCGGCTCGATCATCGAGTACGGCATGGTCACGTGCAGATCGCCGCCACCGCCATCGAGTTCGATGTGAAAGGTGGAGACCACAATCGCTTCGCTCGGGCCGACGATGTTGGCCATGGCCGGGTTCACTTCCGAGTTGATGTACTCGAAATTGACTTCCATGATCGCCTGCCAGGCTTCCTTCAGATCGACGAACGCCTGCTCCAGCACCATGCGCACCACGCGCAGTTCGGTCGGGGTGAATTCCCGCCCTTCGATCTTGGCGTGACGGCCGTCACCACCGAAGAAGTTGTCCACCAGCTTGAACACCAGTTTGGCGTCGAGGATGAACAGCGCGGTGCCGCGCAGCGGTTTGATCTTGACCAGGTTGAGACTCGTCGGCACGTACAGCGAGTGCACGTATTCGCCGAACTTCATCACCTGCACGCCACCGACAGCCACGTCCGCCGAGCGGCGCAGCATGTTGAACATGCTGATGCGGGTGTAGCGGGCAAAGCGCTCGTTGATCATTTCCAGCGTCGGCATGCGTCCACGGACGATGCGATCCTGGCTGGTCAGGTCGTAGCTTTTGACACTGCCGGGTTCGGCAGCATTATCGGTCTGTACCAGACCATCATCGACGCCATGCAGCAACGCATCGATTTCATCCTGGGACAGCAGATCCTGCACGGCCATGTCGTGTTCCTACTGCAGTACGAAATTAGTGAAAAGCAACTGTTCGATGACCACTTTGCCCAGTTCTTTCTGCGCCACTTCCTGGACGCTGGCGGTGGCCTTCTGGCGCAACATCTCTTGTCCGACCGGTGTCGCCAGGGTGGCGAAATCCTGACCGGAGAAGAGCATCACCAGGTTGTTGCGGATAACCGGCATGTGCACTTTGAGCGCGTCCAGATCGGCCTGATTACGCGCCAGCATGGTGATGCTCACCTGCATGTAGCGCTGACGGCCGTTCTGGTTGTAGTTGGCAACGAAGGCCGGCGCCATCGGCTCGAAAATCGCCGCCTGCTTGCCGACCGGCGCTGCTTCAGCGGCCTCGGCAGGCTTGCTCTGCGCGCCGTGCATGAAGAACCAGGTCGCCCCGACGGATGCACCAATGGCCACCAGCAACGCCAGCACGATCACGATGATCAGCTTGAGTTTGCCTTTGGTTGCGGGGTCTTTTACTGCTGCAGCTTCGCTCTTCGCCATGCCAATAATCCGTCACTAATCGGGGGTTTCACAGTCGCACGGCAAGGCAAGAGCAAGTGTTATGCCAGAAGTGTCGGAGGGTGCGCAGACAACGCCAAAGTCAAAAGCCACCCTCACCCCAGCCCTCTCCCGGAGGGAGAGGGAGCAGACCGGGTCGGGTTTTGGTTATGCGTCGACCCGAAAAACCGAGTCGATTACGGATTCAGTGAAGGCGATGCAGGTCGGTGTAGATCTTCAATATCCCCCAATCAGTCCCCTCTCCCTCTGGGAGAGGGCTAGGGTGAGGGGCTTTTGATCTGAAGCGATCAGGCGTAATAGTCGACCGCACTGCTGCCAATCACGCTGGTAGTCTGCGCCGCCACTTCAGCGACAGTAGCCGGTACCAATTCCTCATCCGCCGAATCCAAGCGGCCACCCGCAGCGCTGGTCCGGCCACCGTGACCCTGCTGCGCCTGCTCCTGGCCTTGCTGCCCCTGCCAGCCACGGTTCTGGTCGGCGACGTTGACGTCGACCTGGCCCATGCCCTGCTGGTTGAACATGTCGCGCAGGCGGTGCATCTGGCTGTCGAGCGCTTCACGCACGCTCGGGTGCGCGCTCATGAAGGTGACCTGGGTCTGCTGATCGGGAACCATGTTCACGCGGATATCCAGACGCCCCAGCTCCGCCGGCTGCAACTGAATGTCGGCGGCCTTCAGGTTGACGCTGGACAGGTACATCACGCGGTTGACCACTTCTTCGGTCCAGCCGCTCTGGTGCATGGCGATCGGCTGATTTACCGGCAGCGCATTGGCGGTTTTCGGCGTAGCGGCCTGGGTGAGTGCCGCCAGACGGTTGGCGAAGTCGTCGACGCGGGTGTCGCTGGTGGCGGATTTCAGGTCCTTCAGACCATCGTCGATCAACCCGCTGAAAGCTTGTTCGCCGCCCTGGCTGGTGCTGTCCTTGTCGGCCTGCACGTCGAGCATGCTGGCCATGCCGGCGGCAAAGTTCTGCGCGGCGGTCAATTCGCTGTCAGCCTGAGCTTGAGCAGGCGTGGCTTTCGGTTGCGCCTGGCTGGCGGCAGAAATATGCCCGCCCTGCTCCATCGCCATGCGCACGGCCGGCAGCGAATCGAGCGGGTCGGCTGTTGGATCAAATTCGCTGTCGGTGGCCGCCGGATCTTTGACCATGCCCGACACGACCGCCAGTGCAGGCGTTTCGGTTTCCGGCTGGGCTGGCGTGGCGACTGTTGGTGCTTGCACCACAGGCGCTGCCACCACCGGCTGAACGACTTGCGCCAAGGCCGGATCAAGCGCCGGGTCTACAGGCGCGGCATCGGCCACAGGGGTTTGTACGGTTTCAGTGGTGTCATCGGCAGTGGCAGTCGCGTCGTCGCTTGTCGCCGCTTTGTCGGCAGGCAACGCTTTGCCGCTATCGGCAACTGCTGGCTCGGGCGCGGCAGACTGATCTTTGCCGATATCCTTTTTGCAGCTGCTGTCAGCGACTTTATCGCGTGCCGGCTTGACTGAATTGTCAGCGCTTGCGGCAGGCTTGGCCGGCGCCTGATCGGCGAACACTTTGGCGAAGCTGGAAGCCTTGTCCCCGGCGTCTGCGGCCATTGCCGACGATTTGGCAGAGGCGGCTTGCGCCTTGGCCTGGGCGGCGGTCTGAAGAAGAATGTTGGGGGTCGCAGGCATGACACGGTCTCCGCTGCACTGGGATCGTAGGTACAGTTGAGCAAGATGACTGCAAGTGCCGGGCCAGTTTGGCCAGACACTTGCGAAAAGCGCCGGGCGGCGGCTTCAGTGGATGTGGGCGTGGTGCTTTTCGCTTTCGTACACCGGGCGTACTTCGGCGAATTCAGAATGGATATCGGCCACCAGTTGAGCGAGCGCTTCCGGACTTTTGTCCTTGGCATTCGACTCAAGGTCTTGGCACAACTCGGCCAGTCGAACCGCGCCCATGTTACTCGCGCTGCCCTTGAAGCTATGGGCTACATCGGAAAGCGCTTTGGCGCTGGTGCTGTCCTGCAACTCGTGCAGGCGGCTTTGCGAATCTGCCAGAAAAGTCTCCAGCAATTCCGTATAGCCGTCCTCCATCACCTCGCGCAAAGTATCGAGGACTTCGCGATCTACATGTGGGTCTGTCACTTGCTCACTCCTTGATCAAGAATGGGCGGATTATGCCTCAATCTCCCAGAAAAACTCCACGCTGGCACTACGACCCTGGTCTGACCAACTGGCGTTGCGCCCCAGTTGCCGGACCAGACCGATGCCGCGTCCCGACAAGCGGACGTTATCCACGGGCCGCTCCATGACCCGCGCCACATCAAAGCCCTTGCCGCTGTCCTCGACGCGGATGACCAGCCGCCCGCCCTCGCCTTGCGGCTGGACCTGCAGATGCACTCGCACGAAACCGTCTTGCAGCGCCTCCAGCCGCGCCGCGCGCATTTCATAGTAGCGGGCGAAACCTGCCGCATCGCGTTTAAGGCTGGAGTCCAGCCCGAGCACGCCATGCTCCAGGCCATTGGAATACAACTCGGCGAGCACGCTGTACAGCGCTCCGCTCTGCGCGCGCAGGCCATGCACCTCAAGCAGCAACTGCAAGAGGAACGGCAGCGGATTGAAGCGCCTGAGCGTGGCGCCGCAAAACTCGAAACTGGCCGACCAGTCCAGCGGGCACGACTGGCCGCTGTCGGAATACACCGGCGCCGCGCCGTGGGCCTGTACCGACTCAAGCAGACTGACCTCGACCATGCTCACATCGTCGCGGGCCTGTCCGCGAAAATCGCGCAGTGCCTGTTCGATATCCTTGAACAACCGATCCGGCTCGCGGTTCCCCGCAAACACCTGCTGCAAGCGCTCGACGCCGAACAATTGGTCATTGGCATCGCAGGTATCGATCACCCCGTCCGATAACAGAAACACCCGATCATCGTCCGCCATCGGATACACATCCGTACGGTCATCGAAGGCTTGCGCGCTGAGAATCCCCAAGGGCAAATGCCGCGCCGGCAACGGCACGCGTTCGCCACTGGCCATGCGGTGCAAGTAACCGTCGGGCATGCCGCCGTTCCACACCTCCACCGAACGGCTCTGGAAACTCAGACTGAGCAACGTAGCGCAGCAGAACATGTCCACCGGCAGGATGCGCTTGAGCTTGGCGTTCATCTCGCGCAGGGTTTCGGCCAGGCCATAGCCCTTGGCGGTCATTCCATAAAACACTTCGGCCAGCGGCATCGCCCCCACCGCTGCCGGCAAGCCATGCCCAGTGAAATCGCCGAGCATGACGTGCATGTCACCGGCCGGCGTGTACGCCGCGAGCAACAGATCACCATTGAACAGCGCGTAAGGCGATTGCAGGTATCGGATGTTCGGCGCGCTCAGGCAACCGGAATGCGCGACCTTGTCGAACACCGCTTTGGCCACGCGTTGTTCGTTCAGTAGATAGTCATGATGTCTGGCGATCAGATCACGCTGCTGCAGGACCGTTGCCTGAAGGCGACGCAAACGATCCATCGCCTTGATTTTGGCGGCGAGTATCACTTGGTTGTACGGCTTCGCCAGAAAATCGTCACCGCCAGCCTCCAGACACCGGGCCAGGGCTTCACTCTCGGTCAGCGAGGTGAGGAAGATGATCGGCACCAGCGCTTCACCCGCCAGCGCCTTGATCTGCCGCGCCGCTTCGAAGCCGTCCATCACCGGCATCAGCGCGTCCATCAACACCAGATCGGGCTGCTGCTCTTTGAACGTTTCGACCGCCTCGGCACCATTGGCCGCCGTCAGCACCTGATGGCCCTGACGGCGGACAATGGTCGACAGCAGCAGCCGGTCGGCGGCGCTGTCTTCGGCGATAAGAATGGTCAGCGGCTCTTGCGCCTGCATGGGCGTCAACTGATGTCGAAGAGTTTGTCGAAGTTGGAAATCGCGAGGATTTTGCGCACGTCGGAGTTGGGGTTGATCACCCGAATGTCCGCATCATCACCGCCCGCGTGATCACGCAGCAGGAGCAGCATCCCGAGCGCGGAACTGTCCAGATAAGTGGTCTCTTTCAGATCCAACTCGTAGGAGTTTGGCTCGGGGTCGACCCGTTCATAGGAACTGCGAAATTCCTGATGTTTGCCGAAATCGAATCGGCCTTTTACCGAGATTTTGAGCTTTTTCCCATCCGGTGAAACTTCTGTAACGACTGACATTGACTGGCTTCCTTGTCATTGACGAACCTGTACAAGGTTTAGCACCAAGTAAAGAGACCGGCAACCTTGAATGCTCCGCTGTATATGCCGTTCCTCCTGAACCTTCTCCGAGTACCGCTTGTCGCTACTGTCAGATATGACAGTAGCGCAGCTGGAGCCCATGTCGCCTAATTAACCGGCAGTAATATTGCTGCGCTCGGATCAATGGAACTGAGTCATGACCTCATCGAAAACAACATTCGAAGCACCGCATCTGAAAAACACGGACTCACCAACTATCGTCAGTCACACCGAGTTCACGGGCGGAAAGGCAGCTTTGATGGCGAGCTATCTTGCAAAAGAAGGAGACCAAGTGACATTTGTCATCCAGGTCGATTCGAATGTGAGGTACGAAAAGCTTGTAACAGTCTCGCCCGGCGGAGCTACGGCAGGAGAAGTCGGTACAAAACTAAACCCTGTTGACGATTGGCAGCTAGTGGCCAAAACAGTGACCACTTACTTCACTGTTAGCCGCAAGGGCCTACCCGTGGGTCAATCTCAACCATTTGAGTTCACGGTAGCAAATGCTTGATTAGTGACTTTCTGGCGTTATTGCCGCGGTATCAATGAGAATCACGCCGCGGCAAACGCTGCGACAGTTCATCCAGCAGCTTCTGCTCGCGCTTGTCTTCAAGGCGTTGCGCCTCGTCGCGATAGCGCTGCACCAGTTTGCGCAAACCCTCGACGCGGGCAAACGCCTGCTGCCACTCCTCACGCGCCTTGTCGAGTTTGTTCTGATGCCAGACCAGGCTCTGCCGTTGCTGGTCGACGGCGGTGTCGAGTTGCGCCAGAAAGCCCTGAAAGCCCAGCAGCCATTGCCCGGTCACGCCGGTGCTGCCGCGCACGATCCATTGCTGCGAGTAATCCAGACGAAAGGCATTGAGGTCGGCCAGTTTGCTTTCGGCAACTTTGACCTGGCCCTGAAAGTAGGCGAGGCGCTGCACGGCGGCTTTCTCGGCCTTTTCGGCCATGTCCACCACCGGTGCCAGGCGCGCGGCGCGGCTGACGGCCATGGCCGGTTACCCGCCCGCCGCAGGGGCGAACAGGGTTTCCAGATAGGCCTGGCTCTCACCCAGATTGATTTTGTCGTTGAGGCCTTGGCGCTGATACCTGACCAATTGTGGTTGCAGGGAAATCGCCAGATCGGTCTCGCGATCGCCACCGGCCACGTAGGCACCGACGCTGATCAGATCGCGGCTCTGCTGATAGCGCGACCACAACTGCTTGAAGTACTGCGCGCGCTGCATGTGATCCGGCGAAACCACCGCCGGCATCACCCGGCTGATCGAGGCTTCGATGTCGATCGCCGGATAGTGACCTTCCTCGGCCAGGCGTCGTGACAGCACGATATGGCCGTCGAGCACACCCCGCGCCGAGTCGGCAATCGGGTCCTGCTGGTCGTCGCCTTCGGACAGCACGGTGTAGAACGCCGTGATCGAGCCACCGCCCTTCTCCGCGTTACCGGCGCGCTCCACCAGTTTCGGCAGTTTGGCGAACACCGAGGGCGGATAGCCCTTGGTTGCTGGCGGTTCGCCGATGGCCAGAGCGATTTCCCGCTGGGCCTGGGCGAAACGGGTCAGCGAGTCCATCAGCAGCAGAACGTTCTTGCCCTTGTCGCGGAAATACTCGGCGATGCGCGTGCAATACATCGCCGCGCGCATACGCATCAGCGGTGCATCGTCCGCTGGCGAGGCAACCACCACCGAACGCTTGAGGCCTTCTTCACCGAGGATGTGCTCGATGAATTCCTTAACTTCGCGACCACGCTCACCGATCAGGCCGACGACGATGATGTCGGCCTCGGTGAAGCGGGTCATCATGCCCAACAGCACCGATTTACCGACACCGGTACCGGCGAACAGACCCAGACGCTGACCACGGCCGACCGTCAGCAAACCGTTGATGCAACGGATGCCGACGTCCAGCGGTACGCTGATCGGATCACGGTTGAGCGGGTTGATTGTCGGGCCATCCATCGGTACCCAGTCTTCGGCCTTCATGCCGCCCTTGCCGTCCAGCGCGCGACCGGCGCCGTCGAGGACACGGCCGAGCATGCTCATGCCCATCGGCAAACGACCGGTATCGGCCAGGGGCACCACGCGGGCGCCCGGGGCGATGCCGGCGACGCTGCCGACCGGCATCAGAAAGACTTTGCTGCCGGAAAAACCCATGACTTCCGCTTCCACCTGAGACGGGTGGTAGCTGTCGTCATTGATCACCATGCAACGGGTGCCCATGGCGGCGCGCAAGCCTTCGGCTTCGAGGGTCAGGCCGACCATGCGCAGCAGCCGACCTTCAAGGATCGGCGCGCCGGCAATCTCGGTGGCCTCGGCGTAGGTGCTCAGGCGCTTGGCGAAGCTGGTGCGTTCAAGGCGCATCGCTGGCGTCCGCGCGCGGCTCGTCAGAGTCGACAGCCGCTGGGGTGACTTCGGGAATGTCCAGACTCAAGTCAGGCGCTGCCGGATGCAAGGCCTGCTCGTGCAACTGATCGAACAGCTTGGCCATGACCTGGGTCACCCGCGATTCGACACTGGCGTCGATGCGGCTGTGTTCGGTTTCAACCCGGCAGCCGCCCGGCAACAGCGACTCGTCTTCAACGATGCGCCAGGTTTCTTCGTGGCGTTCGCGCAGGGCTTTGACCTGGGCGAAATCCTGCGGATTGACGTACAGGCGCACGTTTTCCACGCCCAGCGGCAATAGCTTGAGGGCATCGCGCATGACGTGTTCGATCTGCGTTGAATCGATGGCCAGTTCGCGCTTGATCACCTGCTTGGTGATGTGTTGCACGAGGTCAACCAGCGACTTTTCAATCTGGGTGTCTTGCTCGGCGATCGGTTCGAACAGGTTGGCCATCAACAGCTCAAGGCTGGCGATTTTCGCCGCCAGCGCTGTTTCAGCTTCCTGACGCACCTTCAGCGTGGTGCTGTGAAAACCTTCCTTTTCGCCGATGGCGAAGCCCTCGTTGTAAGCCTCCTGACGGATGCTTTCGAGTTCTTCCAGAGTCAGTGGCTGGACTTCTTCCAGCGGTACTTCTTCCATTTCCGGCGGCTCGGGTTCCGGCTCCGGCTCGGGTTCCGGTTTCGGCGGGTCGAAGCTGGGCAGCGCCCAGGATTCGAAACCACGAACATCGCGGGCGCGGATCAGATCCGTCACAGACTCGTCAGGCTTATCCATGGGCTTAGATCATTTCCTCGCCGCCCTTGCCACCGAGCACGATCTCGCCGGCTTCGGCCATACGACGGGCAATGGTGAGGATTTCCTTCTGCGCGGTTTCGACGTCGCTGACGCGCACCGGACCTTTGGCCTCGAGGTCGTCGCGCAACAGTTCGGCGGCACGCTTGGACATGTTCTTGAAGATCTTTTCCTTGACGCCTTCGTCCGAACCCTTGAGGGCCAGCACCAGCACATCGGAAGACACTTCGCGCAACAGCGCCTGGATGCCACGGTCGTCGACGTCGGCGAGGTTGTTGAAGACGAACATGAGGTCTTCGATCTGACCGGACAGGTCTTCGTCGACTTCGCGGATCGAGTCCATGAGCTGGCCTTCGATCGAGCTGTCGAGGAAGTTCATGATGTCGGCCGCACGCTTGATGCCACCCAGGGTGGTGCGCGAGGCGTTCGAGTTGCCGGAGAACTGTTTCTCGAGAATCTGGTTGAGTTCTTTCAAGGCGGCCGGTTGCACGGTGTTCAACGACGAGACGCGCAGGATGATGTCCAGACGCACTTTATGGTCGAAGTTGCCGAGCACTTCACCGGCCTGATCCGGGTCGAGGTACGCGACCACGATCGCCTGGATCTGCGGGTGTTCGTAACGGATGACGTCAGCGACTGCGCGCGGCTCCATCCATTTCAGGCTGTCGAGGCCGCTGGTGTTGCCACCGAGCAGGATGCGGTCGATCAGGCCGTTGGCCTTGTCTTCGCCCAGGGCCTGGGTGAGCATCTTGCGCACGTAGTCGTCGGAACCGACGCCGAGGCTGGTCTGATCGCCGACGATGTCGACGAATTCGCTCATCACCTGCTCGACCTGCTCGCGATGGACGTTGCCCATCTGCGCCATGGCCACGCCGACGCGCTGAACCTCTTTGGGGCCCATGTGGCGCAGCACTTGCGCAGCATCGGTCGAACCCAGGGACAGCAGCAGAATCGCGGCTTTGTCGACCTTGGTCAGTTTGACGGTGGCGGCTCGGTTATCACTCATCTGCGTTAATCCACTCTTTCACGACCTGAGCCACGCGACCCGGGTCTTCAGCTACCAGACTCTTGATTGCATTCAGTTGCGCGTCATAACCCTCGCTCGGGCTTGGCAACAGAATGCTCTGCGGACCACCGAGGCTCACGCGGTCGTTGGCCAGTTCGCCGTCCAGGCCGCCCATGCCACCGAGTTCCACGTCGCTGCCCAGACCGGCCAGCTCCTTGCCTTTGCCACCGCCGGTGATGTTGTTGAGCACCGGACGCAGCACACCAAACACCAGTACGAGGATGAACAGCACACCCAGTACTTGTTTGACGATGTCCCAGAACCATGGCTGGGAGTAGAACGGAATATCGGCAATCACTTCGCCGCGCTCGGCGGAGAACGGCATGTTGATCACGCTGACGCTGTCACCACGGCTGGCGTCGAAACCGACCGCGTCCTGCACCAGACGGGTAAAGCGCGCCAATTCGTCGGCGCTCCACGGCGCACGGCTGGTTTCACCGTTGGCCGGGTTGATCTTGACCTGATCGTCGACCACCACCGACACCGACAGGCGATTGAGACGGCCCTGCTGCTGCTTGGTGTGGCTGATCGAACGGTCGAGCTCGAAGTTCTTGGTCGATTGTTGACGCTTGTCCGCCGGGTACGGCGCGAGCATTGGCTGGCCAGTGGCCGGGTCCATGATCTGCTGTCCGTTGGCGTCAACCAGTGGCTGACCCGGCTGGATCATCCCGGCCGGTGCGGCGGTGCCACCGGTGGTCTGCGGCGCCGAGGCAGGCGCCGGCGGCTGGTTGCTCAGGGCACCCGGCACACCTTGCGGGCCATTGCTGGCGGTGCGTTGTTCGTTGACCGACTGCTCGCTGCGCAACGCCGGTTGGTCCGGGTTGAACTGCTCGGCAGTCGATTCGACGGCACTGAAATCGACGTCGGCGGAGACTTCAGCCTTATAGCGATCGTTGCCCAGTACCGGTTGCAGAATGTTGTGCACGCGCTGGGTGAGCATGCTTTCCATGCGGCGGCTGTAATCGAACTGCTTGCCGGCCATGGTCATTTCCGAGTCCTCCGCCTGATCAGAGAGCAGGTTGCCCTTCTGATCGACGACGGTGATCTGCGATTTGCTCAACTCGGGCACGGAAGTCGCCACCAGGTTGATGATCGCCACCACCTGACCCGGCTCCAGCGAACGCCCGCTGTACAGCTCGACCAGTACCGAAGCGCTTGGCTTGCGCTCGTCACGGACGAACACCGAACTCTTCGGAATCGCCAGGTGCACGCGGGCACCCTTGACGTTGTTCAGGCTGGAGATGGTCCGCGCCAGTTCGCCTTCGAGGCCGCGACGATAACGGGTCGCTTCCATGAACTGGCTGGTGCCCAGACCCTGTTCCTTGTCGAGGATTTCGAAACCGATGTTGCCGTCGCTGGGAGTGACACCAGCAGCAGCGAGTTTCATCCGCGCACGGGACAGGTCGTCGGCCTTGACCAGCAAGGCGCCGGAATTGGGTTCTACGTTGTAAGGGATGTCAGCGGCGGCCAGGGTTTCCATGACCTGCTTGGCGTCCATGCCGGCAAGGCTGCCGTACAGTGGACGGTAATCCGGCTGCTGCGACCACAGCACCACGGCAAAGCCAATCGCCACGCTCGCAGCCAGACCGACCAACAGGCCGACCTGACGCAGCACGGTCATCTGGGAAAGGTTTTCCAGAAAGGACAGGCCGAACAGCGGCGGTTTGCCGTCGATCGGGGTGGCCTTGGCCGGAACGTTATCAGCGACTGCTTCTGCCATGACTTATTTCGCCCTTAAACCGGCATCTGCATGATGTCTTGGTAAGCCTGGACCAGCTTGTTGCGCACCTGGGTCAGAGCCTGGAACGACACGCTGGCTTTTTGCGACGCAATCATGACGTCAGTCAGGTCGACACCGCTCTTGCCGATCTCGAACGCGTTGGCCAGTTGAGTCGACGCCTGCTGGGTATCGCTGACTTTATTGATCGCCTGACCGAGCATGTCGGAAAAGCTGCTGCCCGCGATTTCCTGGACGGCGGCAGTCGATTTACGCGCAGACATGGCATCCACTTTCATGGCCTGCATGTCCATCATCAACCGATTAAATTCAATACCTTGGCTCATGGTCTACTCTCTTGGGCGGCCCGCAATTTTTTGACACTCACTCGGCGGGTACACAGGTATTAGCAACAAGGGTGCCAGCTCATGGGCACCCTTCTGAGAAAAGCATCTGGATGTTTTGCAGCATCGATCAGGTGGCGAACAGATAGCCTTCGACGTCCATCCCGGCGTCGCGCATTTGCGCCAGTTTGTAGCGCAGGGTACGCGGGCTGATGCCGAGTTTTTCGGCAGCTTCCTTGCGCCGGCCACGCTCGGCGCGCAGGGTGTCGATGATCATCTGAAACTCCCGGCGGCGCAGGTCATCGCCCAGGGCGCCGGAAGAATCCGCCTCGATTTCCACCTCGCGGATCACCGGTGCCGCGACCGGCGACGGCGCAAATGTCACCGCACCGCTCAGGCAAAAATCCTGCGGCTGAATCAAACCGCCCTGCTGCAGAATCAACGCACGCTGAATGGCGTTGTCCAGTTCACGCACATTGCCCGGCCACGGATACGCGGTCAGGCAGGCTTGCGCTTCGGGCGATAGCTTCGCTGCGGCGTGCTTCATTTTATTGACGTGTTTGGCCAACAACTTTTCCGCCAGCGGCAGGATATCGGCAGTGCGCTCGCGAAGTGGACGCCACGCCAGGGGGAAAACCGACAAGCGGTAAAACAGGTCCTCACGGAAGCGCCCCGCCGCCACTTCGCCGGCCAGATCGCGGTTGGTCGTGGCGACCACGCGAATATCCAGACTGATTGGCTTGCGCGCGCCCACTCGCTCCACTTCACGCTCTTGCAGCACGCGCAGCAGCTTCGCTTGCAGGCCCAGGGGCATTTCGGAAATTTCATCGAGCAGAATGGTGCCGCCGTCCGCCTGTTCGAACTTGCCGGCCTGCGAGGCGATAGCGCCGGTGAACGAACCTTTCTCATGACCGAACAGCGTCGCTTCGAGCATGTTGTCAGGAATTGCCGCGCAGTTGATCGCGATGAACGGATGACTGGCCCGCGGCGATTGTTGGTGAATGTAGCGCGCCAGCACTTCTTTACCGGTGCCGGACTCGCCGGAGATCAACACAGTCGAGTCACTGCGCGCGACCCGTGCCGCCAGCTCGAGCAACTGCGCACTGGCCGGTTCAACGGCGACGGGACCGTCCGCTTCGCCCGCGTCGATACTGCCCAAGGCATGGCGCGCCACCAGATCGAGCAGCGCTTTGGGTTCGAACGGCTTGACCAGATAATCCGCCGCACCCTGGCGCATTGCATCGACCGCACGCTCGACCGCGCCGTGGGCGGTCATCAATAGCACCGGCAATTGCGGTTGGCGTGCGCGCAGCAACGCGAGCAATTGGTGACCGTCCATGCCCGGCATATTGACGTCGCTGACCACCAGGCTGAAGGCTTGCTGCGCCACGGCCGTCAACGCTTCTTCGGCGCTGCCGACGGCGTGATAGTCGTGGCCGGCGAGCAGCAGCGTATCGGCCAGCGCTTCGCGCAACGAACGGTCATCCTCGACCAGCAACACCTTGATGCCCATGACGTTTATTCAACTCCCTGTGCAGCGGAAAACAGCGGCAGACTGACCTGCGCGCAGGTGCCGCGCCCGACTCGCGAACGCAGGGTCAATTCTCCCTGATGCGCACGGGCCACCGCTTTGACCACGGTCAGGCCGAGGCCGGTGCCGGTGACTTTGGTAGTAAAAAAAGGCTCGCCGAGGCGCGCCAAAACTGTCGGCTCAATGCCGCTGCCGCTGTCGCTGACACACAGACGCAGGGTGTTGCCTCTGGTGTAGCAATGCACTTTCAGCCGCGCCTCGCCGGCGCTGGCCTGAATGGCGTTTTCAATCAGATTCAGCAGCGCGCCGACCAGCGTATCGCGGTTGCACAGCAGCTCACCGGCATGGCTGTCGCACTGCCAGCGAATTGGCAGATCCTGCACATGGGTCAACGCCGCAGCCTGCAGCGATTGCATCAGGGCATTGGGCGTAATGCGGTCGGTCAGCGGCAATTCACCGCGAGCGAACACCAGCATGTCGCGCACTTGATGTTCGAGTTCGTGCAGCCGCTCTTTCAGGCGGCCGGCAAAACGTTGCTGGGTTTCCACCGGCAATTGCTGTTCAGTCAAATGACTGGCGTAGAGCAAAGCGGCGGACAGCGGCGTGCGAATCTGGTGGGCCAGCGAGGCAACCATGCGCCCCAGCGACGACAAACGCTCATGCCGTGCCAGTTGATCCTGAAGATGCCGGGTTTCGGTCAAGTCGTTGAGCAGCACCAACTGCCCCGGCTCGGCATCCAGCGAGCGGGTGGAGATCGACAGACGTCGACCGTTTTTCAAGGAGATTTCGTGACCGTCGTCTTCACGGGGAGCGAAGCAGCGTGCGATCACATGGCGCCAGAGTTCGCCTTCGAGTGGCGAGCCAAGCAGATCGATGGCGGCCGGGTTGGCTTCGCGCACCAGTCCGTGTCCATCGATGACGATTACGCCGCCGGGCAACAGGTCGAGAAGGTTTTGCAGGCGATTGGCCAGGCGTTCTTTTTCCGCCAGTTCCTGCATGCGCTGGGCGCTGACCACGGCCAGTTCACCCTTGAGTTCGGTGACCCGCGCTTCGAGCAGGCTGTATGAGTCAGTCAGCTGACTCGACATCTGGTTGAACAGCTGGAAGGCCTGCTCAAGTCCCTGACGACTTGCCTGCTCTACGGACGAGGGTTGCCCCACGATATTGGAGGCAGAAGAGATCTGGGCGGCTTGGGGCATTGGGCTCTCTCGCTTGGCTGACCGTCAGTGAAACGGAACGTTGCGAGGGCTATAGCAATACCCGTGCCTAAAAAAAAACCGCTTATAAATGAAGCGCTTGCAAAACAGGCGTCAATCATCCGCCTGTTCGTCTCCTCCAGCCCGGCTCATGCCGTACTTGCGCATCTTCTCGACCAGAGTCGTGCGGCGAATACGCAGACGTTCAGCGGCCCGTGCCACGATGCCATTGGCGTCGTCCAGGGCTTGCTGAATCAGGCCTTGCTCCAGACCACCGAGGTAGTCCTTGAGATCGAGGCCTTCCGGCGGCAGCAGTGCACTGGCGCTGAAGTCAGGCGTATGGCCGTTGATCGCGACGCGCTCTTCCAGATCGCTGCGCAGGCTGTCGACCATCTGCTCGTCTTCGTCGTCGACGTAGCGGAATTTCTTCGGCAACTCGACCACGCCGATCACTCCGTACGGGTGCATGATCGCCATGCGCTCGACGAGGTTGGCCAGCTCGCGGACGTTGCCCGGCCAGCCGTGACGGCACAGCGACATGATCGCTGCCGAGTTGAAACGGATCGAACCGCGCTTCTCGTGCTCCATGCGCGAGATCAGTTCGTTCATCAACAGCGGGATGTCTTCGACGCGCTCACGCAGCGGCGCCATCTCGATCGGGAACACGTTCAGGCGATAGTAGAGGTCTTCGCGGAACGAGCCGATCTCGATCATGCTTTCGAGATTCTTGTGGGTTGCGGCAATGATGCGCACGTCGACGCTTTGGGTCTTGTTGCTGCCCACGCGCTCAAAGGTGCGCTCTTGCAATACGCGCAGCAGCTTGACCTGCATCGGCAGCGGCATGTCGCCGATTTCGTCAAGGAACAGCGTACCGCCGTTGGCCAGCTCAAAGCGCCCGGCACGGCTGGTGATCGCGCCAGTGAAGGCGCCCTTCTCATGGCCAAACAGTTCGCTCTCGAGCAGCTCTGCAGGGATCGCCCCGCAGTTGACCGGCACGAATGGCGCGTCGCGGCGTTTGGAGTGATAGTGCAGGTTGCGCGCGACCACCTCCTTGCCGGTGCCGGACTCGCCGAGGATCAGTACGCTGGCGTCGGTGTCGGCCACCTGCTGCATCATCTGCCGGACGTGCTGAATCGCGCGGCTGGTGCCGACAAGACTGCGGAAAAGATTGGGTTCGCGATGACGGCCGCGCTCGCGGGCCTGGTCGTACATTTCACGATAGACCTGGGCGCGGTGCAGCGAATCGAGCAATTTGCTGTAGCTGGGCGGCATTTCAAGGGTCGACAGGACGCGTCGACGCTGGTCTTCAGGCAGGTCAACGGAAGAATTATCGCCCATTAACAAAACCGGAAGGAACTCATCCCAGGTTGCGAGTGTCTTTAGCAAGCCCAAAAGCGCGCCAGGAGCATTGACCGTCCCGATCAGTACGCAAATGACCTCACGACTAGACGACAAAGAGCCGACTGCCTGCTGCCAGTCATGGCTGCCGCAGGGTAAATTTTCTTCGCCAAGAAAATTCAGAATCACCGCCAGGTCGCGGCGGCGGACGCTATCGTCATCGATCAGCAGAATTTTGGTTTCACGCCACATGCAATAGCAACTTCCCTAGTCAACTCAATGCCCGAAAAATAAGGCAAGCGAGACGCTTGCAGGACACCATGTGCCTGTAGACGCCCTAAACCTGATAATAGCCACTAGTTAAGTCAAAAAACCGTGCACAGTCAAATTTATGGCGCACATCTCTGGTTCAACTGACGGTTAATCAACCAAACAGATGGTAAACCTTTGCAGCCTTTTGCGCTTGGGTGATCTGCGACATCTCGTTGGCTATCGCCTGCCGCTCGCCCATTGCCACCTCGAGAAGCTCTTTGTAGACGAATAGCAGCTCCTCAAGGTTGTCGCGCAGTGCCACTTCGTCCAGCGAAGCTTCCGCCATGACGTCTTCCATGCAGGAACGGCAAGCCAGATCCAACTCACCAATGGCTTCCCAGTTTCGCTCGGCCAATGCTCCGACCAACGCTTCACGGGTATCGGCTATTCGCTGCAATACAAGACTCATGGTGATCTCCTTCAGAACTGCGGAGCCGGCACGGGCGCGATGGCGTCCCAGCCTTCTTTTACCGTTGTCAGCAGACCGGCTACTTCATCGAGGACACGCGGATCACTGCTGATGTTGGCCTCGGCGAGGCGCTTCATCATGTAGATGTACAGGCCATCCAGATCGGCCAGCGCCTCGGCGTTGTTCTCAAGATCGAGGCCTTCACGCAGGCCACTGACAATGCCGATGGCCTTGCTGATCGCCGTGCACTTGCCGGGAATATCCTTGCGTTCGATGGCGCCTTTGGCCTGCGCAATCCGGGCCAGTCCACCTTCCATCAACATTTGCACCAAACGGTGCGGGCTCGCTTCGGACGTCTGCGCATGGGCGCCGACTTTCTGGTACTGCCGAAGGGCTAACATCGGGTTCATGTTCTACCTCATTGCCACGTTGACTCGTATAACCAGTGTATCGCCAACCGGTCCGAAAACTTTAGATCAAAAGACAAAAACCCGGCGCACGCCGATAAAGCGTAGCCGGGTTTTTGTCGTTACTGACTGTTACTTCGCGGACTGCTGAGCGTTCAGCGAGCTGAAGAACGACGTGATGTTGCTCGCCGTTGCCTTCATCTGGCCTACCAGCAAGTCCATGGCATTGTACTTGGCAGTCAATGTCGTCGTCAGGTTAGCCACACGCAGATCCAGCGCCGCCTGCTGCTTTTGCAGGCTCGATGTCAGATTAGTCAGGTTGGAACTGCGCTGATCGAGCAGCCCACCAGTCTTGACGTATGGATCAACCGCCGCAGTCATACGCGCCAACAGACCATTCTTGGAATCGGTGCCGCTGAAGAGCTGCTGAACCTGGCCAGCCATGCCCGGAGTTTCCATCCGCTTGTTGAACACCGCCGTATCGAGCGTCAGCAAACCGGTTTTGCTATCGGTCAATACGCCCATCTGCGAGAGCACGGACAATTGCCCCGCTCCGCCCGCCCCTGGATCTGTCAACTGAGCGCGCACATCCGCCATCAACGAACGCGGCAGAGCGTCACCGGTAAACGCCGCCGAAACGGTCAGATTGCCATCGGCATCCGGCGTTGCCTTGGACAAGGTGTCGATGGTTTTCTTCAGGGTGTTATAGGAATCGATGAACGATTGCAGCGATGTCTGGATGCCGGCGGTATTGGTCGCAACCGAAACGGTCGCTGGCGTTGCGACGCCATTGACCAATGGACTGGCAGCAGTCAGGTTAAGCGTCATGCCGCTGATTGCACCGGTCACGGTATTGGTCTTGCTGGTAACGGCCAGGCCGTCGATGGTCAGACTGGCATCCATCGCCAGCTTACCGACGGCTCCGGACGCACCGGCCGCCGGGCTGCTGCCCATTTCCTGGGTGCCATCGATTTCGAGGCCGGCGATACCGCTGACCTGCAGGTCCATGCCGGCGCCCGTCTTGTTCGAGCTGAGCACCAGTCGCGACGAACCGGTGCTGTCGGTCACGATGTTGGCCGAAATACCGTTGCTGGCCTGCGCGGTGTTGATCGCATCACGCGTGGACTGCAAGGTGGCATTGGCCGGAATCGCGACATTGTAATCAATGCCATTCTGACTGATTTTCAGAGTACCACTCGGAATGGCACTGGCGGCCCCGCCGGCGAAGGCGGCACTGGCGACTTTCGAGCCGGTGGCCAGATTTTTCACAACGACGCTATACGTACCCGGTACGGCGGTTTTATCCGATGTGGCACCGACAACAGTCGGCGTGTCCGAAGTCGCAGTAAAACCGGCAAACGCCGGGCTCGTTGCCTTGTTCAGATCACCCATTGCTTTCTGGTATGCCGCCAATGCGCTTTTCAGCGAACCGACACCGGAAATCTTCAGGCTGTTGGTTTTGGTCGCAGTATCGATCTGCGTCTGCTTGGCAGACTTGTCGGCGTTGACCAGCGCGGTCACGATCGCGCCGATGTCCAGGCCGGAACCCAGTCCGGAACCCGGTAGAATTGGACTTGCCATGTGCATCTCCCTTCAGATTGCTGCCATTCTTTTGACCGTTACACGCGTCCTGAGAACGAACAAACACTATTCATGCCATTTATCAGGCTTTGGCGTCGAACAATACATGACTTGCATTGGCGAGGCTGTCGGCCAGTTTGAGGGCTTCGGCGGAAGGAATCTGTCGAACGACTTCACCCGTCTCGCTCGCGATCACCTTGACGATGACCTTGCCGGAATGCTCGTCGATCGAGAACTCCAGATTACGCTTGATCGACTGGACGAACTTTTCTATCTCTTGCACCGCCAGTTTCAACTTGGCGCCGTCCGCATCCTGATCCTTGGCCTCGACCGGCGCTTCAGTCTTTTGGACTTTAGGCAGCTCTGACGGTTTGTCAGCAACCGGTGGCACTGGCTTGGGAGCCGGATAAGACACGTTAAGCTTTACGCTCATGTCCATGCCCATCACCTCTTAACGTAAAAAAGCGAGAGAGCACGACAAGCGCACTCCCCCGCTTAAACTCATTCCGAAATTACTGAAGCAGCTTCAGTACAGCGGAAGGCAGTTGGTTGGCTTGAGCCAGTACGGAGGTCGAAGCTTGCTGCAGAGTCTGCTGCTTGGTCAGGTTAGCAGTTTCAGCGGCGAAGTCGGTGTCCTGTACACGACCCTGAGCAGCGGTGGTGTTTTCAGTGATGTTCTGCAGGTTCTGGATGGTGCTGGTCAGACGGTTTTGCGAAGCACCCAGGCTGGCGCGGGTAGCACCGATGTTAGCGATAGCTGCGTCGATTGCAGTGATCGCGCTGTCGATGGCGACGGCAGCGTCAGAAGGGCTGGCGCCAGTCAGTACAACGGTGCCGCTGCCAACCGACAGGCTGACGGCGTCGAACTTGGAGCTCAGTACCAGGTCGATGTGGTTAGCCGAACCGGTGTTTGCGCCCACTTGCAGGGTCACAGTGCCAGCCGAACCGTCCAGCAGGTTTTTGCCGTTCAGGTTGGTCGAAGCCGAGATACGGGTGATCTCGTCGGACATCTGAGCGAATTCAGCGTTGGTAGCGGTCTGGTCAGCAGTGCCGTTGGTACCGTTACGGGCTTTAACAGCCAGTTCACGCATACGCTGCAGGATGTCGGTAGTAGCTTGCAGAGCGCCTTCAGCGGTCTGGGCAACGGAGATACCGTCGTTGGCGTTCTGGATGGCCTGGGTGTTACCGCGGATCTGCGAGGACATACGGTTGGAGATCTGCAGGCCAGCGGCGTCGTCTTTGGCGCTGTTGATTTTCAGGCCGGAAGACAGGCGCTGCATCGAAGTGGACAGAGCGTCGGAAGCGCGGTTCAGGTTTTTCTGAACGTTCAACGATGTGGTGTTGGTGTTTACTGTTAAAGCCATGACGAATTCCTCGTTGGTTGGGTACTGCGGCTTCCGGCCCTGGCAACCGCCGGGTATGGCCTAGAGAACCTTCGTAATAGTTATCGTCGGGATTGCAGGTTGCTTGAGGGCTTTTTGAAAAAATTTTGCCATCACCACGCCACCCCCGAGAAAACAAAGACTTAGCAGCACATCCAGCGCGAAAAAATGACGTCATAAAACCGCCTGCAACCCAAAGCCGCGGGCCAGCGCTGCGCAGCGGTTCAACGCCTGACAGTTTCCAGCAATTCGACCAGTTCGTATTCCATATAGTCAGCCAGGCCCAACCAGTCCTGGCGCTCCTGACAGTCGAGCATTTGCGTGAGCACCTGTGCCCACGCCTGCTGGATATCCACTGAGGCAGACGCCAGACATTGCTGGGCCTGTTCGAATACATCGACCATCGTCAGTGCCGCCTCAACGTCACGCCCAAGGCGAAACAACGCGGCACACTGACGACACTGATCCTGACACTGACTCAGCGCACTCATTGCACGAACTCCGGATTGAAAGCGGTCCCGGCAATCGATGCACCGGCGCGGCTGCTGTTGAGAAATTCGACCTGTGGATGCGCGGCGATATAACGCTCCAGCACACACAGATAGCCGCGAAAATTAAGCTGAGTGCTGACGCGCTGACCGTGGCCATCGCGCACCCAGTGCCGCGCCTGGGCCAGCGGCGGGCCCAGATCGCCGTCGTCCCAACCGGCGTGGGTCTTGTTCATCGGGAAGGCGAAGTCGGCGCCAAACAGAGTGATTCGACTCGCGCCCATTTTTACCGCGAGATCCACCGCCGGATGAATCACGCTGCCGCCGACGTGCAGCTCACCGCGTGGATACTGTTCTCGCAGGTCGCTGTAGATCGGGCTGGCCGAATAGCCGCCATAACGCTTGCCCTTCCATGCCTTCAATACCTGCGGATCGCTCATCGGCAAGTACACCAGCGCAATGTTCTCGGACGCCTCGCACGGCAGATGCCGAAAGCCGATGCGCTGATCGATGCTCACCACCAGATCAGGCTCGATGCCGTGCTCACGCAATGGCCGATAGGCCGTATCAACGCAGATGAACAACGGCCGCTCAGCAAGCTGACGGATCGCCGCCAGACGTTCGAAATGCTGCTCCAGCGTCGGTCCGGTGGCGATCACGTAGATGTCACGTCCAGCGCAACTGCCGAACAACTGCGCGACATCGTCATCGCCAAGCACCACCGGCAGACATTCCTGCAAGCGTTGCTGGATTTCCGGTGACTGCGGATCGAAATCGCGATTGTTGAATGTCAGGTGCACTTCATTGATCAGCCGGTCGCGGACCTTTGCATTGAAGTCATCGGCCAGCAGCATCTCGGCGGGCAAGGCAAAGAATGGCGTGAAGAAGTCCGGGTGATCACCGGCGTAAAACAGCGCGACCCGAGAATCCTGCAGCCACTGGCGCTGATCGAGCAACTGCAGCACCAGCGCAAAGAGCGCGCCATTGAGGATGTGTACGTACAGTTTTTCCAGGCCTACGCGCTCGAGCAGCACGCCTGGCAAGTCGCCCAGGCCAGTGCCATAAACGTGAAGTTGCGGTTTTTCCGGCAGGCTCGCCGCCTGGATCTGCGCCTCATGCAGACGATCATGGCGACTGGTCAGCTGAATGCCATCGACGCTCAGCGTCGAGCCCAGTCCTTGCACGAGTTCGGCCTGCACGGACGCGCTGTCTTCAGCCATCAATCGCTCGTACAGCGCCGGCCAGCGCCGTTGCAACACCTCGGCATTGGCTTGGAAAAACTCGCTCATGGCGCCTCGCGCTCCTTCTCGGGCAAAAAAATAGCGTTCAAGGTTAACCTTGAACGCTATTTTTGTATCAGTGCTTTTTGCTAGAGCCTACGGACGATAGATGATCGCCGAGCCCCACGACAGACCGACACCAAAACCGCTCAGCGCAACGCGCTGCCAGTCAGAGTCGAGGACATGTTTTTCCAGCAGCAATGGAATGCTCGACGACACGGTGTTGCCAGTCTCGACCATGTCCTTGATGAACTTCTCCGGTTCGCCTTCAAAGCGTCGCGCCACGGCGTCGACAATCGCCGCACTGCCCTGGTGAATGCAGAATGCGTCGATGTCATCGGCCTTGAGATTGGAATCGTCGAGCAGCTCGTGCAAGTGCGCCGGCACTTTCAGCAATGCGAAGTTGAACACCTGACGACCGTTCATGAAGAACACGCCGTTGCTGACTTTCAAGTGCGGTGCGCCGGAACCGTCGGTGCCGAACTTGGCCTTGCCCAGCGCCCAGGTCGGGTTTTCGCCCATCCACGTAGCGGTGGCGGCATCGCCAAACAGCATGGTGGTGTTGCGGTCTTCCGGGTCAACGATTTTCGAATACGGGTCAGCGGTGATCAGCAGGCCGTTCTTCAGGCCGGCGGCTTCCATGAAGCCCTTGATCGCGTAGATGCCGTAGACGTAACCGGAGCAGCCCAAGGAGATATCGAACGCTGCGACATTGGTCGGCAGGCCGAGCTTGTCCTGGACGATTGCTGCTGTGTGCGGCAGGCCTTCTTCATCACCGTTCTGAGTGACGACAATCAACGCGTCGATCGATTCACGTTTCAGTTCAGGATTGCTGGCGAACAGCGCATTGGCCGCTTCCACGCACAGGTCGGAAGTTTCCTGCTCAGCGTCTTTGCGCGGCAGGAACGCCGAACCGATCTTGCCAAGGATGAACTCTTCATCCTTTTCGAATTTTGCACCTTGTGCGTAATTGTCCACGCCGGCTACAGGAACGTAGCTCGCAATGCTTTTTATGCCAATCATTACGGCTTCCCAATAAAAAACAGCCCAAAACCACCGCTCGCAAGGATTCGAGGGGCGCCGACAAACAGAAAACGGCCGCCACAACGGGCAGCCACGGGAAGCGCAAAGGGCTATCACTGGAACCGCAAAACGGGCCAGGCGCCATCTCCCCGGTCAATACAATACAGTGAAGATGCGCGTTATGACTCGCAGGTCACGCTATTTTGCCGAATCGATGGCAGATTGGCTTATTCGATCAACGACCAGTCGAGCGGCGTACCGCGCTTGATCGCGGTGCGCGCACGGCGTCCGAGGACGGCTTCGGTGTGCTTGGGCGGCAGACCGAGACCGGGGCGAATGGCGCGCAGATTGTCCCCGGTAAAGGCTTCACCAGCGACCATGTCAGCGGTGACATACAGCGACCGGCGATAGACCAGCGACTTGCGCTCGGCCTCGGTCGGACCGTACTGAACACGCCCCATCGCCTGCCAGGCACGCTCGGTTTCGACGACCAGACTGGCCAGCTCCGCAGGCTCCAGGGAGAAACTCGCGTCCACGCCACCGGCCGACCGGTCGAGGGTGAAGTGTTTCTCCACCACCGTCGCTCCCAGCGCCACTGCGGCCACCGACACGCCAACGCCCATCGAATGATCTGAAAGCCCCACCTCGCATCCAAACAACTCACGCAGATGCGGGATCGTGCGCACATTGCTGTTGAGGGGCGTGGCCGGATAGGTGCTGGTGCACTTGAGCAACACCAGATCCTTGCACCCGGCCTCGCGGGCGGCACGCACGGTTTCATCCAGTTCGGCGATGCTGGCCATGCCGGTGGAGATGATCAGTGGTTTGCCGGTCGCTGCCACTCGACGGATCAACGGCAGATCGGTGTTTTCAAAACTGGCAATCTTGTACGCCGGCACTTCAAGGCTTTCGAGAAAGTCTACCGCGCTGTCATCGAACGGCGTCGAGAACGCGAGCATGCCCAACTCCTTGGCCCGAGCAAAAATCGGCGCATGCCACTCCCACGGCGTATGGGCTTTTTCGTAGAGATCGTAGAGCGACGTGCCGGCCCACAGACTGCCCGGATCCTTGATGAAGAATTCGCCTTCAGCCAAATCCAGGGTCATGGTTTCGGCGGTGTAGGTTTGCAGCTTCAAGGCATGCGCCCCGGCCTTGGCCGCCGCCTCGACGATTTGCAGAGCGACGTCGAGAGACTGGTTATGGTTGCCGCTCATTTCGGCAATGATGAACGGCGGCGCATCGGCACCGATGGTGTGCTGGCCAATCTTGAAACTAGACATGCGGGTGATCCTTCAAAACACGGCTGAACGCACAGGTTTCCTGGATGAACCCGGCGTCGCGAAAAACTTTCAATGAGGACTGATTGGCGGGCATGACCCGCGCAGTGATGCGTGTCAATTGCGGCCAGTGCGCAGCGACAAATGCTTCGCCACGGCTGAGCACTGCCCTGCCCCAACCGAGGCCGAAACGCCCCTCCAGCAGATAGATCGACACTTCGGCATCGAACCCGCGCAAGTCGTAGCGCAGCACCCCGACCGGGCCGTCATCCGCCTCGGCAATCAGCAGCAGCCGCTGCGGATTGCGCAAACTGGCCGTCAACCAGTTCAGATGCTGCGCCCAATCGATCACGCCGGTTTCCAGCGACCAGCGCCGTACCGCTTCGGCATTACGCCCATCGAACAGCAACTGCGCATCGTCCAGCGTCGCCGGGCGCAGTTTCAGCACCGCACCGGCCAGCGCCGCCGCCACACGCTCAGCACCGCGGCCATCGACCAGTTGCCGCGAGCGCTCGGCGAGGCTGCGGCGTAGAAAATGATTGTTCACGACGAATCCGACCGCATCACGCAACTGCTCGACGCTGACCTGCTCGCGAGCCCCCATGAACACATGCGCACCGGCAGCGGCCATGACTTCGCCGTTGGCCTGCTGATTATTCGCCACGGCGATGCAGATGGTCGGCAAGCCCAACGCCGCGCGCTCCCAACTGGTGCCACCGCCAGCGCCGATAAACAGGTCGGCGTCAGTCATGCGCTGATGGAAATCGCTGACGAAACTGTGCAGGCGCCAGTTCGGTCGCTTCTCGGCCAACGCTTGCATCTGCGTCCACGCCGGGTTGTCGGCGCCAGCGACGAAATCCACCTGCAACTCAGTGAAATCCGCCAGCGCCAGCATCGCGTGATGAGTCTGCCTCGCCGCGTCGAAACCGCCGAAATTCACCAGCACGCGCCGGGCCTTCGGTTTGATCTCGATGGCCTCGCAGTTGAATTCTTCGCGCAGCATGGCGTAGCGCGGGCCGAGCAAGGTGCGACAGCCTGGCGGCAGCAGCGGCGCGTAGTTTTCACTCAAGCCAGAGAGGTTCTGATTGAGCAGCAGATCGACGCTGTAGCGCCGCGTGGCCAGATCATCCACGGCGGCGATTCGGTGCGCCCAGCGCCGGGCAGCGGTTTGCCAGTGATGATCGAGTCCGTAATGGTCGACGATGATCCAGTCGAACGGTGCCTGCCCGTCCAGCAGCAGGCCCAGTGCATCAATATCGAACTGCCACGGCAACATCGATTCGATAGCCTGCAGCGGGTCTTCATCACGATAGCGCTCGGGCAGCGCGAAGGTCTCGAAGCCTTCGGCATTCAAGGCTTCCAGTCGATGCCCCGGCAAACGCCGACAGGCAAACGCGACGTGACTGCCCTGCTGTTTCAGCACCCGCGCCAGGGTCAGGCAACGGGCGATGTGGCCGCTGCCAATGGTTGGCGAGGCGTCGGCGCGGATCAGCACTCTCATTGCAGTTCTCCGCCGGCCTTGAGCGCCGCGTAAAGGTATTCGGCGCGCTGCCAGTCTTCGGGGGTGTCGATATCCTGGACCAGATATCGCGGCAGAATCACCGGCAGGCTGGCTGGCGAATACAGCACATCACCGCGCAACCACGCCGCGCTGCGGCCCCAGTAAAACTGCCCGGCATCCTGAAACGCCTCGGGCAAGTCCTGCGAACGAGTATTGCGAAACTCGGGATACAACGCCGTCAAGGCGCCGTCCCCGTCGACTGTCAGTGCACGCTGTACCGGAAACGCGAAATCACAAACCGAGAACGCAAATGATCGATGCGGATGCTGCTCCAGCAACTCCAAACCCTGACGCAGATAACGTGCCTGCAACAGCGGCGCAGTAGCGTAAATGCAGCAAGCGAAATCGAAGGACGGCAACTGCTGTAGTGCGTGCACAATGACCGCCGCAGTGCCGGTGAAATCATCGGCCAGATCGGCCGGGCGCATGAACGGTACCTGCGCACCGTGCGCCCTCGCGATGTCGGCAATCTCGGCATCGTCGGTGCTGACCACGACCTGCTCGAACAAACCTGATTCCAGCGCTGTGCGGATCGAGCGGACAATCATCGGCACGCCCACGAACGGCAAGAGATTCTTGCGCGGGATACGCTTGCTGCCGCCACGGGCAGGGATGATTGCGACGTTGCTCAAGGGCGTTTTTCCAACAGGAACCAGGTGATGTCATCGGCCGGAAATTGCCGATCACGGTGATAGACGAAGCCATAGTCGAGCAGTTGCAAATCGGCATAGCGATCAAGCATTTCCCCGGCAAAATCGCGTTTGAACAGCTTGCCGCTGTTACCGCGGTAAGCGATTTCCATGGGTGCCGGATTGTAGTACTCGGCGATCAGGATGTAGCGCTGGCTCAGCTCGTACAACTGCGCATAGGCGCGCGGCAACAGCTCGGGGGCCAGATGGATCAGCACGCCTTTGCTCAGGGTCAGATCGTAGCGGCGCTCGACAGGAAAATCGAACAACGAGCCGTGCCAGATTTGCGCGATGTCCAGCGCCTGCGCCTGCGCGCACGCGCTTTCGTTGATCTCGACACCAAACAGTTCGCAACGCGGCAATAACTGACGCAATGCCTGCAAATTGTTGCCGGCGTTGGTACCCAGCTCCAGCAGACTGTCGACGCGACCCGCCCGGCTCAGCGCTTTGGCGAAAAACCCTAGATTGCCCGCCACCAGCGCCTGGCCGACATTGCGCTCAACGTAATGGTTGCCGAACTCACCCTGCCAGAATCTTTCCTGCTCGCTCAGATCGCGCATACACAGTCTCGTCTACCGCCGCAGCGGTCATCGTTCGGTCAGTCGCCGCAGTTGCTCGACTACATGATCCTGCTGCTCATCGCTCAGCAAGGGGTACAGCGGCAAGCTGATGGCTTGAGCGTAATAGCGTTCAGCCTCGGGAAAATCGCCCTCGGCAAACCCCAGACCCTGATAGTAAGGCTGCAAGTGCACGGGAATGTAGTGCAGATTCACGCCAATACCGGCCGCGCGCAAACCTTCGAAAACCTGGCGGTGACTGAGGCTGAAGCGCTCGGTCTGCAAGCGAATCACATACAGGTGCCAGGCAGACTCCGCCTCTTCCTGCGGGCTCGGCAACGTCACCGGCAAATACGCCAGCAAGCGATCATAGCGCGCCGCCAGTTCCCGGCGCCGGGCGACAAACTCATCCAGTTTGCCCAGCTGTGACAGTCCCAGCGCCGCTTGCAGATCGGTGATCCGGTAATTGAAACCCAGCTCAATCTGCTGGTAATACCACGGTCCGTGGCTCGGCTCGGTCATGTGCTCGGGATCGCGGGTCATGCCGTGGCTGCGCAGCCGTCGCAGACGTTCGGCCAGCGCCGGGCGATTGGTCAGGACCATGCCGCCTTCGGCGCTGGTGATGATTTTCACCGGGTGAAAACTGAACACCGTCATCGCCGCGAAGTCGCCACAACCGACTGGACGCCCGGCGTAACTGGCGCCCACCGCGTGCGAGGCGTCTTCGATCACGGTGAAGTTGTAGCGCACGGCGAGATCGGCAATCTTGCGCATATCGCAGCTCTGCCCGGAGAACGCGACGGCGACGAGGACTTTCGGCAGCATGCCGTCGCGTTCGGCCTGTTCCAGCTTCGCTTCAAGGGCAAAGGCGTCGAGGTTCCAGGTCAGCGGATCGATGTCGACGAAATCAACCTCTGCGCCGCAATAGCGCCCGCAGTTGGCCGAAGCCAGAAACGTATTCGGCGAGGTCCACAAGCGATCGCCCGGCCCCAGGTCAGCGGCCAGACAAGCAATGTGCAGCGCCGCCGTGGCATTGCACACCGCCACGGAAAAATCGGCCTGGCAACGCGCGGCCATGGCCTGTTCGAAGCGTTCGATGGTCGGCCCCTGGGTCAGCCAGTCCGATTGCAACACCTCGACCACCGCATCGATGTCTGCCTGATCGAGGCTCTGCCGACCGTAGGGAATCATACCGACAGCTTCGCGTGCAGATCGGCGATCTGCCCCACTGAAAGGAAATGAGGGTTGGTGTCCGAGCGATACTCGAAATCCTCGTCCACGGCACGGCCACGTTCACCGAGTTTATCGACGGCGAAATCGACGTCGACGCTGGTAAAACGAATCGACGGCTGAATCGTGTAGTGATCCTCGAACTCCAGGGTCATGCGCGCATCGTCCAGCGGCACCATCAGTTCGTGCAGCTTCTCGCCGGGACGAATGCCGACGTTCTTGTGTGGCAGATGCTCGGCCATGCCGCGCGCCAGATCGACGATACGGATCGACGGGATCTTCGGCACGAACACTTCACCGCCGTGCATGCGCGCGAAGCTATCGAGGACGAACTGCACGCCGTGGTCGAGGGTGATCCAGAACCGCGTCATGCGCTCGTCGGTGATCGGCAATTCTTGCGCGCCGTCAGCGATCAGCTTGCTGAAGAACGGCACCACCGAACCACGCGAGCCAGCGACGTTGCCGTAGCGCACCACGGCGAAACGGGTCTGCTGCTCGCCGGCAATGTTGTTGGCGGCGACGAACAGTTTGTCCGAAAGCAGCTTGGTCGCGCCGTACAGATTGATCGGGCTGGCCGCCTTGTCGGTGGACAGCGCCACGACTTTTTTCACACCGTTGTCGATGGCAGCGGCGATGATGTTTTCCGCGCCGTTGACGTTGGTGCGGATGCATTCGGTCGGGTTGTACTCCGCCGCCGGCACCTGCTTCAACGCGGCGGCATGCACTACGTAATCGATGCCGCGCATCGCCTGACGCAAGCGCTCGGCGTCACGCACGTCGCCGATGAAATAACGCATGCACGGTGCATTGAACGTCTGCTGCATTTCGCATTGCTTGAGCTCGTCGCGGGAGAACACCACCACGCGCTTGGGCTGGTATTGCTCCAGCAAGCGACGGATGAAGTTGCGCCCGAACGAGCCGGTGCCGCCGGAGATGAAAATCGATTGTCCGTTGAACATGTTGTAATTCCTGTCGGCCTGCTCAGGCGAGCAACTGCGCCCAATTGATCGAGGCGTTTTCGCCCAGAGTGAAACCTTTACCACTCAAGGCCAGGTTGGCGTTGTACGCCGGATCCTGGGCAAAGGCGTCGGGCCATTTTTCACGCAATGCCGCCAATGCCGCTGGCGCCTGTGGCAGCTCGCCGGTGTGCAGCACCTGCACCAGTGGCGTCCACACGGTGAGGTAACCGGCCTGGCCGGCCTTCAGGCACAGATCGACATCGGCATAGCCGTCAGCGAAGGTCGCTTCGTCGAGGCCGCCAAGGGCATTGAACAGCTCTTTGCCGACCATCAGGCATACCCTGGAGACGGCCGAATAATTCTGCTCGACAACCAGCCGCTGCATGTAGCCCTCGGCCTTGTGTTGCTCGCCGATGAAAGGCGAACCCACGCCTTCGTTCAGACCAAGAATCAGACCGGCATTGGCGACTTTGCCATCGCGATCGACGAGTTTGGCGCCGACGATGCCGACCTCAGGACGCTGGGCATGGTTGAGCAGCGAATCGATCCAGTTCGGATTGACCACTTCGCTGTCCGCGGCCAGCAGCACCAGGTATTCACCCTGCGCCTGTTCACTGGCGGCGTTGTACAAAGCGACTTCGCTCAGCGGCTGGTCGGCACGCAACACGTTGACCTTGGCGTGGCGCAGCGTTCCCAGCCAATCGTTGACCGCTGCCGACTGCTTGCCGTTGGCTGCCAGCAGCACTTCGTAGCGGCTGTAACGGGTTTTGAGCAGCACGCCCTCCAGGCAGCGGCGCAGTGCCGGCAAATCATCGATGACCGGCACAATGATCGAAACCAGTGGCTGCTCAGTGTGGCGATAATCGATCTGCCAGGTGCCCGGCGCCGCCGAAGTGACTTTGGCCTTGTAGCCGCGATTGCCCAAGTGACGCAGCAACGCCTGACGCTCGTGGGCGTTTTCTTCCAGAGGCGCCTGCTCGGTGATCAGCAGCGGCTCGTCGAGATGCGCGAGACCGTCAAGTCCGCCCTGTTCGATGATGCGCAGCAACAGATCGAATTCCAGCGCCTTGCTGAAGTCGGCCTGATAACCGCCAGCGTCAAGCAGCACCTGGCGACGGATCAACCAATGCCGCGCCATCAGCGACGGCACGCTTTGCAGCAGATCCAGGTTGAAACCGGGGCGGAATACGTCGACCAGTGCGCCGTTTTCCTTGCGCTGGATTTCATCGGTGGCGACCGCACGCACACTCTCGGCCCCCATCAGTTCAAGGCTGGCGCGCAACAGGCCGCTAGCGGTGAACTCATCACCGGCCTGAGCCAACATCAACCAGTCGCTTGGCGACTGCTGAGCGCTCTGGTTGAGTTTGTCGACGAGATTGCCGGGCGTGACACGGACAAAGTGCAGGGTGTTCTGCGCAGTGGTCGCTGCCGGCGCTTCACCAGTGGTGAACACGACAATCCTGAACGCTTTGCAGTGCCCCTCGACCAGGCTGTCGAGCGACACCTGCAACTTGTCGATGTCGTTGTCCAGATCAAGGAGGAAGATACCGAACTGCTGACCACCACCTTCGGCAGCCACGTGTTGGCTGATCGACTCGAGCTGCTCGATGGCAGGCGCACGTGCAGCCAGCCAATTCAACAAACGTCCCGATTGCATCTTGTCGAACGTGACCTGATGATCGTCGACCGTCAGCGCCTCGAGGCGGGCGACCCATTCATGCATGGCTTGCGCCGCCGTCTCGTCACCGAGCACTTGCAGCTGCGCGGCCAGACGCTTGGTAACCACCTGGTTGAACGCATTCAGATCATGCGCCTGCCACAACCGGTCGACCACGCTCTCCGGCGTATCGTTATTGCGCGCCTGGAGCAGATGCGCCTGACGCGTCCATACACCTTCCAGCCCTTCCAACTGAAGGCGACCCGCCGGCAGGGCGTGCATCATGAATTCAAACTGTTCCAGAAGATCGAAAAACGTCTGGTTGTAGAACGGCATCTCAACGTACTGCAGTGGGCCGAAACGCCGATCAGGCCGCCGCAATTGCTGATTCCAGGTCGACTCGAAAATCAACTCGGCAGTCAGCGCCCGGCGGACGGCCAGACTCTCGGCCATCGCCGCAAAGCTCTCCAGAACAAATGCCTTGGCTTGCCCTGCATCGAGGTTCTGGATACCGGTCGGCAGCGAGACAAGGAATTCGGCAAACGCCTCTCGTTCGGCGACCGACTTGCCATCAACATAGGTCAGCGAGTGATACACGTCGGTATTGTGTTCGGAAACGCCGTAGTTGATCTCGCGTACCACATAGGGAATCGGCAGGATCCGTGCCTTGGCGCTCGCCAGCAGGTAATACACGTGCCCGATTTCCTGCCATTGGAAATTGGTCCCCGGCGGCAATGACGAGTGCCAGGTTTTCATCAGGTCGGTACGGGTCACCGCGTAGAACGGCGGGATGTACTGACTCATGTAGTCAATGACGCGATCCTGCGCCCGCTCGGACGAATAGTCTTCCTGAACCTTCTTGTCGCGGCGGTAGTAGTTCACGCCATCGGCCTTCGCCAGGTACATCAGGCAATAGCCGTGGCACATGCCATAGTCACGGTTGGCCTGAAGAAAGCCGACAGACTCGCAGAGCGAATCGAACACGATGAAATCGTCATCCGCCGCCAGCACCATGTATGGCGTGCTCAGTTGCTCAACGCCATAGGCCAGTTTGGCCTGCATCCCCCAGTAGGCGAATTGCGGTACATGATGATAATCGACGGCGGAGAAATCGCCTTCCGGACGTTCCGGCGTGGAGTCCAGCACCATGATTCGGCAGGGCAAGCTGCTGTAATACTTCACCGCACGGCGCAGGAACGCCGGCCGGTTGTGAGTAATCAGCACCACCGTCAACAACTCGTTGAGCGGTAGCGTCAGTTCAGAACTGTACTTGCCTTGCATAACTTCTCTCCACAACCGGCGACTCGCCGAAACAACGCTGGGTAATGTTGCGAATTAACGAACGCGGCGCAGATAACCGTCCGGCGCCACGGTGATCAGCAGTTTGTTCTGCATCTGCCGATCGATCTCGAAATCCTTGTTCTCTTCCAGGTATTTCCACACGGCGGTTTTCGGGTTATCGCCATGACCCCACGGGCGATCCGGAAAAAAGTCCGCCGGCATGTCTTCAACCACGGTGTCCATCACCACGCAGTAGCTACCCACCGAAACCAGCGGCGCATACAAGCGCAGCTCCTCGAGTACGTGGTCGTGGGTATGGTTGGAATCGAGGACCAGAATCACTTTCTTGCCCTCGGCAATCGCGCGGACTTTCTGCGCGGTCGCCTCGTCGATACTCGAACCTTCGATCATCTGGATGCGCTTGGCCATCGGGTGGCTTTCGATGGCCTCACGGTTGTGCGGGCGAATGTCGAGGTCGATGCCCAGCACTTCGCCGTGGCCCTGCAGCTCCAACAGCGAGGCGTAATAGATGATCGAACCGCCGTGAGCGATGCCGCATTCGATCACCAGGTCCGGTTTGACCTGCCAGATGATCTCTTGCATGGCCATCATGTCTTGCGGCAACTGGATGATCGGACGGCCCATCCACGAGAAGTGGTAGCTGTATTTATGGCGGGCCGATTCGTTGAAGAAATCCCGAGCCAGTGCTACCACTTTCTGGTCATCACCCTGGCGCGCGATCTCTTGTTGGCATTCGGCTTCGAAGGCTTTGTGGATGTTGTTTTCGGTCATCTTAATAATCTCAAGGGTCACTGAAACGAAGCGCTGTCGACGGCGTGATAGACGTAGCGTGCGCCAGTCATCCGCTTGATTTCTTCGAGGTAGTTGGAATTCATCACAAACAGATGGGCGCCTGCAGGCAGCGCATCCATGGCCTCTTGCGGCGAGGACACCCGCACGCCACTGAGCGGCAGGTATCGGCCCTGCTTGGCCGGGTTGATGTCGACGACGCGATCTACCGCCACGCCGGCGCGCTGCAAGGCCAATGAATAAATCACGCCCTTGGACGAAGCGCCCCAGATGGCCGAGCCCTGTGCCGGCGCGGATTGAATGATCTGCACGGCGCGATCAAGACTGGCGGTGAAGGTGGTCGACAGCGTCAGCAACGACGGCGTCTCGACCGGCACCTGTTGCAGCGTTGAGAGATCGGCAACGATGTACAGATATTGGCCACCGAACAGATGCCCGGCCTCAAGCACGGTGCCGAACATTGCGCGCAAGTCGGCGAGACGGAAGTAATTGACGTGCTCATAGAACACGTCGAACCAGGCATTGTGCTCGACGATCCAATCAAAGCACGGCACTTCGATATAAATCTGCCCGCCCTGATTGGCTGCAGCCATTTGCGCGAGAAATGCCAACGGATCGCTGATGTGCTCCAACACATGGCGCAAGACAATCGCATCCGCTGCCAACCCCAGCTCGCGGGTGAAGGGTGCCTTGATCACGTCAGGATTGTCACCTTCATACGAAGGGTCGATCCCGGTAATGGCATAACCTTTGCCCCGCAGCATCTCAAGGAAATAACCTTTGCCGCAGCCGACCTCAATCAGGGTCTGGCCCTTGAAGTGCCGGGCGAGGATCGCTTCGACGGCATTGAGGTGCGCCTGAAACTGCACCGAGTGCGCCTGTTCGTTCTGATAGTCGGCGTCATAGCTCAGCTTGTCGGCATCGAAGGCCTGGTTGAAGATCAATCCGCTTTGGCTGTCCTGTACCAGAACAATGTCTGCCACCCCTGAGGCCCGCGCCTCTTCGGCGCTGGCAAACGTGCGGTTCTGCAATACCGGCAGTCCGGTCGCGCGATAAAGCTCATGCAGCATGTTCTTGCCCCTTCAGTTGCGAGATTCGCTGAGCATCACCCCAGAACGCCTTGGGCTCATGGGCGGAATAACCGTAATGGCCCAGATTCAACATGATCGTCGACTGGCGTTCGCGGACACGCTGTTCAACCAGCGCGCGTACGGAAATCGGCTGGCCGCTGCAGCAATTGGTGACGCCGTCGACATCAGGCCGGCCGATCAGCGAAGCCAATTGCGCGGCCGCCTCGGTAATCTGCAGATAATCACGCAGCTGGTCGCCCATCGACATATTGAACTGCGCCTCACCGCCATCGATGGCGCGGTCGAGGCTGGCCAGCAGGCTGTTGCTGTTCTGCCCTTCGCCATAAAGGTAAAACAACCGCGCCCATTGCAGGGTGAACGCCTGCTCGCGCTGCAATGCTTCAAGGAACAGGCGCAAGGTGTGCTTGGCCAGACCGTAAGGCGTGCAAGGCTGGGGCAAGACCGACTCGGCCAACGGGCCGCTTTGCAAGCCGTATTCAAAGCAAGTCCCGGTGACCAGCACCTGGCTCACCCCTGCCACGACCGCACGCTTGAGAAACGCGTAATCCGCCGGCAGGTTGCGTTCGAAATGAAACAGCGCCTGATAATTAGGCAAGCCGCTCCAGGCCAGATGAGCGACGACATCCACGCCATCAACCAAGTGCTCGACATCAAGGTCTGGCGCATGCAGATCGGCGGCGACAAATTCCACCTGCGCGAACCACGGCAGACTGCGAGCCGAGTCGAGGGTGCGCGCAACCGCACGCACTTTGAAGCCTTTGGAAAGCAAAGCGCTGACCAAGTGGCGACCGACGAAGCCGGTGGCGCCAGTGACCAGCACAGTGGAGGTGTTCGCCGTCAAAGCTCGACTCCCTGAAACTGTTTGTCGAGCAGCGGATGCCTGGAATCCTTGGCTGACAGATTCTTGACGGATAGCGGCCATGAGATCGCCAGTGCCGGATCAAGGGCCGACAAACCCGCTTCATGCTCCGGTGCGTAATCGGCATCGGTGAGGTACAGCACTTCCGATTCATCGGTCAGTGACTGGAAGCCGTGGGCAAAACCGGCAGGAATCAAAAAGCTGAGGCCATCATCGGCGCGCAGTTCTTGCGCATGCCACTGCAAATACGTTGGCGATTGCGGCCGCAGGTCGACCGCCACATCCCAGACCGCGCCGCGCACACAAGTGATCAGCTTGGATTCGGCATAACCGGCTTTCTGAAAATGCAGACCGCGTACGCTACCTTGGCCGGCCGTGCGCGAATGATTGATCTGGCGGATCGCAAAAGGACGTCCCTGGACGGTCAGACGACTCTGGCAGAACAGCCGGGCGAACCGCCCGCGCTCATCGCAGAAGACTTTCTGCTGAATGAGGTACAGACCCTCCAATGGCGTTTTCTGCAAGGTGTAATCGCTCATGAACGCTCTCTGTACAGATTCAATTGGTTCAAGGTAACGACGCGCATGTCATCGCCGTGTTGCCACGCCAGATGCCAGCCGAGGGTGTGCGTCAGGCATTGTTCCAGCGTCCAGCGCGGCTTCCATCCAAGCACCTGCCGCGCGCGGCTGCTGTCCAGACGCAGCAGACCGGCTTCGTGCAGCTCACTCGGTTCGATGCGCAGACCGCGGGCCTGCGGCCAACGGTTGGCGAGCAGTTCGACCACCTCACCGACGCTGCACATGTCGGCCTCCCCGGGACCAAAGTTCCACGCACCGGCGTATTCCGGGCCGTACTCGTAGAGCGCAGCAGCCAATTGCAGATAACCGGCCAGCGGCTCCAGCGCGTGCTGCCACGGACGCACCGCTTGCGGGTAACGCAGGGTCACTGGCTCGTCGGCAGTCCAGGCTTTCAGCACATCGGGAATCAGTCGTTCTGGCGCAAAATCACCACCGCCCAGCACATTGCCGGCGCGTGCGGTAGCCAGGGCCAGACCGTGTTCGGCATGTTTGTCCGCCGGGAAGAACGACGCGGCATACGACTGCGCGAGCAACTCGCAGCAGGCCTTGCTGCTGCTGTAAGGATCGTGTCCACCGAGGGCTTCGTCTTCGCGGTACGGCCACAGCCATTCCTTGTTGGCGTAGACCTTGTCGGTGGTGACCAGCACACAGGCGCGCACACCGCCGACCTGACGAATCGCTTCGAGCAGGTTCAGCGTACCCATGACATTGCTTGAATAGGTGCCGAGTGGATCGCGATAGCCCTCGCGCACCAGAGGCTGGGCCGCCAGATGCAGGACTATTTCCGGCTCGGTCTCGGCGATGATTTCCAGCAAGGCGCCGAGGTCACGCAGATCGCCGCGTTGATCATTGATGCCTTCGTGCACGCGCGCCAGTTCGAACAGGCTCGGCTCGGTCGACGGATCCAGAGAAAAACCGCTGACTTGCGCACCAAGGCTTTGCAGCCACAGGGTCAGCCAACTGCCTTTGAATCCAGTGTGTCCGGTGACCAGGACGCGTTTGCCACGCCAGAACTCCGCACTCAGGCCCATTGCTTCCATGGGGCCTCCCCGCTCTGCCACAGCGCTTCGAGATGGTTCTTGTCACGCAGGGTGTCCATCGGCTGCCAGAAGCCGGAATGTTCGTAGGCATGCAGCTGTTCCAACTCAGCCAGTTGCATCAACGGCTCGGCTTCCCAGCTGGTCGCATCGCCGGCGATGTAAGGCAGCACCTGTGGTGACAGGACGAAAAAGCCGCCATTGATCCAGCCGCCGTCACCTCGCGGCTTCTCGGTGAAGCCCATAACTTGGTGGCCTGTGCGTTGCAACGCACCGTAACGGCCTGGAGGCTGCACGGCAGTAACGGTCGCGAGCTTGCCGTGCGCTTCATGAAAACGGATCAAAGCGCCGATATCGATATCCGAGACGCCGTCGCCGTAGGTAAAACAAAAGGCTTTTTCGTCCTTGAGATAAGGCGCAGTGCGCAAGAGCCGGCCACCGGTCATGGTTTCTTCGCCGGTGTCGACCAGCGTGACGCTCCACGGCTCGCTGTAATTCTGGTGCACCTCCATGCGGTTCTCGCGCATGTTGAAGGTGACGTCGGAGGTGTGCAGGAAGTAGTTGGCGAAGAAGTCCTTGATCGCATAGCCCTTGTAGCCCAGGCAGATGACGAAGTCGTGGATTCCATGGGCGGAATACTGCTTCATGATGTGCCAGAGAATTGGCTTGCCGCCGATCTCGATCATCGGCTTGGGCTTGAGGTGCGACTCTTCACTGATCCGCGTGCCGAGGCCACCCGCCAAAATTACTGCCTTCATCGTCTCCCCTCTTGTTCTTCACCGGGCTGCGCATGGCTTTGTTGAGCGTTGCGGGCCTTGCGGCGACACCTTTTGCCGTTCCGGGCGCAAGTGCAATGACCGCAAGCGCTCGTTTTATGGCGATTTGAGGGGCACTTGCAGGAAACGCGCCAGCTCAGAGTCGAGGCGGTGGGGAACGGGCTGAGGATTTTGATTGGGGGCCTATCCGTTATTGCGGGTGCTGGCGCTGGCGGTTTCGCTCTTACAGCAACACCCGCAGAAACGGATATTCACCCAAACCCCGAGAGTCTGGTCGGCCCAAGGGCCGCCAAGCCAAAAAACAAAAAAGGGATGAATCCAAAGACCCACCCCTTACTTCAACGATGCGCAAAAACTACCCGAACAGCGCAAACCCATCAGCACCTACCGGCAGCTCATACATCTGACCATCGGCCGTCTGAACATGCTCGATGGTCGCAAACCCCGCATACCAGTCCACCAGCCGCACACCGTTGTCCGGCACGCCACTGCTACCATCATTGGCACTGTGCAGATAAACGTCATCGCCCACACGGGTCACGCTCAACTGACTGGCGTCAGCGATGGTGTTCAGAATCAGCGTGTCGTTGGCATCCAGCCCTTCATCCTTGATGGTCACCAAGGCAGACGTGTCCACCACATAGGTATCATCGCCCTGCTCGCCAAACCCGCTGCCGCCCAGGCCCGACGGGCCGGCGCCGTTGAAGATCAACACGTCGTTGCCCTGCCCACCATAGGCCACGCCTCGCCCGAGGGTAATGTTGTCATTGCCTTCATCGCCACTGACCCAGGTAAACAGGCCATCGCGCGCAGCTATGATGACGTCATCGCCCGAGCCACCGAACAAGGTGTCGGACTGCCCGGCTGCATCGAGACCGGACGCCAGACCGCCGTAGATGTGATCGTTGCCATCGCCACCCTGAATCTGGTCGTCACCACCACCGCCTTCAAGGACGTTGTCGCCCCACTCACCTTCCAGAACATCATTGAACTGGCTGCCGCGCAGGCCTTCGATGTCGATGTAGACGTCATGGAAGGCGATACCGCTCTGCGCGCCCCATTTCAGCGAGGCGCTCAAGCCTTCAGCGCTGTCGTCATAGCTGACGATGTCGAGGCCCGCACCACCTTCAAAGTTATCGGCCCCCGCCCCGCCCAGCAGCACATCGTTCCCGGCACCGGAAACGATCGTGTTGTCCCCGTCATTGCCGTAACCGGTGAAATCGCTGCTGCCGGTATAGGTCAACCGCTCAACGAACGCACTCAGCCTCAACTCGGACAGGCTGGTGTACACATGATCGGTACCACCCATGAAGCTGTCGTCTTCTTCGACAGTCACGCCGGTGCTGTTGATCGTATAAACGTCATCACCGATACCACCAGCCACCTTCACACCACTGGCGTTGACGACAAAACGATCGGCGCCGGAGGAACCGATAACCTCTTCCACATTGAGCAGCGTGTCACCTGCAAGGTTGCTGCCATTGCCGATCACGACATTGGCCACGTCGAAGGCGTAGCGGTAACTCACAGTGTCGTAGCCGTGCGCACCATCGATGCTCATCGAGTCATTATGACGATAAATCACATCATCGAAGCCCGAGCCCTGAAGCGCTTCGATACCGTTAAAAATATCGCCATAGGCGATGGTCAGGCCGTCATGGTTGGTGAAGTCTTCGACTCGTACCCCTTCAAGGCTGTCGCTGTAGCTGACGGTGTCGTAACCGTCCCCCCCGACGAAATGATCTGCACCATCACCACCCCACAGCCAGTCATTACCGGCACCAGCGATGATCTCGTTGTCGGTGTCACTGCCGTATGCCTTGAAATCACCGGTACCCGTGAAGGTCAGTTTCTCGACGAAGCCGGCCATCTTGATGCTGTTGAGGCTGGTGCGCAGTTCGTCGTAGCCGCCCCAGTCTTCCTCGACGATGGTCACGTCTTCAGCGGTGACGATGTAGACATCGTCACCGCTGCTGCCTTCCAGCGTCACGCCGGCTACCGAACTGGTGAACGTATCGTTGGAAAACGTCCCGACGATCTTCTCAACGGACACCAGCGTATCGAGCTTGCCGTCGGGGCCGGCGACGGTACTTGTACCGTCGGCCAGTTCGACGTTGATTCCAGAGGTTATTGCGTAGTAATTCGCGGTGTCGAAGCCGTCCCCGCCATCAAGCTCATCCGATCCCGTACTTGCCAGCAGGACATCATCCGCCTCCAGTCCATAGAGTTGGTCATTGCTGTCGGTGCCCAGCAGGACATCCGCTTCACTCGTTCCATTCACAATTGTCATTGCATCTTCCTTGCGTGGTTGTTGAAACCGGATCTGTCAGTGCGGGCGTTGCCTGTCCGGAGCGCATTCCCTCGCTGATCGACTCAAACAAATCAATGAACCTGTGAAAAAGGCGACCCGAGAGATCGCCTTTCAATGAAGCCTTGCGGGCAATTCAATCCGCCAGCCAGCCATACTCCCAATGGCGCAAGTTATCGCCGCGCAGAACATAGTCTCGCAGCACCACCTCACGCAGTTCATCGCCCATGCGATAACTGGCATCCGGGTCAGCCAGATGCATGCGGATCGCTTGCAGCCACTCATCGGTCGTGTTGGTCTTGACCCGGGTGCACGGCAAGTAGCCGCGATAGGCCTCGGTATCGGTGCAGACCACCGGAAAACCGCAGGCGCCATACTCGAGCAGCCGCAGATTACTCTTGCAGTCGTTGAAGATGTGGAACTCCAGCGGCGCCAGCGCCAGATCGAGGTTCAGGCTGGCCAGTTTTGCCGGATAGACATCCAGCGGGATCACTCCGTGAAACTCATGCATGTACGGCAGCAAATCATCCGGGCACATGCCGAAGAAAACCCAGTCCACTTCGTTGGCCAGTTCGCGCACCACGTCGGCGATCACTGCCAGATCGCCATGGTGACTGGTGCCGCCCCCCCAGCCGACACGGGGCTTTTTCGAGGTACGACGCTGGCTGCGCAGGTGTCCCCACAAGTCCTGAGCCAACATGTTCGGCACCACGCGTATGTCGTGGTGCATGTCCGACAGCGCGTTGGCCAGCGGCGCGGTTGAAACGACCACGCGATCGCACAGGCCGATCGCTCGGCGCACCATACGCTCCATGTCCGACTTGCCCGGCATGTTGCGGATGTGTGCATTGCGATGGGGAACGTCAATGACATAGTCGTCGAGTTCGAAAATCCGTCGGGCATTGAAGAACTTCTTCAGCGGCGGAATTTCATCAATGGCATGCTCCGAATAGCGCCCTTGCAGGACGATCACATCGGGGGACTGACGCTCGATATCGATGATCGACGGTAAGCCGTAGCAGACCCGTCCCTCCACCCGGTTGGCCGCTTCCAGCTCGATCATCGGCTGGCTCATGCGGTAGTGACCGATGGCAGAAGCATTGATCGGAACCGCGAGCACGTTCGGCAGTTGCGCCTTGGAGAACGCGCTCCAGCCAGTACGCAGGCCCGGTTCAAGGCTAAAGTTGCTGGCGCCAACGCCCTGCAACGTCAGGTTGACGTTATAGGCCGGGTCGCGCGCAACCAGTGGCAGCCAGCGTTGATAGAAGGTGTCCTTCTCCTCGGCGTGCTGCGCTTGCTCTTGCTCCGTCGCCGCGATAACTGGCTGCGTACCCACCGCCAGCACGGCGTGCGGGTTCATCACCACCAGATAACCGTCGCGGCCAATGCGCAGGCACAGATCCACGACACTGAGCGGTTGCTTGAAATCCTGCTCATCAAGACCGCCGGCCGCTTCGAATACCGATTTGCGAATCATCATGCAGTCGCCACCGACCGCGCTCAGATCATGCACAGCTTGCAGTCGGTGCATATACCCGTCCGACTGCATCGGCTGGCCGTAGAACGGCAGTCCCGCCGGCCCATTCAGCCCCAGGATGAGACCGGCGTGCAGCACGCCACCGTCCGGGTTGAACAGCTTGGCGCCCACCACCCCGACTTCAGGGCGCTGTGCATGATTGAGCAGCTCATCGAGCCAGTCGGCCTGGGTGATTACCGCAAAGGCGTTAAGCATCAGCACGTACTCACCGCGCGCCTGGCGCGCGGCGAAGTTTTGCACAGCGGCGGCATCGCCCTTTTGCGCATACCGCAGCACGCGAATCCGGTCGCTGCCCAACTGCGCCATGCCGTCCAGCCACGCCAGCGCTTCGGCGCTTTCGCTGCCGTTGTCGACCAGGAGCAATTCGTACTCGGTGTAGGCGGTTTTCTCCAGCAGCGTTTCGACACAACGCTGCAAGGCGGCAGTCTGGTCCTGAGTGACGATGATCACCGACACCAGAGGGCGTTGCGCGTGACGGTAGTCGACACGATTGAGCAGCCCGTTCTGGCGGATTTCATGAGCAATGCCGAGGCGCTGCAGATGCGCCTCGAGAATTCGCGGACTTTGCTCCACCACGCCAGGCTCGGTGAGCCATTGCGACAGGTCGAATTTCGACTCCAGCAACACCTCGGCGATATGACCGACAACCTGCAGGCCATCGCTTTCGACCATCCGCCAGAGCATGTCGTGTGGCGCCAGTTCGGCGAACGTTGGCGCAAATCCACCTAGGGCGAGGAAGCGTTCGCGCTGGAATGCCAGCGCTCGGCCGACGTATGGATAACTGCGCATGAGGTCGAGGTTGAAGTCCGGTTTGAACGCCGGTTCCGCCGATTCGCCGGCGCGCACGCTGCCTTCATCACTGTACAGACACGTCAGCGACCGCGAATGCGCGATGCGATCGGCCATCACCAGCAATGCCGGTGCCACCGGGCGATCTCCCGGTTGCAGCAGATAGAACCAGTCGGCGCCTTCGAGTTGCGGCAACAGCGCATTGATCTGCTCCAGACCGTCATCCTGCAACGGCATGTGGAACACCCGATCCTGCAACACTGCTTCGGTACAGGCTACGGACAGTACCAGCACCAGCTCCGGTGGGTAGTCCTGTGCAGCGAGCGCTTGCAGGGTGCGCTCGAGACCGTCGCGGCTACCCTGCGCATCGATGACGATCGGCACGATCCTCGGCTGCTGCGGCCAGCCAGCAAGCGTTTCCGGCAACCATTGGCGCTGCGTCTCGGTCAGCACCCGACACGCCAGCCACTGCGCATAGAGCTCGCCGAAACTGAAGCTGTCGACACCCACACCCAGCTCCTGGCGGCTTTGCTTGGTGCCAAGGGTACGGCTCAGCGGCAGTTCTTCCCAAACGCGAGGCGACTCGTCGGCGCTCGTCAGTCGCACGTAGCGAACCCAGCCCTTTGCGGGCGCCGACTCGCCGCTGCGCACTTTGAGCATTTGCGAAAGCCACTCGCGCTCAACCTCGGCAGCATCCTTCATCGGTTGCTGCGCGCTCAGGCGCTCAGGGTAAAGTCGCTCGGCGCTCAGGACATTGTTCGACGTCACCATGTTGCCGCGCCGCAACAGACACACGTACAAGGCAAAATCCAGGGTCGCGACGAAGCATGCACCTGCTTCAGTCAGAGCGGGCAACAGTTCGGCGACATCGGCACGCCGGAACAACGCACTGCTGAAGCCGCCGAGGACGTTGACCGGGAATTTTTCGAAAATGCTCAGCACATCGTCGCCTTTGAGCAAGGCGCTCACGGGTGATAGCGAGCTGTTTTCCAAACGGGCCGGCAGAATGATGTCGTTGGCGTCCCACAGCAGCCGCTGAGCGATCACCAGACTGACTTCTTCGCGCTGTAACTCATGGGCTTGCTGTTCGATGCAGGCCGAATAGAGCAGGTCATCGTCACACAGGAATTTGATGAACTCGCCGCGCGCCTGTTCGAGGCAGGCTTTCAGGTTGCCCACCAGCCCCAGCGTCTGTGGATTGCGAACGTAGCGCACCTGAGCCCCGGTTTGCTCCATCACCAAGCTGACGATGTCCTTGATCTCGTCACCACGACTGTCATCGCACACGACGATGTCGAGATTGCTGTAAGTCTGGCTGACGGCACTGTTCAGCGTGCGCTCGAAAAAGCGCGGATTGAACGCAGGGATGGCAATGCTGACGAGAGGAAGTGAATTCACGGCGGGCTCACAGGCGGTACGAGCCCGCTCGCAAAAACGAGCCCTTGATACCGCAAAAAATCATTAACAGAGGCACAACGTTGGCGGGCGCTCACGCACCCGCCAATCATCAGATCTTGTTGAACAGACCCAACTGACTGATCTTGCTGAACGCCAGTTGCGCGGCTTGCAGCATGGTCTGTTGCAGGGTCAGGCGGGTCATGACTTCAGCCGGATCGGAATCACGAATCGAACCCTGGGTGGTGCTGTTTGCCGTGGTCAGGCTGTCGTTGGTGATGGTCTGCATGTCCAGCGCCTGACCACGCGCACCAATGGTGGTCACCGCCGTGCCGATCTGGTTGGAAGCGGCATCGATGTTACCGAGGCCCGCCTCCATCGCGCCCTGCAATTTCTGCTTGGCAACCGGATCGCCGTCAACCGGCGTGTTCAGCGCGGTGATCATCTGGCCCAGGGTGTCGAGCACGTTCTGGGTCTGATGATTGTTCGGCTGGATCGAGAACTGGTCGCCTGCAGCCGGCGTGTTGCCCAGCGCGAAGGTCACACCGGCAGCGGTAGCGTTACCGCCGGCAACCGTGCCCGAAGAAACCGGCTTGCTGTCGGCGGTCACTGGCGCGGCATACAGATCGAAATCGGTGGCGCTGGTGAACTTGAGCACCGCGCCGCCCTGCGGGAAAGCTGCGGTGTAGGCTGCCTGATCGGTGATGGTCGAACCGGTGATCACGCTGGTCGACGGGTTACCCGGATTACGCGTGGTGGTGAACGAGTCCGGCGAGGCCGACAGCTGAAAACTGTGCCCTGCGATAACGGCGTCCGGATTGGTATCGCCGGCCTTCAGGTTGACGTTCAGCTTGAGGTCGACGCCACGGAAGCTGACAGTCTGGTTGGCGCCGCTGCTATTGCTGATCAGGCCATTCTGGCTGGCCTCGGCGGTCACATCGTTGCCCAGCGCATCGGTGATTTTCAGCTGGGTGCTGCTGACGAAATCGATGGTATACGGCTGCCCGGCAGTGAACTTGGCGTCGTAAGTGGCGGCAGTGCCGACGGTGCCGTTGGACAGCACGACACGGCCGTCATCGACGGCTGGCGCAGTCATCTTGGTGTTGGTGCGGCCGGTGTTGATGGTCTGCTGGAACGCGTCCCAACCGGTGGTGTTGGTGCCCACGGTCATGCCGTCGCCGATGCCCAGATCGATGGTGGTCTGGTCGCCGTTGTAGCTGAACGTGCCGTCAGAATTCTTCGAGTACGGCGCGGTATCGGTTTTCGAACCGGAGAACAGGTAGTTGCCGTTGGCATCCTTGGCGTTCATCAGGCCCAGCACTTGTTGCTGGATCTCGCCCATCTCCGAGGCGTAAGCCTGGCGGTCCTTGTCGGTGATCGTGCCGTTGTTCGCGGCCAGCGCAAGTTCCTTGGCCCGTGCCAACGCCGTGGTGATCGAATCCAGCGTGGACTCCTGCACGTTCAACGCACTTTTGGTGGTGTTGACGTTGGTCTTGTACTGATCGAGCATCGCTGCCTGCTGGCCCAATTGCAGCAAGCGCCCGGCACCGATCGGATCATCGGCGGCGGTGTTGATGCGTTGCAGGCTGCTCGCCTCGCTCGCGGTGGCGACAGCCTTGTTGAAGTTACGCTGATAATCCGAAGCTTGCGTTCCGTAATACTGGGCGGTGGAAATGCGCATGAATTACGACTCCTTAAAGGCTGTTGATCAGCGTGGCGAAAGTTTCCTGCGCAGCTTTGATGATCTGCGAAGACGCTGTGTAGTACTGCTGGTACTTGACCAGGTTGCCGGTTTCTTCGTCCAGGTTGACCCCGGAAAGCGAATCGCGGGCACCCTTGGCGTTCTCCAGAATCGCCGTGGTCGCGGCGCTGTCGGACTTGCCTTGAGCGGTCTTGGTACCGACGTTGGTCACCAGGGTGTTGTAGGCGTCGGTCAGGCTGATGCCCTTGCTCGCCGAACCGGTGTCCACGGTCTGTTTGGTTTGCAACGCGACCAGTGCCTGGGCGTTGCGGTTGTCCGAAGACGCCGCGCCGGTGAGGTTCATGGTGAAGGTCTCGCCGGATTTCGGCGTGCCGCCCACGGTGGTCTGCACGGTGAAGGTCTTCTGCACGTTCGGCGTGACGGTAGTGTCCATCACCGGGTTGCCGCTGGCATCGACGATGCCGACTTTCAGGTTCAGCGTGTTCGATTGGCCAGGCACGATGGTGCCGGTGCCCAGCGTCCCGCCCTTGGCGTCGACCAGGGTGTACGACTGGCTGCCACCGCTGGCTGCGCCAAATACCAGTTTCACTGGTGTCGAATTCTTCAACGCCGCCTGCATGTCAGCCTGGGCGGTCGGGTTGTAGATGTCGATCTTGTCGCTGAGCGTCGGCTGAGTGTAAGTGCCCAGACCGTTGGCGCTGGCGACGCCGGTCAGCGGACCGGCCGCAGCGATTTTCTTCGGATCGGTCAGGACCGTCTGAATGCTCGCCGCCGCGTTGCGGGTCGGCGTGATTTTGAACGAGTCACCCGCGCTCAGCGCGCCGCCGTTCAAGGCCAGGGTGAAGCCGTCGATCACTGGCGGCGGATTGGTCGTGGTGCTGAATGCGCCCAGATCGGTGCCGTCGGAACGTTTGACGGTGTAATCGGTGGCGCTGGTGAAGGTCACCTGATAATCGCTGGTGGTCAGCTTGCCGGTGTCCTTGATGGTCACATCGAGGTTGCCCGAACCGGCGCTGTTGCCGTCCTTCGCAATGCTGCGCTGACTGATCAGAGCGGCACTGTTGATGTTGTTGAAAATCGCCGCGCCGAAGTCGCCGTTCTTGTCGATGCCCTGGGCTTGCTGGCTGTTGATCTGATCGGCAATCACCAGAGCGACGCGACCGAGCTCGTTGAGCGATGGGTCGAGGACTTCCTTGCGATAGGTCAGCAGACCGCCGATTTCGCCGCCGCTGATCACCGAAGTGATGTCGATGGTGCTCGAACCGCGATCCATCTGGATCGACATGCGCGACGGGTCGGTCTTGCTCGCAACCATGCTCAGGCTGTTGGTGGTGTTGCCGATGACCAGCGGCTGACCGCTGCCGACATAGATGTCGAAGCTGGTGCCGCGCTCGACGACCTGGGCACCGGTCAGGTCGGAGAGCTGACGCACGGCGTCGTTACGGCTGTCGAGCAAGTCGTTCGGCGCCCCGCCACTGGTGGAGATTTCGCCGATCTTCTGGTTGAGATTGGCGATCGCCGTGGCGAGTTTGTTCACCTGGGCGGTCATGTCGCCGAGGCTGCCGTTGATCGTGGTGTTCTGATCGTTGAGCTGCTTGGCCAGGGTATTGAAACGGCTGGTCAGCGCCTGCGCGCCGGTCAGCACCGACTGACGCGAAGTGTCATCGGTGGCCGACGTCGATACGCCCTGCATCGATGTGAAGAATTTCTGCAGCACACCGGTCAGGCCGGTGTTGGTGTCCGACAGCATGGCGTCCAGCGGCGTCGCCTGTTTGAGGAACGCGGCCGATTCGCTGTCCAGCGAAGTCGCGGTGTGCAGCTGCGATTCCAGGTACGAGTTGTACACCCGGCGCACGTCGGCCAGGGTCGTGCCCGTGCCGATGAAAACGCTGCCGTACTGCTGCGAGGACTTGGTGCCCTGCACGGTTTGCTGACGTGAATAACCGGCGGTGTCGACGTTGGCAATGTTGTTGCCTGTCGTAGCCAGAGAGGACTGACTGGCCGACAGTCCCGACATCCCGATATTGAGCAAACTCATGGTTCAGACCTTATTACCTGGTGCCTTATAAAGGCGTGGTGGAGACACCCGCCGCAGCGTAGTTTTCAAAACTGTTCATCTGCTTGGCAATTTGCGAAATCTTCGTCGCGTAGTTCGGGTCGGTGGCGTAACCGGCCTTCTGCAACTCGCGTACAAACTGTTCTGGGTTATCGGCCGACTTCAGCACTTCTTGATAGCGATTGTTGCTCTGCAGCAACGTCACCAGATCGTGGAAGCTGTCCTTGTACGAGGCGTAGGAACGGAACTCGGCCGTCTCCTTGACCATCGCACCATTGCGGAACTCGCTGGTGATCGCGCGGGCCGAATCGCCCTTCCAGTTGCTGCTGGCCTTGATGCCGAACAGGTTGTGGCTGCTGCTGCCATCCTGAGCGCGCATGACCGATTTGCCCCAACCGGTTTCCAGTGCCGCTTGCGCCACCAGATAACGCGGATCGACGCCGATGCGGTCGGCGGCTTCCTTGGCCATCGGCAGCATGGTGTTGACGAATTCGTCGGCAGAGCTGAAGGCCTTTTTCGCCGGTGCCAGCGGAATCTGCGCCATGGCGCGGCCGTAAACCTGCATCTGCCCGCCAGCGGCTTTCTGCTCTTCGGCACGGGCCAGCCAGTCGCCGTTGTACAACGCGCCGGAGCCTGTAACGGCGGTAGTCGCAGCGCGTTGCGGCAAGGCGTTGGTCGCTGCGGCCGCAGTGCTGGCAGTGGCCACGCTCGGCGCCGACGGCACCAGACCAGCGAGCAAGCGATCGGCCAGTTTCGGCGGCAATGCCAGACGCCGCTGGTTGATCAGCGCCATGTCGTTGCGATGGGAAATATCGGTGTTGTTCGGCGCATGCACCGAGCGCGATGCCCACAATGGACGCTCGCCGTTGACGCGGGACAGCGGACCGGTGGCGACGGTGCCGGCGGCAATCGGCGTCGGCACGGCGGCGGCCTTGGCCAGCGCTTCCTGCTGCTTGGCGGCGGACGCGGCGGCAGCCTCGCCCGGCGCCATCGGTTTGTTCTTCGACATCTGCCGGATCAGCACGTCGGCCAGGCCGATACCACCGCCCTCCCGCGACATGGAAACCGCCAGTTGCTGGTCGTACATTTCCTGATACTGCTTGGCCGCCGGCGTGTTCAGCGGGTTGTCCTGGCCGAGCGCTTCGGTGGCCGAGCGCATCGACTTGAGCATTTCGCCGAGGAACAGCGACTCGAATTCCTGCGCCACCTTGCGCATGTTTTCGTCGCTGTTCTTGTCGCCGACCTTGAGCTGGTTCAGACGATTGAGGTCGGAGTAGGAACCCGAATCGCTGCTGCTGACCAGACCGCTTTTGCGCATATCCATGGTGGCCGGCCTCAGATCACGATCAGGTCGGCTTGCAATGCGCCGGCCTGCTTCAGAGCTTCGAGAATTGCCATCAGGTCACCCGGTGCTGCGCCGACCTGGTTCACCGCACGGACGATCTCGTCGAGGGTGGTGCCCGGGCCGAACTTGAACATGGGTTTGGCTTCCTGTTCGGCATTCACTCGCGAGCGCGGTACGACGGCGGTCTGGCCGTTGGACAGCGGGCCCGGCTGGCTGACGATCGGGTCTTCGGTGATGGTCACCGTCAGGCTGCCGTGGGTCACGGCGGCTGGCGACACTTTCACGTTCTGGCCGATGACGATGGTGCCGGTACGCGAGTTGATGATGACTTTTGCCACCGCCTGACCCGGATCGATTTCAAGGTTTTCCAGGATCGACAGGTAGTCGACGCGCTGGCTCGGATCCAGTGGCGCAGTGACCCGCACCGATCCGCCGTCGATGGCTTGGGCGACGCCAGGGCCGAGCATGTCGTTGACCTTGTCGACGATGCGCTTGGCGGTGGTGAAGTCGGAGCGGTTGAGGTTCAGCGTCAGGCTGTTGCCCTGGTTGAAACCGCTCGGCACCGCACGTTCCACCGACGCACCGCCCGGTATACGACCGGCCGACGGAACGTTGACGGTGATCTTCGAACCATCGCGGCCTTCAGCGTCGAAACCGCCGACCACGAGATTGCCCTGAGCGATCGCATAGACGTTGCCGTCGATACCCTTGAGCGGCGTCAGCAGCAAGGTGCCGCCACGCAGGCTCTTGGAGTTACCGATCGAGGACACGGTGATGTCGACCTGCTGACCCGGTTTGGCAAACGCTGGCAGATCGGCGCTCACCGACACCGCCGCGACGTTCTTCAACTGCACGTTGCCCGATCCCGGCGGCACCTTGATGCCGAACTGCGAGAGCATGTTGTTGAAGGTCTGCAGGGTGAACGGGGTCTGCGTCGTCTGGTCACCGGTGCCGTTAAGCCCGACCACCAGGCCGTAACCGATCAACTGGTTGGAGCGCACGCCGGAAATGCTGGCGATGTCTTTCAGCCGCTCGGCGTGTGCGGTGAACGCCGCAGACATCAACAACGCGGCCACCATAAGGCTTTTCAGATTCAACGTAGCCACCTAGAAAGGGAACAGCGGGCTGAGGAAGAAACGGTCGAACCAGCCTGGCTGACTCGTATCGGCAAACGCGCCGGTACCCGAGTAGGTGATGCGCGCATCGGCGACACGGGTCGACGACACGGTGTTGTCGGTCGCGATGTCATCGGCGCGGACCATACCGGCGATGCGCACCAGTTCGTCACCGGTGTTGAGCGTCAGCCACTTCTCGCCACGCACGGCGATGATGCCGTTGGGCAGCACGTCGGCCACGGTCACGGTGATCGAACCGGTCAGGCTGTTGCTCTGCCCGGACTTGGCGTCGCCCTTGGTCGAACGGTCGGCGCTGTAGCCGGCGTTCAGGCTCAAGTCGCCACCACCAATCGGGTTGTTGGTGGTCAGGCTGGAGCCGAACAACGAGGTCAGGCCGATCGAGTTATCGCTGTTCTTGTCCATCTGCGAGTTGGCGTTCTTGCTCGCTTGGGTGCGCTCGTTCAGGGTGATGGTGATGATGTCACCGACCCGGAACGCCTTGCGGTCGCTGTACAGGTTCTGCTCGAAGCCGGCCTGATAGATCGAGCCGTTGTTGGCAGCCGCCGGCAGCGGTGTGCGCGGCAACACCGGGGCGTAGTAAGGGTCATTGGGCTTGGGCGTCGGGGCGACGCAGCCCGCGAGCGAGACGACCCCACTCAATGCCAGAACAGATACAAAGCGCTTCATGACCCTACCTCACGGTGTTGCTGGCGACCTCAGGCCGCCCCAAAGACTGGATTACAGATTCTGCGTTACGAACGAGAGCATCTGGTCGGCGGTGGAGATCACCTTGGAGTTCATCTCGTAGGCGCGTTGAGTGGTGATCATGTTGACCATCTCTTCAACGGTGCTGACGTTCGAGGTTTCCAGAGTGTTCTGCAGCGTGGTACCGAAACCGTTCAGGCCCGGGGTGCCGATCTGTGGCGCGCCGGAAGCCGCGGTTTCCAGGAACAGGTTGTTGCCCACGGCTTGCAGGCCGGCCGGGTTGATGAAGTCGGCGGTCTGCAGGTTGCCGATCACTTGCGAGGCCGGGTTGCCGGCGATGGTGATCGACACGGTGCCGTCACGGCCGACGGTGAAGGTCTGCGCATCGTTCGGGATGATGATCGCCGGCTCCAGCGCGAAACCGCTGGCGTTGACGATCTGGCCATTGGAGTCGAGGTGGAAAGTACCGTCACGGGTGTAGGACGTGGTGCCGTCCGGCTGCAGGATCTGGAAGAAACCGCGACCGTCGATGGCCATGTCCAGCGGCTGCTCGGTGGTTTGCAGGCTGCCGGCGGTGAAGTTTTTCTGGGTGCCGACAATGCGCACACCGGTACCCACTTGCAGACCCGACGGCAGTTCGCTGTCCTGGGTCGACTGGGCGCCTGGCTGACGCTTGATCTGATAGAGCAAGTCCTGGAACTCGGCACGGTCACGTTTGAAACCCGTGGTCGAGACGTTCGCCAGGTTGTTGGAAATGGTGGTCAGGTTGGTGTCCTGGGCGGACAGACCGGTTTTGGCAACCCATAGAGCCGGAAGCATTCGATTCTCCTCGTGCGCCTGTTTTACGGCGCGACGTTCTGATAATTAGCTGATCTGCAAGACCCGAGCCATGGCCTGGTCGTCGTCTTTGGCGGTGTTCATCATCTTGACGTGCAACTCGAACTGCTTGGCCAGGGCCAGCACCGAAGTCATTTCTTCCACGGCATTGACGTTGCTCGACTCGAGGAAACCCGAGACCAGTTTAACGTTGGCGTCGGCTTGCGCCGGCTGACCGTCCTTGGTGTAAATCGAACCGTCGAGACCTTTGTTCATGTTCTTGATGTCCGGGTTGACCAGTTTGATCCGGTCGACTTCGGCCATGACGCGGGGGCCTTCGCCCATTGCGCGAATGCTGATGGTGCCGTCTTCGCCGACTTCGACCTGCTGCTCGGGCGGCACGGCGATCGGGCCGCCATTACCGATCACCGGCATGCCGTTGCCGGCGCGCAATACGCCGAGGGCGTCGATGTTGAGACTGCCGGTACGCACGTAGCTTTCGCCGCCGCCGGGGTTTTGCACGGCGATGAAACCGTTGCCGGATACCGCGACGTCGAGTTCACGGCCGGTCTGCACCAGTGAGCCCGGCGTGAAGTCGGTGGCGGGACGTTCGCTCATGGCAAACGCCCGCGCCGGAAAGCTGTCACCGAACACCGGCATCGAACGCGCCTGCTCGAGGTCGCGCTGGAAGCCGTTGGTGGAGATGTTCGCCAGGTTGTTGGCATGCGCCCGCTGCGCCAGTGCGTTCTGGCTGGCGCCGGTCATTGCCACATAAAGGTACTTGTCCACTGTGTTTCCTCTGCATGCCGGACGTTTGCCGCCCACCGCTGTACTGCTCAGCCATAAGCAATTTGCAGACCAACTTTTTATTGGCGGGCGAAGGCCCGGTAAACAGGGGACTTGAGGGGATCGGAGGGGGAATTTGAAATGGGTGGAAGACGAAAAACCGGCGGTGTCATGCCGGTTAGTGGCAATCCTGAGTTCGGCGGGGGATGGCGATCCTGTGGCGAGGGGATTTATCTCCGTTCGGCTGCGCAGCAGTCGCCAAGCCTGCAAATGAGTTCGCTGGGAAGGAAAAGCGGGGCGACTTCGCCGCCCATCGGGGATAAATCCCCTCGCCACAAAGGCTCTATTTAGCTTTCGGAGGTTTTGCCAACCTCATACTCACGCAACTTGTTGGCAATCGTCGTGTGCGAAACCCCCAGCCGCTTGCCCAACTGCCGACTGCTCGGATGCTCTGAATACAAGCGCTCCAGCACCGCTTTCTCGAAACGCCCGACGATCTCGTCCAGACTTCCGTCGAGGGAGAAATCGCCAAGCGGCTGACGCACGCCGTAATCCGGCAGGCGAATATGTTCGGCCTTGACCGTGCCGCCGTCGCACAGGGAAACCGCCTGGAACAGCACGTTCTCCAGCTGCCGCACATTGCCCGGCCAGTGGTAATGGCTGAGGCGATCCATCGCCGCCGGGGCCAGTTTCGGCAGCGGACAGCCGATCTGCCGACTGGCCTGATCGAGAAAGTGTTCAACCAGCGGCGTCAGACCGTCGAGGCATTCGCGCAGCGGCGGGATGTGCAGCGACAGCACGTTCAAGCGGTGATAGAGATCCTGGCGAAACTCGCCTCGCGCGCACAATTCGGACAAGTCCACCTGGGTCGCGCAGATCACCCGCACATCGAGATAGACCTCTTCATCACTGCCGACGCGACGGAAGCAACCGTCCTGAAGAAAGCGCAGCAGCTTGACCTGCAAGCGCGGGCTCATCTCGCCGACGCCATCGAGAAACAGCGTGCCGCCAGCGGTCAACTCCAGCAGGCCAAGCTTGCCCTCAGCGCGAGCGCCTTCGAAAGCGCCGGGGCCGTAGCCGAACAGTTCGGTCTCGGCCATCGACTCCGGCAGTCCGGCGCAGTTGAGCGCCATCAACGGTGACTGTCCACGCGGGCTGGCGAGGTGACAGGCGCGCGCGAGCAGTTCCTTGCCGGTGCCGGTTTCGCCTTCTATTAATAGCGGTGCATCCAGCGGCGCCATGCGTCGCGCTTCGCGGACCACAGCGGCCATGACTTTCGAGCTCTGGAAAATACTGTCGAAGCCGCGCAGTTCCTGTTTGCGCACGTTGTAGATGCGCTCGCCGACCCGATCGGCGCGGTGCAGCGTCAGCACGGCGCCGGCCATGGCCTCGCTGTCGTCGTGCTCCGATTGCAGCGGCGCGATGTCGGCGAGAAAGATGTCGCCCTTGACCTTGACGCGCATGCCGTTGATCCGCGATTTGTTGGCGCGCACCAGTTCGGGCAGGTCGAAATCCTCGGCGTAGCGCGACAGCGGAATCCCCGGCACCTCATCGACGCGCACGCCGAGCAACTGCGCCGCCGCGCGGTTGGCCGCAACGATCGAGCCGCCCATGTCGATCGACAGCACCGGAAACTCCAGTGCGCCGAGCAGTGCGTTCAATTCCATGTGCCGGCGTTCACTGGGCATCAGGCCAACGCGCTTGACTCCGAACACCCCGCCGATCGCCTCGAACTTGGGGCGCAACGCCTGGAACTGGATGTTGATCAGGTTCGGGCAGTGCAGGTAGATCGCATTGCCATGCTCACCGCCAACTTCACCGCGGGCAACGTTGATCCCGTACGCCACCAGCAGATTGAGAATGTCGCGCAGGATGCCGATGCGGTTCTGGCAGTGGACTTTGATGCGCATAGAAAAAGGCCCGACAGGTTTGAGAGGTAAACACATGTCCTTGTGGCGCGCCCGAGGCAGAGTTTTCTGTGGAGGCACGCAGATAGTTGTCAAGATTATGTGACAGCCCCTGCCCTTTTCAAACCCGCCAATCACCGTAAATGCGCATTACCCGACAAAGCGTAACGATAACTTTACGAAACAAGCAGAATTTTCCTACGCATTCACCGCTCAACATGCTGCGCAGCTTCGCGCTCTGGGGTATTCATTTAGCCATCGCTGGACATAACAAGAATTTCCTAGCAGGAGAGCAGCATGAAGCAGACGCACTACGTGGCTCGCGAGCCCGATGCGCAAGGTTTTATCGACTACCCCGCCGAAGAACATGCGGTGTGGAACACGCTGATCACTCGCCAATTGAAGGTGATCGAAGGTCGCGCGTGCCAGGAATACCTGGACGGTATCGAAAAACTCGGTCTGCCCCACGACCGCATCCCGCAACTGGCCGAGATCAATAAAGTCCTCGGCGAGACCACCGGCTGGCAAGTTGCCCGGGTGCCGGCACTGATTCCTTTCCAGACCTTTTTCGAGTTGCTTGCCAGCAAGCAATTCCCCGTCGCCACCTTCATTCGTACCCGCGAAGAACTCGACTACCTGCAAGAGCCGGACATCTTTCACGAGATCTTTGGTCATTGCCCGTTGCTGACCAACCCGTACTTCGCCGAATTCACCCACACCTACGGCAAGCTTGGCCTGCAAGCGACCAAGGAAGAACGCGTGTATCTGGCGCGGCTGTACTGGATGACCATCGAATTCGGTCTGGTCGACACCCCGCAGGGCAAGCGCATCTACGGTGGCGGAATTCTGTCCTCGCCGAAAGAAACCGTTTACTGCCTGTCGGACGAGCCCGAGCATCAGATTTTCGATCCACTGGAAGCCATGCGCACGCCGTATCGCATCGACATTCTGCAGCCGCTGTACTTCGTCCTGCCCAATCTCAAGCGCCTGTTCGATGTGGCCCATGAAGACATCATGGCCATGGTTCGCCAAGGCATGCAGCTGGGCTTGCACGCGCCGAAATTTCCGCCGAAACCCAAAGCCGCCTGAACCGCGACTTTTGCTGACAATTGCGTCTGTCCGTCGCCGCCACTTTGCTTTAGCGTGACGGCATTGGCGGCACACGCGCTTTAATAAAAAACACACTCGTTTTCAGGAATACACCATGTCGACTTTGAACCAAGCCCACTGCGAAGCCTGCCGCGCCGATGCGCCACAAGTCAGCGATGAAGAACTGCCGATCCTGATCAAGCAGATCCCTGACTGGAACATCGAAGTACGCGACGGCATCATGCAGCTGGAAAAAGTTTTCCTGTTCAAGAACTTCAAGCACGCGCTGGCGTTCACCAACGCCGTGGGCGAGATCTCCGAGGCCGAAGGTCACCACCCGGGCCTGCTGACCGAGTGGGGCAAAGTCACCGTGACCTGGTGGAGCCACTCGATCAAAGGCCTGCACCGCAACGACTTCATCATGGCTGCGCGCACTGACGAAGTGGCGAAGACCGCAGAAGGACGCAAGTAATGCACTTCGACGCCATCGGCCGGGTCCCCGGCGACCCGATTCTCGGTTTGATGGAGGCCTATGCGCAGGATGCCAATCCGCGCAAGTTCGACCTCGGCGTTGGCGTCTACAAGGATGCTCAGGGCCTGACGCCGATCCCGGAAGCGGTGAAAATCGCTGAAGCGCGACTGGTCGAAAGCCAGGACACCAAGACTTACATCGGTGGCCACGGCAATCCGCTGTTCGGCAAGGTCATCAATGAGCTGGTACTCGGTGCCGACTCGCAACTGATCACCGAACAACGCGCCGGCGCTAGCCAGACCCCGGGCGGTACCGGTGCCTTGCGGCTGGCGGCAGACTTCATTGCGCAATGCCTGCCGGGTAAAGGCGTGTGGTTGAGCAACCCGACCTGGCCGATCCACGAAACCATTTTCGCCGCCGCCAAGGTCAAGGTCAGCCACTACCCGTACGTCGGCAGTGACAACCGCCTCGACGTCGAAGCGATGCTCGCCGTGCTCAGGGAAGTGCCGAAGGGTGACGTGGTGCTGCTGCATGCGTGCTGCCACAACCCGACCGGTTTCGACCTGAGCCATGACGACTGGAAGCGTGTGCTTGAAGTGGTGCGCAGCCGCGATCTGCTGCCGCTGATCGACTTTGCTTATCAGGGTTTTGGTGATGGCCTGGAGCAGGACGCGTGGTCGACCCGGTTGTTCGCGGCGCAACTGCCAGAGCTGCTGGTCACCAGTTCCTGCTCGAAGAACTTCGGCCTGTACCGCGACCGCACCGGTGCGCTGATCGTCTGCGCGACCAACGCCGACAAGCTCACCGACATCCGCAGCCAACTGGCCAACATCGCCCGCAATCTCTGGTCGACGCCGCCGGATCACGGCGCGGCGGTGGTCGCGACCATCCTCGCCGATCCAGAGCTGAAAGCGCGCTGGGCCGATGAAGTGGAAGCCATGCGCTTGCGAATCGCGCAGTTGCGCAGCGGTCTGGTCGAAGCGCTGGAACCCCACGGTTTGCGCGAGCGTTTTGCGCACATCGGGGTGCAACGCGGGATGTTCTCCTACACCGGCCTGTCGCCGGAACAGGTGAAGACCCTGCGCGAGCGGCACAGCGTGTACATGGTCAGCTCGGGCCGGGCCAACGTCGCCGGCATTGACGCCACCCGCCTCGCATTGCTCGCTGACGCGATCGCTGACGCCTGCAAATAGTTTTTGCAGTACACAACCCGGTCGGAGCGGGCCCTTGTGGCGAGGGGATTTATCCCCGCCCGGCTGCGCAGCAGTCGTACACCGTTGCTCGCGGAGTGTCAGACATTCCGCGAATGCAGGGTCTGGGGCAGCTTCGCAGCCCAGCGGGGATAAATCCCCTCACCACAGGGCCCGTTCCCACATTTAGTTTTCGGTTGATCTCGCGCCCTGCGGCCATCTGTCGCATTAATTTGAATTAAAAGTCTGATTGTCATTTTTCCTGCTGTATCCTGCGCAGGCTTTGTAAAGCGCGGAGCACCTGATCTATCAACAGACTTAGCGAGGAGCGCAACCATGCACGAGATTCCCAATCTCCCCTTCCCAAGCCTGCACGTACCTGAGCAGACGACCCCGCAACACGCCGGTGCTGAAAAGCCCGAGCCGCAAGAAGCCGCTGACAGCCGCAAAGCCGACAGCGAAGAGTAAGACCCGCCGTACAGACCGTGTGGAAAGCGCTAACATGCGCTTTCCACACTGCCTGAAACCCGAGCCCGCCATGACCGATGAATTCTCCGAAAGCCAAGCTGCCGTGCTGATCGGCGCCACCGAGAAAATGATCGAGATGTGGAATCGCCTCTCACCCGAGAAACAGGCCACCCTGCTCGAGCGTTTCGGCAGCGAAGAAAACGCCCTCGCCGCCCTCGTCACCACGCAACTGGTCGCCCCGGCGAATCCTGAAAGCGCCGCCCGGCAAATAGTTTTCCTTTCCCCCGCCCCTCTGCGGTTCACGCCGGTATCATGAGCAGCCTATCTAATCTGCTGCTCCCGTGGATCGTTACCCATGTCGTCTATATCCGAGCCCCAGCGTCCGCTGGCGGTCACGCTGCAAGTGGTCTCCATCGTCCTTTTCACCTTCATCGGTTACCTGAACATCGGCATCCCGCTCGCCGTGTTGCCGGGCTACGTCCACAGTGACCTCGGTTTCGGTGCGGTGATCGCCGGGCTGGTGATCAGCGTGCAATACCTCGCCACCCTGCTCAGCCGCCCGTATGCCGGCAAGATCATCGACAACCAGGGCAGCAAACGCGCAGTGATGATCGGCCTCGCTGGTTGCGGCTTGAGCGGTGTGTTCATGCTGATTTCCGCGTGGACGCCGAACCTGCCGCTGCTGAGCCTGATCAGTCTGTTGATCGGCCGTCTGGTGTTGGGCAGTGCGGAAAGCCTGGTCGGTTCCGGTTCGATTGGCTGGGGCATTGGTCGGGTTGGCGCGGCGAATACGGCGAAAGTGATTTCCTGGAACGGCATCGCCAGTTACGGGGCCCTGGCGATCGGCGCGCCGTTCGGTGTCTGGCTGGTAAGCAGGTTGGGGCTGTGGAGCATGGGCGTGAGCATCATCCTCCTCGCTTTGCTCGGTCTGGCGCTGGCATGGCCAAAAACCGCTGCGCCGATCGTCGCCGGCGAACGTCTGCCGTTCATGCATGTGCTGGGCAAAGTCTTCCCTCACGGCTGCGGACTGGCGCTGGGCTCGATCGGTTTTGGCACCATCGCCACCTTCATTACCCTGTATTACGCGACCCAGCACTGGGACAACGCGGTGCTGTGCCTGAGCCTGTTCGGCGCCAGCTTCATCGGCGCGCGGCTGCTGTTCGGCAATCTGATCAACCGCCTCGGCGGCTTCCGCGTGGCGATTGCCTGTCTGTCGGTGGAAACGTTGGGACTGTTGCTGTTGTGGATTGCTCCGGATGCGCATTGGGCACTGGCCGGTGCGGCGCTGAGCGGTTTCGGCTTCTCGCTGGTGTTCCCGGCGCTGGGCGTGGAAGCAGTAAATCTGGTGCCAGCCTCGAGCCGTGGCGCGGCGGTCGGTGCCTATTCGCTGTTCATTGATTTGTCGCTGGGGATCACCGGGCCGCTGGCCGGGGCGATCGCAGCAGGATTCGGTTTTGCTTCGATCTTTCTGTTCGCAGCCTTCGCGGCGTTGAGCGGACTTGGCTTGAGTGTCTATCTGTACAAGCACACGGCGAAGTATCGCGAGGTTTAGAAGTCCACTTTGCCGCGCCCGGCCTTGATACTGCCGCGCTTGGTTTTCGACTCGAGCCGACGCTTCTTCGAACCGAGGGTCGGCTTGGTCGGGCGGCGTTTCTTTTCCACTTTGGTGGCGCTGAGAATCAGCTCGACCAGCCGCTCCAGCGCATCGGCGCGGTTGGCTTCCTGGGTGCGGTATTGCTGCGCCTTGATGATCAACACGCCGTCGCTGGTGATGCGACTGTCACGCAGTGCCAGCAGGCGTTCCTTGTAGAACTCCGGCAATGACGAGTTGGGAATGTCGAAGCGCAAGTGCATGGCGCTGGAGACCTTGTTGACATTCTGCCCACCGGCGCCTTGCGCGCGGATGGCGGTCAATTCGATCTCGGCATCCGGCAGATGCACGTTGTTGGAAATCACCAGCATGGAAAAGCGTCCGTAATCAGAGCGTGCAGGATAACCTGATTCACTCAACCTCTGTGGGAGCGAGCCTGCTCGCGAAGGCGGTGTGTCAGTCGGCATTTACGCAAGCTGGTACGACGCTTTCGCGAGCAGGCTCGCTCCCACAGGGGAATATTTTGGGATCTCTGGAAACAACAAACCCGGCACTCTGGCCGGGTTTGTCGTTTCTGCCTGCGCGGTTATTTCGCGGTCGCAGCCACCACCGGCTGCACACTGCGCTTGTTCTTGATCAGGTAGCAGACCCACATGAATACCACCCACACCGGAATCGCGTACACCGAGATCTGAATCCCCGGGATCAGCAGCATCACGCCGAGGATGAACACCACGAATGCCAGGCAGACGAAGTTGCCGTACGGGTACCACAGCGCCTTGAACAGCGGCGTCTGTTTGGTCTGGTTCATGTGCTGGCGGAACTTGAAGTGCGAGTAGCTGATCATCGCCCAGTTGATTACCAGCGTCGCAACCACCAGCGACATCAGCAGTTCCAGCGCGTGCTGCGGGATCAGATAGTTGAGCAACACGGCAACCAGCGTCACTGCCGCCGAAGCCAGAATCGAACGCACCGGCACGCCGCGCTTGTCGATCTTCGCCAGACCTTTCGGCGCATCGCCCTGCTCGGCCATGCCTAGCAGCATGCGGCTGTTGCAGTAGGTGCCGCTGTTGTATACCGACAGCGCAGCGGTCAGCACGACGAAGTTAAGGATGTGCGCGGCGGTATTGCTGCCGAGCATCGAGAACACTTGTACGAACGGGCTGCCGCTGTAGGAATCGCCGGACGCGTTGAGGGTTTCCAGTAGGCTGTCCCACGGGGTCAGCGACAGCAGGATCACCAGTGCGCCAATGTAGAAAATCAGGATGCGGTAGATCACCTGATTGATCGCTTTCGGGATCACGGTTTTCGGCTTGTCGGCTTCAGCGGCGGTGAAACCGAGCATTTCCAGACCGCCGAAGGAGAACATGATGATCGCCATGGCCATCACCAGACCGCTCACCCCATTGGGGAAGAAACCACCGTGGGACCACAGGTTGCTCACCGACGCCTGCGGGCCGCCGTGGCCGCTGACCAGCAGGTAGCTGCCCAAGGCGATCATGCCAACGATGGCCACAACCTTGATGATCGCAAACCAGAATTCGGCTTCACCGAAGACTTTGACGTTGGCCAGGTTGATCGCGTTGATCAGCACGAAGAATGCTGCCGCGGAGACCCAGGTCGGGATGTCCGGCGCCCAGTAATGGATGTACTTGCCGACCGCTGTCAGCTCGGACATGCCCACCAGAATGTACAGAATCCAGCAGTTCCAGCCCGAGAGGAACCCGGCGAAACCGCCCCAGTATTTGTGCGCGAAATGGCTGAAGGAGCCGGCCACCGGCTCTTCGACGATCATTTCGCCGAGCTGGCGCATGATCATGAAGGCGATGAAGCCGCAGATGGCGTAGCCGAGGATCATCGACGGGCCGGCGGATTTCAGTACCCCGGCAGAACCGAGGAACAATCCGGTACCGATCGCGCCACCGAGGGCGATCAGTTGAATATGGCGATTTTTCAGGCCGCGTTTAAGCTCGCCTGATTGCGAGGGTTGTCCACTCATGAAAAGGTCTCACGCAAGGTTTGATGATGTTCAGTAGACGTTGCTGCAAGGTTGCGATTTCAGGCAGCCCCGATCAAACCCCAGCGCAGGCACCAGGAGTTCAGCTCATTTACAACGGTCATGCGTCACCTGTTTGTTTTTATCTGTGACGAAATCGAACCCGGCACGCTTGTGGCGCGGCGGAGTGAACAAGGCGGATAGCCTCGAGATTTTTGCGATTACGCAGAGGGTCACAGTTAAAACGCGGCGCATTGTACACCGCTAACCCCCTGCTGCCAGACCCGCCTGATCAGCGTGTCGGTTGCCGGGATTGCATGTGTCCGCCTCGACAGTCTCGAGCGGCTGCAAAATGTGAGTCAGGCCTTTGCAGGCCATCGACGGGGACGAGGAGAAAACCGTCCCACGGGGAGAAGTGGAAATCAGTCGCGGCGTACATTGCGCCTCCTTCTTGTTATTCGCCTGCACAACAGGCATGGGGCGCATCACACCCTGCCTGAAGGCTGGAAACAAGCGCGCCAGAGCCCTGCGTGGCGCACGCTCCCTCGGATTACGGAAGCTTTTCCTTACAACGGAGGGCGAGACGGGAAATCACCGCGTTGGCGGGCCAATACCGTCAGGTTTTCTTTACAACGCGTAACGAATATTTTCCGAATCAGAAATTTCTGTAGGACGTCTGCATATTGACGGTCGCTAGCTTGCTATCAATTTCACCAACCTAGTTTTTTGTTTTCAAATAAGAAAATCCATCCTGAAAAACAGAACAAAAAGTCTATTTAAAAATTAAATGGATAAATTTTTGCATTCACAAAAACGCTCAACTAGGTTCTTCACGTCTCACCGGCCACCTCGACCGGTCAGTCATAAACCGTGAAATTCTCTAGGAGATCGACCATGCAAGCACTGGAAAAAGACTTGGATACCGAACTGCAACTGGACGAATGGTTTGAAGCGCCAACTCATGAGGCCGCTGTGGAAATGATGCAAGCCGACGCGGTGGTTCCGTTCGGCACGGCGATGTGGCCTCTGTAAGACATCCCGGGCAGGCACGGTCCGGCCGGTCGTGCCTGCCGCTTCATTCCCCGGTCAGTCAGGGAGGATTCATGGATAAGCCCCGCGCCATCTCGCATTTCCTTTACTACCTCGAACATCACCCAGCCCTCGCCGGCCTCCACTCGGCGAAGGTCATGCTCGGCCATACCGCCGACTACGAAGCCCTGACCGGCGCCATTGCCGAACAGGCCGGCGAGCATCCGCGCTTTCAGTTCAGCGCTCGGCGTCTGGACCTGGAAAGTACCGCAGCGCTGTCCGAGGCAATTGCCGACAGCGATCTGTACATTTTCTTCTACGACTCCTCCACCCTGCCCAACCCACGCCCCGACGGCCCGGAGTTCGTTCGTGCGCTGCAAGCGGTCATGGCGGAAAACTGGAGGAAGTCGCTGCTGTTCAAGGATTACGGCGACTATTTCTACGACACCTTCAGCATCACCCCGCAACGCATCGCCGGACTCAACAGTCACCTGATCCAGCGCATGTCCCAGGCGACCACGCTGAGTTTCAAGGACGATCACGGCTCATGGTTCGAAACACCGATGAGCAGCATCAAAAAGTGGACCGACATCAACGGCGTCGGCAACTTCGACCTCGCCCCGGGCGAAATCGCCACCCACAGCGAAGCCATCAATGGCCACGTGAAGTTCAAGGGTACCTTCCTCAGCACCATCCCCTTCGCGCGCAAGTACGGCGTGCTGGAATCGCCGCTGGAATTGTGGATCGAGAACTCGACCATCAGCCGCATCGCCACCGACGTGCCGGGGCTGGAGCATGATTTCAACAAATACCTGGATGCCAACCCTTCAAACCGACGGATTGAGGAGTTGGGGATTGGCACCAACGAAGGCGTGAAGGACCTGTATGCGCGCAATGCAGGGTTTGAGGAGCGACACTGTGGGCTGCATCTTGGATTAGGCGGTGGCGCCAAGGGCAGTCATCACCTGGATCTGATCTTTTCTGGCGGGGTGTTGGCACTGGATGACAAGCCGGTGTTTGATGGGCGGTTTGTGTTTTAGGCGACTGACGCCTTCGCGAGCAGGCTCGCTCCCACAGGGGATTTATGTAAGCCGCAGATGATCGTTCCCACGCTCCGCGTGGGAATGCAGCCCGGGACGCTCCGCGTCCCTTCCAAAGCCGAACGCGGAGCGTCCGTTGAGGCATTCCCACGCAGAGCGTGGGAACGATCGGTGTCAGCACAGACTTTCGTCCAGACAAAAAAAACGCCAACCCTGAGGTTGGCGTTTTTGCTTCAGCTTGTAGCTTGTAGCTTGTAGCTTGTAGCTTGCAGCTAGTAACTCACAGCTGCCTTATTCCGGCCTTTTGCGACCGAAACCCGGGCGCTGACCGGAACCGGCCGGTGCGCCGCGACGCTTGCCGGAGGGCTTGTCGCCGTCGACCAGTTTGATCCCCGGACGCTTCGGCGCCGGTTTGGCCGGGCGCTTGTTGCTGGTGTCGGCAGGACGATCCGCCACTGGCGTACCGCGACCGGCAGGAGCGCCGCGTTCGCCACGCTCGGTACGACCATTGGCCGGACGCGGTGTGCGCTCGCCGTCACGGGCAACCGGCTTGCGACCTGGACGCTCACCTTCAATCTGCGGCTCACGGCTCGGGCGCGGTGCGGTGGGTGCGCCAGCGGCTGGACGCAGAGTACGCACGCGCTCGGTCTTGGCCATTGGCCGCGACGATTTGCGCTGCATGCGTTCGAGCTTGTCCTTGCTCTTGGCGTTCAGCTGCGGCATTGCCACCGGGGTCAGGCCGACTTCGGCGCTGAGCACGTCGACTTCGTACTGGCTCATTTCGCGCCAGCGGCCCATCGGCAGGTCGGAGTTGAGGAACACCGGACCGAAACGCACGCGCTTCAGACGGCTGACCACCAGACCCTGCGATTCCCACAGACGACGCACTTCACGGTTGCGCCCTTCCATGACCACGCAGTGGTACCAATGGTTGAAGCCTTCACCGCCCGGCGCCTGTTGAATGTCGGTGAAACGCGCTGGGCCGTCTTCCAGCACCACGCCGGCCTTGAGGCGTTCGATCATCTCGTCATCGACTTCACCGCGTACACGCACGGCGTACTCGCGGTCCATCTCGTAGGACGGGTGCATCAGACGGTTGGCCAGCTCACCGTCAGTGGTGAACATCAGCAGACCGGTGGTGTTGATGTCGAGACGGCCGATGTTGATCCAGCGGCCCTCTTTCGGACGCGGCAGCTTGTCGAACACGGTCGGACGGCCTTCCGGGTCGTCACGGGTGCAGATTTCGCCGTCGGGCTTGTTGTACATGATCACGCGGCGCACCGATTCGGCAGCCTCTTCGCGTTTGATCACCTTGCCATCGATGGTAATGGCGTCGTGCATGTCGACGCGCAGGCCGAGGGTGGCGTCTTTGCCATTGACCTTGATCCGGCCCTGGCTGATCCAGGATTCCACGTCACGGCGCGAGCCGACGCCGATACGGGCGAGGACTTTCTGCAGCTTTTCGCCTGCTGGGCCGATTTCCTGGTCGTCTTTCTGATTGATGTCACTCATCTGGGCACCTCCCGGTGTGGTCTGTTCAGGCGGCGCCTGAAGTATTGAAAACTGGGTCCAGGCCGAAGGGATCGGCGAAGGGTCGCGAATCATACGCGGATGTGCGCCATCGCGCATCAGAGACTAGCTGATCGATTGCCGGTTATTTCTTTTTCCGCCGACCGGCACCACCGAGTTTGATCAGACGCAGCGCGGCTTCCGCCAGCACGGTGCGTTTGTCGTCCTTGTCGAGTTTCTTCCAGGCCTTGATCTCGCGCTTGCTGCGACCGCAACCCAGGCAGATGTCTTCGGAGAATTTGCAGAGGCTGATGCAGGGGTCTTTGGTTGAGCTCATCGCAATCTCCAGAACGACATTTCACGCTGTGGGAGCGAGCCTGCTCGCGAAGGCGCAGTGTCATTCAGTATTGATGTATCTGACACACCGCCTTCGCGAGCAGGCTCGCTCCCACAAGGGTCTTCACTGGTTTCTCAATAGGCGTCAGTCTTCGAACTCGCGCCGTTCGGCTTCGATTGCCTCGGCCAGTGCGCGGGCTTCGGCTTCTTCTTCGCTGAGTTCCGGTTCCGGCTGTTCGAGGGCGGCGACAGCGGCCAGGAGTTTCTCGCGGGCCTCGGCGACACCGAGAATGTCTTCTTCCGGTTCGGCGTCAGGCGCGGCTTCAAGTTCAACTTCAAGTTCAACTTCAACTTCAACTTCAACTTCACCAACCGGCGCGGTGATCTCAGGCTCAGACACCGGCGCTTCGCCATCCACCGCATCGCGCAGCAAGTCGTCGAAGTCGGTCTTGATCCCCTCTTCCATGCTGTCCAGCTCCAGCAGCAGGGAATGGAAACTGGTTTCTTCCTTCTCCTCCTCCGGCTCGGCGCTGGCGTCGGCCAGTTCCTGCAGACTCTGCGGCACCGGCGCGTCGTCAAAGTCGAGCACCGGTTCGGCTTCCATCTCGCGCAGTTCGGCCAGCGGCGGCAGGTCTTCGAGGTTTTTCAGGTTGAAGTGATCGAGAAACGCCTTGGTCGTGGCGAACATCGCCGGTTTGCCCGGCACGTCGCGGTAACCGACGACGCGAATCCACTCACGCTCGAGCAAGGTCTTGACGATGTTGCTATTGACCGCCACGCCACGCACATCTTCGATTTCGCCACGAGTGATCGGCTGGCGATAGGCGATCAACGCGATGGTTTCCAGCAAGGCGCGGGAATAGCGCTGCGGGCGCTCTTCCCAGAGTCGGCCGACCCACGGCGAGAACTTCTCGCGGATCTGCAAGCGATAGCCCGACGAGACTTCCTTGAGCTCGAAGGCACGGCCCTCGCAGGATTTGCCGAGCAGGGTCAGGGCTTTCTTGAAGACCGCCGGCTCCGGCCGCTCGCCTTCTTCAAACAGTTCATACAGGCGCTCAAGGGATTGCGGCTTTCCCGAGGCCAATAGAAAGGCTTCAAGCAGGGGCGCCAGCTCGCGGGGTTCAGTCAGGTTCATGTTTCGACTCGTTATTCGGCTCGGGCTCGCACGTGGATCGCGGCGAACGGCTCATTCTGCACCAGCTCGACCAAGGATTCCTTGACCAGTTCAAGGATCGCCATAAAAGTCACCACCACACCCAGGCGACCTTCTTCAGCGGTGAACAACTCGACAAACGGCACAAAACCGCCGCCCTTGAGTCGTTCCAGCACATCGCTCATGCGCTCGCGGGTGGACAGCGCTTCACGGCTGACCTGGTGGCTTTCGAACATGTCGCCACGGCGCAGCACTTCGGCCATGCACATCAGAATCTCTTCCAGCGCGACGTCCGGCAACAGCTTGCGCGCCCGCGCTTCCGGGGCGTCGAGCTTGGGCACGATCACATCCCGGCCGACCCGGCTCAGCCCATCAATACCTTCGGCAGCGGCCTTGAAGCGCTCGTATTCCTGCAAGCGGCGGATCAGTTCAGCGCGCGGGTCGTCTTCTTCATCTTCAACGGTTTCGGCGCGAGGCAGAAGCATGCGCGATTTGATCTCGGCGAGCATCGCCGCCATCACCAGGTATTCGGCGGCCAGCTCCAGACGCACCGATTGCATCAACTCGACATAGCCCATGTACTGGCGGGTGATTTCCGCCACCGGGATGTCGAGGATGTTGATGTTCTGTTTGCGGATCAGGTACAGCAGCAGGTCGAGCGGACCTTCGAAGGCTTCAAGAAAGACTTCCAGCGCATCCGGCGGGATGTACAGGTCCAGCGGCATTTCCATGACCGCCTGGCCATAGACCATCGCGAACGGCAGTTCCTGCTGGGCGCCGGCCTGGGGATCGACCACGGTTTCCACTGCGGACATTCAGGCCTCGACCATGAACGGCGTCGGATCGCCGCAACCGACGCGGACCACTTCCGGGTCGTCGCCGGTCAGGTCAATCACCGTTGAGGCCTTGATGCCGCCGAAACCGCCATCAATGATCAGATCGACCTGATGCTCAAGCAACTGGCGCATTTCGTAAGGATCGCTGAGTGGGTCTTCGTCGCCGGGCATGATCAGCGTCACGCTCATCAGCGGCTCGCCGAGTTCGGCCAACAGCGCCAGCGCGATCGGATGGCTCGGCACGCGCAGGCCGATGGTGCGCTTCTTCGGATGCAGCAACAGGCGCGGCACTTCGCGGGTGGCGTTGAGAATAAAGGTGTAAGGCCCCGGCAGGTGCGCCTTGAGAATGCGGAAGGTGCCGGTGTCGATCTTGGCGTAATTGCCCAGTTGCGACAGGTCGCTGCAGATCAGCGCGAAGTTGTGCTTTTCATCGAGCTGACGCAGACGGCGCACACGCTCGATGGCGGTCTTGTCGCCGATCTGGCAACCAATGGCGTAGGACGAGTCCGTGGGATAAATCACCACCCCGCCCTTGCGGATGATCTCGACCGCCTGTTTGATCAGGCGCGCTTGCGGGTTTTCCGGATGTATCTGGAAAAATTGACTCACATTCTCTACCTGTTCAGACGGCGGCAATATCTGTGTCATGTTTGAACCGACACCACAGGGGTGGAAGGTCCTCGGGAACCGGCCGGTACTGGCCGATCTCGGACCAGCCGCCAGGGCCATGGAAGTCACTGCCGGCGCTGACCAGCAGACCGAACTCACGGGCAAGGATCGCCAGGCTGCCCACCTGTTCTGCGGGCTGATGGCCATTGACCACCTCGATAGCATGCCCGCCTGCTTGAATATAGTCGGCAATCAGCTTTCGGCGCTTGCTACGGGTGAAATCGTAGTGCCATGGATGCGCCAGGCTGACCCAGGCACCGGCGGCGCGCAGGGTGGCGACGGTGTCTTCCAGGGTCGGCCAGTGCAGCTTGACGTCGCCGAGCTTGCCGGCGCCGAGCCATTTGCGAAATGCCTCGGCGCGATCCTTTACATAACCTTCACGCACCATCCAGTCGGCGAAATGCGGCCGGGCCGGCGCGTTGCCGCTGTCGCCCAGCTCCTGCTGGATCTGCCGGGCGCCGTCGAGGGCACCGGGCATGCCCTTGAGGGCGAGCTTGCGGCTTATTTCTTCCGACCGCAGCCAGCGGCCATCGTGCAATTTGGCGATTGCTTCGACCAACGGCGCGGCGTTGACGTCGAAGCCGTAACCCAGCACGTGAATAGTCGCCCCGCCCCAGGTGCAGGACAATTCGACGCCGTTGACCAGTTGCATGCCCAACTCGGTGGCAGCAGTACGCGCCTCGGCGAGCCCCTCAAGGGTGTCGTGGTCGGTCAACGCCAGGACTCGCACGCCGTTTTCGAACGCTCGCGCAACCAGAACCGCAGGCGCCAGGGCGCCGTCGGAGGCCGTGCTGTGGCAGTGCAAATCAACATTCACGGGGAGTTGTAACCTCAAATCAGCTGGCGCTATCGCGCGCCCATATGTTTGTTATTATGCCGCCACATCCAGCTTCTGGCTCTCACTGTGAAACAATTCATCGATTTCATCCCGCTTCTGCTGTTCTTCATCGTTTACAAACTTGATCCACGGGTCGTCGACATTGCCGGCCAGCAAGTGACCGTAGGCGGTATCTACAGCGCCACGGCGATGCTGATCATCAGCTCGCTGGTGGTGTACGGCGCGCTGTTCATCAAGCAGCGCAAGCTGGAAAAGAGCCAATGGCTGACGCTGATCGCCTGCCTGGTATTCGGCAGCCTGACGCTGGCCTTCCACAGCGAAACCTTCCTGAAATGGAAAGCGCCGGTGGTCAACTGGTTGTTCGCTGCGGCGTTCATCGGCAGCCATTTCATCGGCGATCGCCTGCTGATCAAACGCATCATGGGCCACGCGCTGACCTTGCCAGACCCGGTCTGGACGCGCCTGAACATCGCCTGGATCGGCTTTTTCCTGTTCTGCGGCGCAGCGAACCTGTTCGTCGCCTTCACCTTCCAGAGCATCTGGGTCGACTTCAAGGTGTTCGGCAGCCTGGGCATGACCGTGCTGTTCCTGGTCGCACAGGGCGTTTACCTGTCGCGCCATCTGCATGACACCGATACCACAACGCCAAAAACCGAGGACTGACATGCTCTACGCCATCATTGCCACCGACGTTGCCAACTCGCTGGAAGCTCGCCTGTCCGCGCGCCCGGCGCATCTGGAACGCCTGCAAGCGCTCAAGGGCGAAGGCCGCATCGTGCTGGCCGGCCCGCACCCGGCCGTCGACAGCAATGATCCGGGCGCAGCGGGTTTCACCGGCAGCCTGATCGTCGCCGAGTTCGACTCCCTCAGCGCCGCACAGGCCTGGGCCGATGCCGATCCGTACATTGCCGCCGGCGTCTACGCCAATGTGATCGTCAAGCCGTTCAAGCAAGTCCTGCCTTAAGTCCTGCCACGCGATGAACCTTCTCGGTTCATCGCGCTCTCAATCGCTCATTATTCTCGTTTGCCTGCCGACAACCTGCCCAATATCCATTTGGAAACAGGTGTCGCGATGCGCAAGGGTCCGTTGTGTCTGATGTTGCTCACGTTGTCGATCATGGCCCCCGCCCATGGTGAGGAAACCACCGAAAGCGGCAGCTCCACACCATTGTCATTGAGCGCCGGCAGCCAGATCACCGAGCTGCAACAGCGGCTCAAGGCCAGTGAGCAGCAGCGCGAAGAACTGAACAAACAACTGCAAAATGCCGACAACACTCGCGAAAGCGCCCAGCTCGCCCGGCTGCGCCAGGAGAACCAGCGTCTGAAGCTGCAACTCAAGGAAGCCCAGGCCAGCCCGCTGCCGCGTTTGCTGACCGATCAACAGCAGTGGTTCGTCACTGGCGCCGGGGTAGCGCTATTGGCGCTGCTCTGCGGTATCTTTGCCAGCGGTGCAAGCCGAAAACGTCGGCAATGGCTAAATTGAGTGAGTCATGAGCGAGCTGTTATTGATTGATGATGACCAGGAGTTGTGCGAACTCCTGAGTAGCTGGTTGAGCCAGGAAGGCTTCCAGGTGCGCGCCTGCCACGACGGCCAGAGCGCCCGCAAGGCGTTGGCCGAAACCGCCCCGGCGGCGGTGGTGCTGGACGTGATGCTGCCCGACGGCAGCGGTCTGGAACTGCTCAAGCAGTTGCGCAACGACCACGCCGACCTGCCGGTGCTGATGCTGTCAGCGCGTGGCGAACCGCTGGACCGCATCCTCGGCCTCGAACTGGGCGCCGACGATTACCTGGCCAAACCCTGCGACCCCCGCGAACTGACCGCGCGCCTGCGCGCCGTGTTGCGCCGCAGCCATCCCGCCGCCGTATCGACGCAACTTGAGCTGGGTGATCTGAGTTTCAGCCCGGTACGCGGCGTAGTCAGCATCGACGAAAAAGAACTGACCCTGACCGTTTCCGAAAGCCGCCTGCTCGAAGCCCTGCTCAAGCAGCCCGGCGAGCCGCTGGACAAACAGGAACTGGCGCAACTGGCCCTCGGCCGCAAGCTGACCCTGTACGACCGCAGCCTCGACATGCATGTCAGCAACTTGCGCAAGAAGATCGGCCCTCACCCGGACGGACGGCCGCGGATCGTTGCGTTGCGGAGTCGGGGTTACTACTACAGCCTATAAGACCTGCGCCGTGCAGGAGTGAGCCTGCTCGCGATGGCGGTGTGTCAGTCAACACGTTCTGGTCTGACACACCGCCATCGCGAGCAGGCTCACTCCTACAGGGGTATCTGATTTCCACGCACTCTATGGGAATGCAGCCGTCGGTGGCTTTGCAGTGGTTAATCGGGCATCGAACGAATAATGTCGGCCAAATCGTACTTGGTTATCTCGTTGGCCTTAATGGCAGCGGCAATGTCTTTTTTGGAAAGTGGAAAACGCTTGAAAATTTCTTGCAAAGTATTCGCATCAACATTTGCCAGCCAGAGCGGATCAATGAAAGAACCGCCGTACTCAGGCTTCATCGGTACTTCTTCGTGGGCAACCGTACCCTTATGGTTGAGATACATCACATAACGATCATGCCCTTCAGGAAAGCTTTTATCGTGATATAGCGTAGTACCCTGCGGCAGCACGTAGTAATTCTCGTCGCCGTTTGGACCCTCGATCAGTAACGGTTCTTTAGTTTTGATCATCTTCATATCGTGCCCCTGCGAACCATGATCAAAAATCAGGAATGCCAAAAAAATCGCATTGACCGATAAAGCTGCCATCAGCCACGGGCCAACTTGCCTGGTAAACGTTTTATTTGTCATAGGAAATCTCGGTATTCGCTTTGCTAAGGCACGCAGCCGTTGTTCTTTTGCTGAACGACAATACCGTCTAAATGAGTGATCACAGCCTCGGCCCGTGCATTATCCAAAAGATCGCAGCCTTCAGCACCTCCTGCACAGCGTATGTGTAAGGCCGGGCACGAAACGTCTTTACCGAAGCTTTACGCTGCGCTGACCGCCGCTGACCTTGATCTGCGTAATCTGCACTCATCCGGAACGTACCGGGAACGAGACAAGGAGATACACCATGCGCAAGACTCTTATCGCTCTGATGTTCGCTGCCGCTCTGCCAACCGTGGCCATGGCCATGCCGCAAGATGGCGGTCCGCTCGGTGGTCCGCTGGATGGCCCGCGCCACGGTGGTCAGATGCACGGTGGCATGCACGGCAAAGGCCCGTACAGCCAGCTCGACCTGACCCGCGAACAGCGCGAGCAGATTCGCAAGATCATGGGCGAGCAGATGCACGAGCGTAAGCAGGTGGTCGACAAGTACCTGGAAAAACTCTCGCCGGCCGACCAGAAAGCCATGAAGGACGAGATCGCGGCCAACCACAAGAAAGCCGAGTCCGATGTCCGTGCACTGCTTAAGCCCGAGCAACAGAAGCAGTTCGACGAAATCCAGAAGAAACGCGCCGAACGCCGTGCCGAATGGGCCGAGTTCAAGGCCTGGAAAGCGCAGCAGGCACAAAAGGCGCAATAATGGCTTGACCCTGGGCCCGACGACTCACCTCGTCGGGCCTGTTCCATTCAAATCGAATGTGGGAGCGAGCCTGCTCGCGAAGGCGGTGTATCAGCCAGGGATGGATTGCCTGACACTACGTCTTCGCGAGCAGGCTCGCTCCCACATTTGAACGGTGTGATTTTCGAGGAGTTTCTGTGCGTTCACTGTTCTGGCGGATTCTTGCGAGCTTCTGGCTGGCCATCGCTCTGGTAGCCGGGCTGTCGATCCTGCTCGGGCACATGCTCAATCAGGACGCATGGATTCTCAGCCGCCATCCCGGCCTCAACACGCTGGCGGCAGAATGGACGCAGACTTACGAAACCCAGGGCGAAGAAGCCGCGCAGGACATTCTCGAACAACGTAAACGCCAGTATCACATCGACGTTCAGGTGCTCAACGAAACCGGCGATCCGGTGGTGCGTGGTACCTTCCCGCGCCGCGCCGCAGCATTCGAAGCGCGGCAGAACAACGATGACCGCCGCCTGCCGTGGCGGCGTCTGACCGACGAGATCACCAGTGAAAAAACCGGTGATACCTACCTGTTCATCTACCGCATCCCGCACCCCGAACTCGACGCCTGGCACCGCGAAAGTCTGCTCTGGCCGCTGAGTGCGCTGGGCATCGCGCTGGTGGTGCTGACCCTGTTCAGTTTGCTCGTGACTTTCTCCATCACCCGCCCACTGAGTCGCTTGCGCGGCGCGGTGCATGATCTGGGGCAGACCACATATCAGCAGAACAGCTTGGCGAAACTGGCCAACCGCCGTGACGAATTCGGCGTGCTGGCTACCGACTTCAACCGCATGGGCGCGCGCCTGCAAAGTCTGATCGGCAGTCAGCGCCAGTTGCTGCGCGATGTCTCCCACGAACTGCGCTCACCACTGGCGCGCCTGCGCATCGCGCTGGCTTTGGCCGAGCGTGCCAACCCGCAAGAGCGCGAGAAACTGTGGCCACGGCTGACCCGCGAATGCGACCGGTTGGAGGCGTTGATCAGTGAAATTCTGGTGCTGGCGCGAGTCGATGCCGACAACGCCAGCGCTGAAGAAGTGGACCTGAATGCGTTGCTCGCCACGCTGCAAAAGGATGCGCAGCTCAGCTCCCCCGAGCAGACCGTGCGCCTGCAAGCCGAGCCGCAGTTGAATCTCAAAGGCTGGCCAACGATGATCGAGCGCGCCGTGGACAATCTGCTGCGCAACGCCCAGCGCTTCAACCCGAGCGATCAGCCGATCGAATTGCAGGCTGCGCGGCAGGGAGAGCGGATTGTCATCAGCGTGCGCGACCACGGGCCGGGGGTGCAGACCGAACATCTGAGTCAGTTGGGCGAGCCGTTCTACCGGGCGCCGGGGCAGACCGCTGCCGGGCATGGCCTAGGGCTGGCGATCGCCAAACGGGCGGCAGAACGGCATGGCGGCACGCTGACGCTGGCCAATCATCCGCAGGGCGGCTTTGTGGCGAGTCTGGAATTGCCGTTGGTACCGGGAGTCGTGGTCCAGCCCTGAAAAGCCCCTCACCCCAGCCCTCTCCCTGTATGTACCGGACACATGGTGGACAGGTGTTCGGAGACATGGTGGACACTTTTTAATAGGCACATTGCTCATCATCAAGGAGATGACCTGTGTCCTGGCAAGAGGCATCCACCATGCAACTTCGTACAGAGTTTGTGCGTTTAGCTCGGCAAGAAGGGTCGAATGTTCGGCAGCTTTGCCGTCGATTCAATATCAGCCCAAGTACTGCCTACAAATGGCTCAACAGGTTTGAAACCTCGGGTGCAGAGGGCTTGCACGATCAGTCCCGGCGACCGAAAACATCACCCAAACGTTGTGCTGAAGAGGTTGAGCAGCAAATTTTGACCATGAGTCAGCAATACGAGGCTTGGGGTGCCCGCAAGCTCAAGCGCGTGCTGGAAGACGAAGGCGCTGTGATGCCCTCTGTCAGCACGGTGCATGCGGTTTTACAGCGTCATTCGCGTGTTGATCCAAAGGCTGCCGAGATCAAACCATTTATCCGATTTGAGCACGAAGCGCCTAACGATCTATGGCAGATCGACTTCAAGGGACACTTCGGCCTGAGCCAAGGACGCTGCCATCCATTCACGATACTGGACGATCACTCACGCTTTTCGTTGTGTATTGCCGCATGTGCCAATGAGCAGCGCCAAACCGTTCAGGACCATCTAATGCGGGCGTTTCGACGTTACGGCTTGCCGTTACGCATGACGATGGACAACGGCTCGCCATGGGGCGATCAGACTGGCGTTTACACCGCGCTGGAAGTCTGGCTGATGAGCCAGGGCATCAAGGTTGGCCACTCCCGGCCTTATCACCCGCAAACTCAGGGAAAACTGGAACGCTTCCATCGCAGCCTGAAAAGTGAAGTCCTGCAAGGCCGGTATTTCACCGATCTCGACGACGCACAACGGGCGTTTGATACCTGGCGCGACATCTACAACCAGAAGCGCCCTCATCAGGCGCTGGGCATGGCGGTGCCGGCGACTCGTTACAGTGGCAGCCCACGGGAATATCAGGAGCAACCGGCGGAGCCGGATTACAACGACGCAGATGTGGTCAGGAAGGTACAGGTGGGAGGTGAAATCTTCTGGAAAAACCGGGAATACAAGATCGGAAAGGCTTTTTACGGCAGGTGCATAGCGATCAGGGAGACGACGGAAGACGGCATCCACGATGTCTACTGGAGTAGACATCGTGTCGCTCGAATCGACTTGAACTTGCAGATCGTGACGGCAGGTAAGAAGATCTAAAACCGTCCACCATGTCTCCGAAAATGTGTCCACCATGTCTCCGGTACATACACTCCCGGAGGGAGAGGGGGCCGACCGAGGTGTCTGCCGTTGTGCATCGACCTTATGGATTCGCAGAAACCAGACGTCCGGTATCCCGACGCTGGATTCAGCGAAGGACGCTCAGGTCGGTGTAATTCCAAAGCATCCCCCAATCAGTCCCCTCTCCCTCTGGGAGAGGGTTAGGGTGAGGGGCTTTTGATCTTCAGGCTTTACCGGGCCAGGCGCTGACGAACTCAGCCAGATCAACCTTCTCCGCCACGCGCGGCTCTTTCTGCGGTGTGCCGAGGTAGAGGAACGCGATCACCTCCTCGCCTTCCACCAGCCCCAAGCCTTCGGCCACATGCTTCGAGTACGCGAGATCCCCGGTGCGCCACACCGCGCCAATCCCCTGCGCATACGCCGCGAGCAAGATACCGTGGGCCGCACAGCCGGCCGTGAGCAGTTGCTCGGCCTTCGGGTATTTCACGTGTTCCTGGAATTTCGCGATGACCACAACCACCAGCGGCGCGCGCAGTGGGCCGTTGCGGGCCTTGTCGATCATCGCTTCGGTGACTTCGCCGCTCTGCTGGCGGGCCGCCTCGGCCAGCAACTCGCCCATTTGCTCACGCGCTGCGCCTTCGACGGTCAAAAAGCGGTACGGCTGCAAGTGCCCGTGATCCGGGGCACGCAAGGCCGCGCCGAACAGGGCTTCGCGCTGCTCGGCAGTGGGGGCCGGTTCGACCAGTCGGGGAACGGAAACACGGTTGAGCAACGCGTCGAGAGCCTGCATCGGCCACCTCCTTTGAAAAATGTGCGGCTATTCTAGCTTCATCTGCGCAGCGCCTGCCGGTTTACATGCCTTGCCCCACAGGTAGAATGGCGCCCTTCTCCCACCAGCCCGAGCGGATTTCATGGCGTTGCCGACCTTACGGATCATTGGTTTCATCATCGGCATCTTCCTGATCACCCTGGCTGTGGCCATGGTCGTGCCGATGGCCACGCTGGTGATTTTCGAGCGCACCAGCGACCTGCCGTCGTTCCTCTGGGCGAGCATGATCACCTTTGTCGCCGGCCTCGCTCTGGTGATACCCGGCAGACCCGAACACATCCACCTGCGCCCGCGCGACATGTATCTGCTGACGGTCAGCAGCTGGCTGGTGGTGTGCATCTTCGCCGCGCTGCCGTTTCTGCTGACCCAGCACATCAGCTACACCGACTCGTTCTTCGAAAGCATGTCCGGCATCACCGCCACCGGCTCCACCGTGCTCAACGGCCTGGACAACATGTCGCCGGGGATTTTGATGTGGCGCTCGCTGCTGCACTGGATCGGCGGCATCGGCTTTATCGGCATGGCGGTGGCGATTCTGCCGCTGCTGCGTATCGGTGGCATGCGCCTGTTCCAGACCGAGTCCTCGGACCGCTCGGAAAAGGTCATGCCGCGCTCGCACATGGTGGCGCGGCTGATCGTGGCGGCCTACGTCGGCATCACCATTCTCGGCAGCCTGGCGTTCTGGTGGGCGGGAATGAGCCCGTTCGATGCGATCAACCACGCGATGTCGGCGATTTCCACCGGTGGTTTCTCGACCTCTGACCAGTCGCTGGCGAAGTGGACACAACCGGCGGTGCACTGGGTGGCGATCGTCATCATGATCCTCGGCAGCCTGCCGTTCACCCTGTACGTGGCGACGTTGCGTGGCAACCGCCGGGCGTTGATCAAGGATCAACAGGTGCAGGGTTTGCTGGCAATGTTGCTGGTGACATGGCTGGTGCTCGGCACCTGGTACTGGTGGACCACCAAGCTGCATTGGCTGGAAGCGCTACGGCATGTGGCGCTGAACGTGACCTCGGTAGTCACCACCACCGGTTTTGCCCTCGGTGACTACAGCCTGTGGGGCAACTTCTCGCTGATGCTGTTTTTCTATCTGGGCTTTGTCGGCGGCTGCTCAGGTTCGACAGCGGGCGGGATCAAGATTTTCCGTTTCCAGGTCGCCTACATCCTGCTCAAGGCCAACCTCAATCAACTGATCCACCCGCGCGCGGTGATCAAGCAGAAGTACAACGGTCACCGCCTCGACGAAGAAATTGTCCGTTCGATCCTGACCTTCTCGTTTTTCTTCGCCATCACCATCTGCGTGATCGCCCTGCTGCTGTCGCTGCTCGGGGTCGACTGGATGACCGCGCTGACCGGCGCCGCCAGCACCGTGTCGGGCGTCGGCCCGGGTCTGGGCGAAACCATCGGCCCGGCCGGCAACTTCGCGACGCTGCCGGATGCGGCGAAGTGGATTCTGTCGTTCGGCATGCTGCTCGGCCGACTGGAGATCATTACGGTGTTTGTGCTGTGTATTCCGGCGTTCTGGCGTCATTGACCGCGTCCGGCACCTGCGTCAGGCGCAAGCGGTACTCGCCGGGCGTGGTGTCGAACCAGCGGCGGAACGCGCGGAAGAAGTTGCTCGGGTCGGCAAAGCCCAGCAGGTAGGCGATTTCCAGCAAGGTCATGCTCGGTTGCGCCAGATATTGTTCGGCCAATTCACGCCGGGTGTCGTCGAGCAATTGCTGGAAACTGGTGCCCTCCTCCTGCAAGCGCCGCTGCAAAGTGCGCTGCGACAGGTGCAGCGTCTGCGCCACGGTGTCACGCTTGGGCTCGCCCTGGGGCAACAAACGACACAACACCTGGCGTGCCCGGTGCGTCACGCGGCTTTCGGAAAACCGCGCCAGATATTCCCCGGCAAAACGGTCATGCAATAGCGCCATGGCCTCGTTTGCGGTGGGCAATGGTGCTTCCATGTCAGCACGTTCGAAGATCAACGCATCGTAAGGCGCGTTGAACACCAGCGGTGCGTGGAAGGCTTCCTTATAAGGTTGCAGATTTATCGGCTGATCGCCCTGAACCAACACTTTGACCGGGTGCAGCGGGCGCCCGGTCAGCCAGCCGCACAGCGCCAGTGCACAGGCCAGTGACGCTTCGGCGCTCTGCCGGGTCGGCGGCAGATGATCGCCGTGCACGGTGAGTATCAGCGCGTAGCCTTCGTCGAGCAGGCGAAAGCTCAGGTCAGCGCTTTCAGCAATGATGCGTTGATAGCGCACCAGACGCTGGAAGCCTTCGGCCAGCGTGTTGCTCGACATCAGCGCGTAGCCGGCGACATGAAACGAGGCCGGGCGCACCACTTTGCCCATGTTCAGGCCGATCGCCGGGTTGCCGGACACCTCGACCGCGCGCTGCCAGAGCCGGGTCATGGAATCCTGCGGGAAGCGCGCATCCGGATCTTCCAAGGCACTGAAATCCAGCCCCAGCTGCCTGAACAGAACCCGGCAATCCAGGCCGTCCATCTCCAGTGCTTTGACAATCCCCATCGCCCAGCTTGCAGAAGTCGTTCGTTCGCTCATGGTTGTTATTCTTTTACATGACGGGCTGCAGATAACCGCCCTATTTGCGAAGGATACTAAAGTGGCGCCGATTGTCACTGGCCCACGCCAATGATCACTCTAGACTCAAATAAGCTCCCCGCCGAACAACTTGTCGCCAGAACAATCACCACAGAGAGCGCGGTCGTGGAAAACATCAAGCGGTTCAACAGCTTCGCCGAGTTCTATCCGTATTACCTCGCCGAACACAGCAACAGCACCTGCCGTCGTCTGCATTTCATCGGCACTTCTCTGGTCATCTTCATTCTCGCCCTGAGCATCGCCAAAGGCGCCTGGCTGCTGTTGCTCGCGCTACCTCTGGCCGGTTACAGCTTTGCCTGGATCGGCCATTTCTTTTTCGAGAAAAACCGCCCGGCGACGTTTCAGCATCCGCTATACAGCCTGCTCGGCGATTTCGTCATGTACCGCGACATGATTCTCGGTCGCGTGGCGTTCTGAATGAGGGTCTGCACATGAATGCCCATGCTCGCTTCACCCATATGAAGGACGGCACCGAGGAAGACTGGGCGATCATCGCCGCTGATTTCAGTGCCTATGCCAGACAGCTGCCGTCGCGGATCCTCGCGCATCTGAAGCTGCTTGAGGGCGACTTCGGCGGTTTCCCGGTGGATCGCCTGACCCACTCGTTGCAAACCGCGACCCGCGCCTTTCGCGACGGGCGTGACGAGGAATACGTGGTCTGCGCGCTGTTGCACGACATTGGCGACACCCTCGGTTCCTATAATCATCCGGACATCGCCGCAGCGATTCTCAAGCCGTTCGTGAGTGCGGAAAATCTGTGGATGGTGGAGAAGCACGGCATCTTTCAGGGCTATTACTTCTTTCATCACCTGGGCATGGACCGGCATTTGCGCGAGCAATTCAAGGATCATCCGCAGTTCCAGGCCACTGCCGAATTTTGCGCCAAGTACGACGCGGCGGCGTTTGATCCGGCGTATGACACGCTGCCGCTGAGTTTCTTCGAGCCAATGATGGAAAGGCTGTTCGCGCAGCCGAAGAACTCGATCTACAAGGCTGCGATGCATGAACACAGCCCGGCCTAAGACCACATGTGGGAGCGAGCCTGCTCGCGAAAGCGCTGTATCAGGCACATAAGTTTTGTCTGACACTACGCCTTCGCGAGCAGGCTCGCTCCCACAGGGTACTTTTTCGCTCAGGCGATTTCGGCAACTTTGGCAGCTTTCAATTCCGCCTCTCGCGCCTGGGCATCCGCCAGCCGATACAACTCGATCGTGCCGTCCCAATGCTCGATCAGCGCTGTGCACGATTCGACCCAGTCGCCGCAATTGAGGTAGTCCACCTCGCCCACCTTGCGAATCTCGGCATGGTGAATATGCCCGCAGACTACGCCATGCAGTCCGCGCTTCACACATTCGTGGGCGATGGCTTCTTCAAAGTCGCTGATGAAACTCACCGCAGTCTTCACTTTATGTTTCAGATAGGCCGACAGGGACCAATAACCATAGCCATAACGCGCGCGCCAGTGATTGAGCCAGCGGTTGAGCGTCAGGGTGAATTCATAAGCCGAGTCGCCGAGAAACGCCAGCCAGCGGTGATAACGGGTGATCACATCGAACTGATCGCCGTGGATCACCAGCAAATGCCGGCCATCGGCGGTGACATGCACCGCTTCGTCGACCAACTGGATATTGCCCAGAATCAGCTTCGAATAGCGCCGCAGGAATTCGTCATGGTTGCCGGTGACGTAGATCACCTCGGTGCCGCGCTTGCTCATGGTCAGCAGACGGCGGATGACGTTGGTGTGGGCTTGCGGCCAGTACATGCCGCTGCGCAGTTTCCAGCCATCGATGATGTCACCGACCAGATAAACCTTGTCGGCGTGGTAGCCCTTGAGAAATTGCGACAAGTGCTCGGCCTGGCAATCCCGCGTGCCCAGGTGCACATCGGAGATCCACAGGGTTCGCACCCGTTGTTTGCGGCTGGGTCGGGCGAGCTCGGCGCTGGTCATGGGCAACCCTCTGCGATGTTTTCGCCAGCTTGCGCGCGCGCGGTTAATCGACCGTGACAGGCGTGCGTCAGTCGTGTGACAGCGCACATCGTTCAAAATTGAGGAATCGGATGACAGACGCGACGGCGACAGCGATTTAGACTGGCGCGCAATTGTTCTGTCTTCAAGGAATGCAATGACTCCGCGTACCGCCCTTGGCGCCCTGCATATTGGCGCTTTGATGTTCGGCCTGACCGGTGTGTTCGGCAAACTCGCTGCCGCATCGCCGGCGGTCATAGTGTTCGGCCGCGCCGCCTTCGCCGTGCTCGCGCTGGCCTTCTTCGCTCGATTTGCCAGTCAGAGCGGCTGGCAAAAACTACAGGCGCTGGACTGGCGACGGTTGGCGCTGAGCGGCGTGTTGCTGGCTGGGCACTGGGTGAGTTTTTTCGTATCGGTGAAGATCGCCGGGGTGGCCATCGCCACCTTGGGCTTTGCCAGTTTCCCGGCGTTCACGGTGATTCTCGAAGGACTGATCTTCCGCGAACGCATCCGCCCCAATGAAATCGTTCTGGTGGTATTGGTCAGCATCGGTCTGGTGCTGGTGACGCCCGCATTTGATCTGGGCAGCGGCGCGACCGTCGGCCTCCTTTGGGCGGTGTTGTCCGGCCTGTTGTTTTCCCTGCTGTCGCTGACCAACCGCGCCAGTTCCGGACGCATCCCGGCGGTGCAGGCGGCGTTGTGCCAGAACGTCGTCGTGGCGCTGTGTCTGTTGCCGGTCGCGGCACCGCAGTTGAGTCAGGTTCGAGCGCTGGACTGGTTGTGGATCGCCCTGCTCGGGGTGTTTTGCACGGGCGTGGCGCACAGCCTGTTCGTCGCCAGTCTGGCGGTAATCAAGGCGCGCACCGCGGCGGTGGTGTTCGCCATGGAGCCGGTTTACGGCATCACCCTCGCCTGGCTGCTGTTCAGTGAAACCCCGACACTGCGCATGCTCATCGGTGGCGCGTTGATCATCATCGCTATCGTAGTGTCGGCGCGGATGTCAGGCTCGGCCGACAAGAAAACCGTCGCCGCCGAGGCCGCTTCTCACTGAGTGCGGTCGTTGTGGCCGAGGTCGCGGTCAGGATCGATCTGATCGCGCACTCGCTGCTTCAATACCTTGGCCTCGGGGAAACCATCGTCGGCCTTGCGCTCCCAGATCTGCACGCCCGCGCAGGTGATGTGAAACACCCCGCCGGTGCCCGGCACCAATGACACTTTGCCCAGATCGTCAGCGAAGGTGCTGAGCAGCTCCTGGGCCAGCCACGCCGCGCGTAGCAGCCACTGGCATTGAGTGCAATAAGTGATGACAACTTCGGCTTTGGCGACGGTCATGATCGCTGAAACTCCTGAGACAGAGGGCGCCGCTATAATAGCCGGCTTTACCGCTTGCCCCGAGACTCACAATGCGCCGTTTGCTGTTTTGCCTGCTGCTTGGTTTCCTTCCCCTGCTGGTTCACGCCAGTGAAGCGCCACGACCGAAAGTCGGCCTGGTGCTGTCCGGCGGTGCTGCGCGTGGGCTGGCGCACATCGGCGTGCTCAAGGCGCTGGAAGAACAAGGCATCAGGATCGATGCGATTGCCGGCACCAGCATGGGCGCGGTGGTCGGTGGGCTGTACGCCTCGGGCTACAAGATCGATGAACTGGAAAAACTAGCCCTGAGCATCGACTGGCAAGCGGCGCTGTCCGACGCCCCGCCGCGTGAGGACGTGCCATTTCGACGCAAGCAGGACGACCGCGACTTTCTGGTGAAACAGAAACTGAGCTTCCGCGACGACGGCAGTCTCGGCCTGCCATTGGGGGTGATTCAGGGCCAGAACCTCGCACTGCTGCTGGAAAGCCTGTTGGCCCACACCAGCGACACCCGCGACTTCGACAAACTGCCGATCCCGTTTCGCGCCGTAACCACCGACATCGCCAATGGCGAAAAAGTGGTGTTTCGCAAAGGCCACCTGCCGCAAGTGATCCGCGCGAGCATGTCGATCCCCGCAGTGTTCGCCCCGGTCGAGCTCGACGGGCGCCTGCTGGTGGACGGCGGCATGACCGACAACATCCCGCTGGATGTCGCGCGGGAGATGGGCGTCGACATCGCCATCGTCGTCGATATCGGCACGCCGCTGCGCAACCGCAAGCAACTGACCACGGTGGTCGATGTGCTCAATCAGTCGATCACCCTGATGACCCGGCGCAACTCCGAAGAACAACTGGCGACTCTGCATGCCAATGACGTGTTGATCCAGCCTGCGCTGGCCGCGTTCGGCGTGACCGACTTCGGCAAGGCTCAAGAGATGATCGACGCCGGTTACCGCGCCACACGGGTCCTCGATGCGCGGCTGGCGCAGCTGAAGCCGACTCAACCCCAGGACGCGGAATTGAACGCCGCCCGCCAGCCTGGTCAGCGCACGCCGATCATCACCGCGATCCGGGTCGAAAATGACTCGAAGGTCGACGATGACGTGATCCGCTATTACATCCGCCAGCCGATCGGCGCGCCGCTGGACCTGGGCCGCCTGCATTCGGACATGGGCACGTTGTACGGCCTCGATTACTTCGATCAAGTGCGTTACCGCGTGGTGCATAAAGGCCAGGATCACACCCTGGTCATCAGCGCCAGCGGCAAGCGCAGCGGTACCGATTACTTGCGGGTCGGTTTGAATCTATCGGACGACATGCGCGGCGACAGTGCTTTCAATCTTGGCGCCAGTTATCGCGTCAACGGCATTAACCGCCTCGGCGCGGAATGGCTGACCCGCGCGCAGATCGGCGACAAGCAGGAGCTGTACAGCGAGTTCTATCAGCCGCTGGACGTCGGCTCTCGCTACTTCGTCGCGCCCTATGGGTCGTTCGAGGCGCAGAACGTTGACTCGGTGCTAGATAACGATCCGATCGCCCAGTATCGCGTCGAGCGTTACGGCTTCGGCCTCAACCTTGGGCGGCAGATCGGCAACAACGGTGAAGTGCGACTCGGCGTTGGGCAGGCCTGGGGCAAGGCTGACGTGCGCATCGGTGATCAGGATCTGCCGAGCGAAAGTTTCAACGAAGGCTTCTACACCGTGAAGTATTCCTACGACTCTCTGGACAACGTCTACTTTCCACACGAGGGCAAGGACGTCAGCCTGACCTTTACGCAATTCGAACCGGGACTGAGCTCGGACACGCGCTATCGTCAATGGGAAGTGAATTTCGACAAGGCCATGAGCCACGGGCCGGATACGCTGATACTCGGCGGGCGCTACGGTCGGACGCTGGACGATGCCAACGTGGTGACTTCGAGCTTCCTGCTCGGCGGCGCGCGGCAGTTGTCGGGGTTCCGAGAGGATGCGCTGTCCGGGCAGAACGTCAGCCTGATGCGCGCCGTGTACTACCGCCGCCTGACGCCGCGCTCGTACCTGCCGCTGGACTTCCCGCTGTACGCCGGCGCCTCGCTGGAGCGCGGTCGGGCGTGGAACAACGACAATGAATTCGACAGCGGCTACATCAATGCCGCGAGTGTGTTTATCGGCTTCGACACGCCGCTGGGGCCGTTGAATTTCACTTATGGGTTGAATGATGCGGATGAGCAGGCGGTTTACCTGAATCTGGGGCAGACGTTCTGACGCCTTCGCGAGCAGGCTCACTCCCACAGGATAGAGCGCATTCCATTGTGGGAGCGAGCCTGCTCGCGATAGCGGTCTCGGATGAACACGAAATCCGTTGGCGCTCAGCGTATCCCCGCCAACAACGTCCTCGCGGTTTGCTTCAACGGCTCGTCCCCTTCCTTGAGCAATTCATTGAGCAGCGCGATCGCACTGTCGATGTCGCCGTCGTCGATACAGGTTTGCGCCTGTTCGAGCTTGCCGGCGGCTTCGGTGTCGGTTTCGGTGGACTCGGGTGATTGCAGATCAAGTGGTTCCAGCACCAGCGACGGCTCGGGATCGCCGAACTCATTGAGGAAGTCGTCGTCGAGCGGCTGGGCGTCGGGTTCGGGGATCCATTCAAGCTCGGCTTCTTCGCCAGATTGAGCCTGTGGCAGTTCGAAATCGACAGGTAGCATCGACAGGCTGGTGCCCAGCGCCGGATCATCGACCGGCGGTGAGGCGGCATCAGCGCGGCTGTCGTTCAGATCCCAATTTGCATCCATCGACAGCTCGCCCAGATTCAATTCGAAATCATCCTCGAGAGCGCTGGGCGACGCTGCAAGCGGCGCGACTGCGGTCGCTGCCGTGGCCACGGGCAGTTCGGGTGCGGTAGGCGTTGCTGCAAATGCCGCCGGTGCGGCGCCTGCCAGTTTTGGATGGCGAGCGCGGATTTCAATCAGTTCACGGTCATCGACGTCAAGGCCACGCAGGCGGTTTTCCTGCTGTTCAAAAGCGCCACTGTCACCTTGGCGCCCAAGAACCTCCAGCAACTGCAGACCGAGATCGATGCGTTCAGGCTCCTTGTGCAAGGCATCGCGCAGCAGCCCGGCCGCTTCGCTGAGTCGGCCGTAGGCCAGATAGATGCCCACGGCCTCAAGCACGTCGCCGGCACCGGGCTCGTCGCGATGATCGGCGGCCGCGTGCGCACCGACAGATTGTTGAAGCTCGGGCTCGTCGACGTCTTCTTCGGCGTTCACAGGCAATAGCGGCGTCGGCGTGCCATCGGCTGTCGAACGTTGCTGACGGCGACGTATGAGCAACGCAGCCAGCACGCCCAGCAGCAATATCAGTCCGCCGAGCAGCGGCCAGTTCACGCCATCGTCTGCCGCCTCTACCGGGGCTGAAGCCGCGGCCGGAGCCGGCGCGACCACGGGTGGTGGCGGTGGCTTCTGCACTTCGGCCAGACGGGTTTGCAACTCCTCGATCTGCTTCTTGCCGTCGGCTATTTGCACTTGCTGCTCTTGCAGCCTGAGGTTCTGTTCGTCGAGGGTCTTTTGCAGTTGCTGGGTGAGCAGCACACTGGCGGCCAGCTGCTCGGCCTGCGTATCGTTGGCACGTGCCGTTGGCGTTGGCGGCACAGGCGCGGCAGTGCGTTTGCCCTGGGCAGCCTGGGGCGGTGCGGTAACCGGTTCGACGGTTGGAAATTCAGAGGATTGCGGGCGCGGATCCGGCTCGTCGGTGGCGGGCACGATGCCCGGCGAACCCGGCGGGTCGATCAGCACCGTGTACTCGCGCAGCAGACGGCCGTTGGGCTGATCGAGTTGCACGAGGAAATTCAGGAAAGGTTCGTTGACCGGTTTGCCGGACGTCACCCGAATCATCTGGCGGCTGCCGCGCAGGATCGGGGTGAACTTGAGGTCATTGAGAAAGAACACCCGCTCGACGCCGGCCCGGCCGAATTCATCCGCCGAAGCCAGGCTGGCCGAGAGATCGTTTTGCGTCAACGTGCCGACATCGACCAGCGCGATGTCGGCCTTGAACGGCTGATTGAGGGCTGAGTGAACAGTAATTTCGCCCAACCCCAACGCCATCGACCAGGTCGAATAGCTGAATACGCCAGCGAGCAGCAGCCATTTGGCGCCCTCGCGCAGCACGTGCCGACTTGCGAGCATGAGCATCCCTTAAATAAGCAAAACCGGTTTCTATGCGTTCGCACATCCGGTACGAACACGATATTGCCCAGTAGTTCTTATAGTCGGCTCAGCGCGATCTCTCAAAAAATCACTGGCGGGATGTGCCTCAAGATTTTTCCAGGTTGGCCAGAATGTGACCGTGGACGCGCATGCACACCTTCAAATCCGCCTCATCGACGCCCTCGAACAATTCGTGGCGCAGCTGCGTGGCAATGGTTTCGATCTGTTCGATCAAGGGCAGCGCAGGTGCGCAGAGCACGATTTTTTTCGCCCGACGGTCTTCCATCACTGACTGGCGTTGCACCAGTCCCTGGTTTTCCAGACTATCAAGCAAGCGCGCCAGGGTCGGGCCTTCGACGCCGACACTCTGCGCCAGTTCGCGTTGGGTCGGTGCCTCTTCAAAACGCGCCAGATGCAGCAGCACCAGCCAGCGCGCCTGCGACAGGCCCAGCCCGGCGAGACGACGATCCAGTTCGGCACGCCAGCCACGAGACATCTGGGCCAGTTGCATACCAAAGCGATGTTGATCGGTTAACGGCATAAAACACTCACGGTTAGACTGAAAATACGGAAAATCTAATTATTAGTCAGCTAAGCATGGGCGGCAGTTATAGGCAAGAGTCGCTCTGTACTGAATCGTTACAACTGCGCAAAGATCAAAAGCCCCTCACCCTAGCCCTCTCCCAGAGGGAGAGGGAACCGATTGGGGGATGTTTTGAAAATTCGCCGACCTGACAGCGCTTCGTTGAATCCATAATCGGCTTGACCTGCCTGGTCGATGTACGTTGCGAAAGCCCCTACCCTAGCCCTCTCCCAGAGGGAGAGGGAACTGATTGGGGATGCTGCAGAAATACACTGAGCTGAACGATCCGCTGTGAATCCACAATCGACTCGGTCTTGCAGGTCGATGTCTGACGCAAGACACCGCGGTTGGCCCCCTCTCCCTCTGGGAGAGGGCTGGGGTGAGGGAAAGGGCCAGATTACATCTCGAATTCAGACTGCAACGCCGCCCGCACGCAATACAGCACGCCTTCAGGCACACGCCCGGCAAACAACTCAGCCACTTCAGCGACCGACGGCAACTCGCCCTCACCATCGAGGAATGCGTCCTGCACTTCGCCCATCAACTCCTCAGGCAAGTCCAGCGCCTGCTCCAGCGACAATTGCTGCTTGCCGATGGCTTCGGCGAGCATGGCGTAGACGTTTTTCTCCGAGCACTGCAGCTGCCCGGCGATCTGCAGCGGCGTCATGCCGGCGCGGGCCAGGGTGATCAGCTCGTGACGGACATCGGCGACCACCTTCGGCGCCTCCGCCTCGCCGCCGAGCACTTCGAGGAAGGCTTCGCCATAGCGTTCCAGCTTGCGCGCGCCGACGCCGCTGACCCGGGCCATTTCCGCCAGAGACGTCGGCTGGCTGCGGAGCATTTCCAACAACGTCGAGTCGGGGAAGATGACGTACGGCGGCACGCCGTGTTCTTCGGCCAATTTGCGCCGCAGTGCGCGCAAGGCTTCCCACTGTTCGCGCTCCTCGCCGCGCACCAGTTGGCTGGCCTGGCTCTTGCTGCCGGTTTTGGCGGTGACTTGCGGTTTCAGGTCGCGGCGCAGTTCCAGCTTCACTTCGCCTTTGAGCAGCGGCCGGCAACTGTCATTCAAGCGCAGACCGCCATAACCCTCGTGATCGACATCGGCCAACCCACGCGCCACCAGCTGGCGGAACAGCGAGCGCCACTCGCTCTCGCTCAACGCCTTGCCAACGCCGAACACCGACAAATGCTGATGGCCGAAGCTGCGCACCTTTTCGTTGTCCTTGCCCAGCAACACGTCGACCAGATGACCGACGCCATAGCGCTGGCCGGTGCGGAAAATCGCCGACAACGCCTGACGTGCAGGCTCGGTGGCGTCCCAGGTCTGCACGCCGTCGACACAGTTGTCGCAATGCCCGCACGGTTCGGGCATGTCTTCGTCGAAATAGGCCAGCAACGCCTGCCGGCGGCAGCGGGTCTCTTCGCACAGCGACAGCATCGCGTCGAGCTTGTGCTGCTCCAGACGCTTGTGCCGCTCGTCGCCTTCGGAGTTCTGCAGCATCTGTTTGAGCATCACGACGTCTTGCAGACCGTAAGCCATCCACGCATCCGCCGGCAGCCCGTCACGGCCGCCGCGCCCGGTTTCCTGGTAATACGCTTCGAGGGATTTAGGCAGATCAAGGTGCGCGACGAAGCGTACGTTGGGCTTGTCGATGCCCATGCCGAACGCCACGGTCGCGACCATGATCAGGCCTTCCTCATTGAGGAAGCGCTTCTGGTGATAGGCGCGCAGATCATTGGGCAGACCGGCGTGATACGGCAGCGCCGGGAAGCCCTGCTCGCTGAGGAACGCCGCAACCTCTTCGACCTTCTTGCGCGACAGGCAATACACGATGCCGGCATCGCTGCGCCGCTCGGCCAGGAACGCCAGCAACTGTTTGCGCGGCTGCTCCTTGGGCACGATGCGATAGAAGATGTTTGGGCGGTCGAAGCTCGACAGGAAGCGCTCGGCGTTCTGCAGGTGCAGGCGATCGACGATTTCTTCGCGGGTGCGCTTGTCGGCGGTCGCGGTGAGGGCAATGCGCGGAACGTTGGGGAACAGCTCTGCCAATTGGCCCAGTTGCAGGTATTCGCGGCGGAAATCGTGGCCCCATTGCGACACGCAATGCGCTTCGTCGATGGCGAACAGGGCGATTTCCAGGCTTTGCAGGAATGCCAGCATGCGCGGCTGGACCAGACGCTCCGGTGCGAGATAGAGCATTTTCACTTCGCCGCGCTTGATGCGCAGAGCGAGGTCGCGCTGCTGCTCGGCGCTCAGCGTGGAGTTCAGCGCAGCGGCGGCGACGCCCAGTTCTTCAAGGGTGGCGACCTGATCGTCCATCAGTGCGATCAGCGGTGATACCACTACCGCCAGACCTTCACGCAACAGCGCTGGCACCTGGAAGCACAACGACTTGCCGCCACCGGTAGGCATCAGCACCAGCGCATCACCGCCGCTGGCCACGCGCTCAATGATCGCACCCTGACGGCCACGGAAACTGTCGTAGCCGAAGATGTCCTTGAGGACGCGTTGAGCCTGTTCGAGCATAAAAACTCCAAAAATCTACCGATACATCCCTGCTCAGGCTGGTTCAGAGCAGCCTCGGCTGCTTAAACAAAACGTAAGAACACATTGCATGACCAGCGCAGCGCCGGCAGGGATCGCAAAACGCGGCAGTATACCCGAGGCCTTCGCCACAGAGGGCGCCGCTGAGAAGACTCACTCTGCTATTGACCTCACACCGAACCCTGTGGGAGCGAGCCTGCTCGCGAAAGCGACCTGTCAGTCGATGCAAAAGTGCCTGATACACCGCCTTCGCGAGCAGGCTCGCTCCCACAGGGTTATTCATCTTCCCAGTAAGGCCGGTAATTCGGGCAAATCTGCCAAGCGGCTGGCTAGAGCGCGCAAGAAGGCCTAGAATTCCCGCATTGTTTATTCCCCAAGGTAGCCCCGTAATGTCCTTCGCTGAGCAACTGACCCGCCTGCAAGTCTTCCTCGACGCCGACGAGCTGCACGACGAGGCGCTGGATTACGTCGCCGCCCACGGTTACCTGACCGCGCTGTCGATCTGCTCCGAAGACGTTCCGGAGCGCGAGTGGATCGACGCGCTGTTCGCCGAAGAGCCGCATTACGCCGACGAAGCCCAGCGCGCCGAAATCGAAGCCACGCTGATCGGCCTCAAAGCGCACATCGCTCGCCAACTGGCCTCGGATGAAGAATTCGAATTGCCGTGCGAACTGGATCTGGGCGAAGAGCCGGACGACTCCGAACTGCGTGGCTGGTGCATCGGTTTCATGGAAGGCGTGTTCCTGCGCGAAGCGGCCTGGTTCGAAACCGCCGAAGAAGAAGTCAGCGAAATGCTCCTGCCGATCATGGTCGGTTCCGGCCTGTTCGACGAGCAGCCTGAGTTCGAAGACATCGCCAAGGACGCCAACCTGATGGACGACATGATCGTGCAGATCCCGGAAGCCCTGACCGCGCTGTACCTGCTGTGCCAGGCACCCGACGAAAAACCGGCGATCCTCAAGCCACGCCACCACTAAGATCCGGCCTATGGACAACCCCATAGGCAACCGCCCCCTGATGTTGCGCTACGTGCTGCTGGCCATCGGCTGGCTCAGCGTCGCATTGGGGGTGATCGGCATCTTCCTGCCGGTCCTGCCCACCACCCCCTTCCTCCTGCTCGCCGCGGCCTGCTTCGCGCGCAGCTCTCCGCGTTTCTATCAATGGCTGGTCGAGCACCCACGGCTCGGGCCATGGATTCGCGACTACCTCGAAGGCAACGGTATTCCGCTCAAGGGCAAGGTCTATGCGATCGGGCTGATGTGGGTGAGCATTCTGTTCTCGTGTTATCTGGTGCCGCTGGTTTGGGCGCGGGGGTTCATGCTGACCAGTGCGGTGCTGGTGACGGTTTATATTGTGCGGCAGAAGACGTTGCGCAAATCCTGACACATGCCGTTAGCAGTGAGCAGGTATTCACCTGTCGATGATCTCCCACATTGCAACTCCTTCCACTGTGGGAGCGAGCCTGCTCGCGAAGACTGACGTGTGAGTAACGCAGTACCATCAGGCAGAAAAAAACCGCCGTCCCTATGAGCTGGACGGCGGTTTTTTTGTTTCAGACGGCGCTTACACCGTATCCACCTTCAACGAATGATCATTGAGCATGCCGCTGATGATCGTCGCCGTGTCATGCCCTCCAGCCACCATGCCGCCCGCCCCCGGTGTCACACCGTAGTGGCTGGCAAGGTTGACGCCGGCAAGGTCGATGGTCTGGTTCGGCGTGGCGCCGGCCATGGCGCTGACGTCGATGCTGGTCATCACCGAGGCGCCGCTGCCGCTGACGGTGAAGTGCAGGTAGTCATCGAGCGACGCGGTGCTGGCGTTTTCGCCTTGCAGCAGTTGTGACAGGTCGAGCTTGTCGGTGCCGGGGGTGAAGTCGGTGATCAGGTCGTGGCCGCTGTTGCCCTTGAGCCACTGGAAGGTGTCGGCCCCTGCCCCGCCCGTCAGCGTATTGTTGCCCATGCCACCGATCAGCAGATCATCGCCAGCGCCACCGTTGAGAAAGTCGTTGCCGAGGCCGCCGTTGATCACGTTGTTGTTGCCGTCGCCGGTGAGGCTGTCATTGAAGTTCGAGCCGAGTAGGTTTTCGATGCCGGTCAGCGTGTCGGTGCCGGCGCCGAGGGTGTTCTGCGCACCGAGCAGGCCGAGGTCGACGGTGACAGCGGCCGTGGCGTGGGCGTAGCTGGCGGTGTCGCTGCCAGTGCCGCCGTCGAGCAGGTCATTGCCGGCACCGCTGTAGAGCAAGTCGTTGCCGCCGTCGCCGTGCATTTCGTTATTGCCGGAGCCGGCGCTGAGCACGTCATTGCCGTCGCCGGCGTTGATCACGTTGTTGTCGCTGCCCGCTACCAACACATCGTCGCCAGCAGTGCCGGTCAGGGTGAGGCCGTCCTGATAGCTGATGCTGACGTTGGCCGTGTCGCTGCCGCCGTGGTTATCGTTGGCGGTGTAGGTGCCGTGGTAGTCCGGCGTGATGTCGTGGGCTCCCGCATAGTTGAGGGTCATGGTCAGTTGGTAGTTTTCCGCCGCGTTCGGGTTGCCGCCACCATTACCAATGTTGGTGATGTGAATCTGGTAGACGCCGTCCGCCGAGGCGCTGAGGGTCTGGCCGTCCGCCAGCGCCATCCAGGCACCGCCGTTGAGCGAATACTCCATGCTGATCTTACCGGCACCCAGATGGTGATCCAGATTGAGGGTTTCGCCCTGACGCAGATTGACGGTAATGCGGTCTTCATCGTTGGCATTGCTGTTGCTCACCATGCCCAGATAACCGCTGACCACCAGCACGGCGGTCATGGTCGCGGCATTGGCGCTGAAGGCGCTGCGCACGTTGGCCAGGTTCTGGTTGGCCGCATTATTGTTCTGCCCAGTGAAACCGATCAGGCCGGTGCCGGTGAAGTCCGCCGCTTTCGAAACCCAACCAGTATTGAAACTGGTGGGTGTGGCGTTGAGCGCATCGCCGTTCGGATCGCTGTCATTGGCCAGCAACAGCTCGCCCGGCACCACGATGTTGCCCGAGAGCACGTTGGTGATGACGTGATCGTCCATCGCCACCGGTGGCGCGTTGGGAATCACTTTTACCGTCAGGGTGGAGCTGGCCAGATCGCCGTCGTTGTCGCTGACGGTGAAACCGATGTTTTCGGTGATCACCACTGCGGTGGTTTTCTGCGAGGTGTAGCTGTATTCGCCAGTGTCGAGGTTGACCACCAGCGTGCCGCTGTTGTTGGTGGCGATACTGACGGTGTTGTTGGCGGTATTGAAAGTGCCGTGGTTGGCGCCACCGCTCGCGGTCAACGAACCCTGGCCACTGAGGGCTTTCGGATCGTAGGTGTAGGTGGTGCCGTCGACCACGATCGACTTGATGAAACCGCCATCGGCGCCGAACGAACCACCGTCGCCCAGCAGCGAACCGGTGACCGGCGCGCCCTGCACAGTGCCGGAGAGCACCGAGTTGAGCTGGTTGAGATCGGTGACCACCACCGCATTGGTGTTGGTGTGGTTGATGCCGTCGTACGCCAGCGGATCAAGGTTGGCGTTGCTCACGCCACTGCCCAGACCGATTGCATAGTTCTTGATGTTGTTGGCGTCGAGGAAGTTTTTCAGCGCGGCTTCGTCAGCCGCGCCGATGTCGCCCTCGTTGGGCTTGCCGTCGGAGAAGAAGTAGCCGACGTTCTGTGCCCCGGTGAGTTTGCCGGAGGTGTTGAACGCGGTCTGCATCACCGCCACGGCGGCGTCGTAGTTGGTGCCGCCGCCGGCGTTGAGGCCGGCGAGCAATGTCTTGGCAGTAGCGACATCGACCCACACCGTGGTGCGGTCGGCGGCACTGCTGCTGAACGTCACCAACTGCACTTTCACATCGCCCAGATCATCGTACTTGTCGAGCAAGGCGCCAATGGCCTGCTTGGCCAGCGCCAGCCGCGACAGGCCCGGCACGCCAGAGGGGTCGGCCATGCTGCCGGAGATGTCGAGGACGATGAGGATGTTGGAATCGATCTCCACTGCGGTAACCGAGCGATCCGAGGCAACGGCTTTCGGTATGTCGTCGACGATGTTGACCACGAGGGTGCTGGTGGTGCTGTTGCCCAGCGCATCGGTGGCTTTGTAGGTGAACGTTTCGCTGAGCGTGTTCGGCCCGTCGTTGGCGCTCGGCGCGGTTTTCGGTGCCGAGGTCAGCGTGTAGGTGTAGGTGCCGTCGGCGTTGAGCTGCAGTTGCCCGTAGCTGCCGGTGGCGTTGCCGAGCAGGGTGTACGTGATCGCGCCGCTGCCGCCACTGACCGAACCGACCAGCGTGCCGCTGGCGGTTTCGCCGGTGTTGCCCGGTTCGCTGCCGGTGACTGTGCCGGGGGCGAGATCCTGGCCATCTTTGGTGAGATCCAGAGCATTTTCGTAGACGGTGACGTCAGTGTCGCTGACGGCGATCAGGCAGCTGTTGTGCACATCGATGGTGATGGTGGTGGTGCTTTCGTCACCGTCGGAATCGCGCACGGTGTAGGTGAAAACATCCACCGCGCCCGGGCCGTTCACCTCGTTGGGATTGCTGTGATAAACGGCATTGCCGTTGGCGTCGAGGGTGAGGTAACCGTAGCTGCCGTTGATCTGCGAATTCAACCCCCCAATGGCCGATGTCGAAGTGTCGGCACCGGCGCGCACGCCGACCACTGCGCCGCTAACCGCGGGGCCATCCGCGCCGCCGATATCGTTGTTGAGTACGTTGCCGCTGACGCTGCCGCCCTCCGCCACCGAAGCCGCGTCCGCATGCGCAGTCGGCAAATCATCGACGATGTTGACGTTGATCTGGCCGCTGGCGGTACTGCCATCGGTATCAGTGGCGACCACGTCGAAGCTCTCGCTGAGGCTGTTGGCACCGTTGGCGTTCGGATGAGCTTCATTGTCGACCAGGGTGTAGCTGTAGCTGACCACTCCGGTGGCCGGGTCGTAACCGGTGATGGTGAACGTACTGCCCAATGGCGAGACCACCGATTGCGGCAAACCGGCGGCGACGCCATTGCTGATCACCGCAATGCCGCCGACCGTGAGGGTTTGCAGGCCATCAAGCGCAGTGACGGTGAAGCTGCCGCTCTGGGTCAGCGCCGACGTATTGGGGCTGCTGCCGTCGCCGAGGTTTTTCTCGTAGACGGTGATTTCGCCGCCCTTCACGTCGAGGCCGTCGAGGCACACCGGATCGTCGTTGTTATGGATGTTCAGCACCAGATTGGCGGTGCTGGTGTCGCCGTCGGCATCGGTGATGGTGTAGGCGAAGGTTTCCGTGCCGTTGCCGCCGCCCTGGAGGTTTTTGAAATCGGCGTCGTTGGCGTCCAGCGTGTAGGTGTAAGTGCCGTTGGCGTTGAGCACCAGCGTGCCGTAAGTGCCAGTGAAAGTACCGGCGGTTACCGGGCCGCTGGCGACGCGGTCGGCGCCCTGCACGTCGTTGTCGAGGACGTTGCCGGTCAGGGTCACCTGGGCTTCTGTTGCGCTGTCGGCATTGCTGTCATTCAGCGCCTTCGGCACGTCATCGACGATGCTCACAACGATCGTGCTGGTGACGACATTGCCCAGCGAATCGGTGACCTGATAGGTGAATGTTTCGCTCAGGCTGTTGGCGCCATCGTCAGCGTGCGGCGTAGTGGTCGCTGGCGAAGTCAGGGTGTAGGTGTAAGTGCCATTGGCGTTGAGGACGATCTGCCCGTAATTGCCGGTGGCGCTGCCGACCAGCGCATAGCTGATCGCGCCGACCGCGCCGGTGACCGAGCCGACCAGCGTGCCGGATGCGGTTTCGCCGGTGCTGTTCGGATCGCTGCCGACCACACTGCCCGCCGCCAGATCCTGGCCATCCTGGTTCAGGTCGAGGGCTTTTTCGTAGACGGTGACGTCAGTGTCGCTGACCGCTTTCAGGCAGCTGTTATAGACGTCGATGGTGATGGTCGTGGTGCTTTCGTCACCGTCGGCATCGCGCACGGTGTAGGTGAACACATCCACCGCGCCCGGGCCGTTCACCGTGTTCGGATTGCTGTGATAAACGGCGTTACCGTTGGCATCAAGCGTGAGGTAGCCGTAGGTGCCGTTGATCTGCGAATTGAGCCCGCCGATGGCCGAAGTCGAGGTGTCAGCATCGGCGCGCACGCCAACCACTGCACCGGTGACCGCCGGGCCGTCAGCGCCACCGACATCGTTGTTGAGTACGTTGCCGCTGACGGTGCCACCCTCGGCCACCGAAGCCGCGTCCGCATGCGCGGTCGGCAAATCATCAACGATGTTGACGTTGATCTGGCCGCTGGCGGTGCTGCCATCGGTGTCAGTCGCCACCACGTCGAAGTTCTCGGTGAGGCTGTTGGCGCCGCTGGCAGTCGAGTGGGCTTCGTTGTCGACCAGGGTGTAGCTGTAGCTGACCACGCCGGTCGTCGGGTCATAACCGCTGATGGTCAAGGTGCTGCCCAGCGGGGTGACGATTGATTGCGGGAAGCCTGCGGCCACGCCATTGGTGATCACCGCGATGCCGCCGACTGTGAGGGTCTGCAGACCATCGAGAGCGCTGACGGTGAAAGTGCCGTTCTGGGTCAGCGCCGGGGTGTTGGGGCTGGTGCCGTCGCTGAGGTTTTTTTCGTAGACGGTAAGTTCGCCGCCGTTGACGTCGAGGCCATTGAGCAGCACCGGATCGTCGTTGTTGTGGATGTTCAATACGAGATTGGCAGTGCTGGTATCGCCGTCGGCATCGGTGATGGTGTAGGCGAAGGTTTCAGTGCCGTTACCGCCGCCGGTCAAGGCTTTGAAATCGGCATCGCTGGTATTCAGGGTGTAGGTGTAAGTGCCGTCGGCGTTCAGACTCAAGGTGCCGTAAGTACCAGTGAATGTACCGGCCGTGACTGGACCGGCGGGTACGCGGTCGGCGCCTTGCACGTCGTTGGTCAGGACGTTGCCGGTCAGGGTCAGTTGGCTTTCTGATGCGGTACCGTTGCTGTCGTCGTTCGCTTTCGGCAGGTCGTCGACGATGTTTACATCCAGCGTGCCGGTGGCGGTTGTGCCGTTATCGTCGACCACGGTCACGGCAAACTGCTCAGGCAGATTGTTCGCGCCGTCGGCGTTCGGATGTGCTTCGTTGTCGGCCAGGGTGTAGCTGTAACTGACCACACCGGTTGCAGCGTTAAAACCAGTAATCGTCAGCGTGCTGCCCAGCGGCGTGGTGATCGATTGCGGGAAGCCTGCGGCGACGCCGTTGGTCACCACGGCGATGCCGCCGACGGTCAGCGTGGTGACGCCGTCCAGTGCAGTGATGGTGAACGTGCCGTTTTGTGTCAGCGCAGTGGCGTCCGGGGCGCTGCCGTCGCTGAGATTTTTCTCGTAGATCGTCAGCTCGCCGCCAGCGACGTTCAGGCCATCGATGGTGACTGGATCATCGTTGTTGTGAATCTGCAGAACGAGGTTGGCGCTGCTGCTATCGCCGTCGGCATCAGTGATGGTGTAGGCGAAGGTCTCTGTGCCGTTGCCACCGCCGGTCAAGGCTTTGAAATCGGCATCGCTGGTATTGAGCGTGTAGGTGTAGGTGCCGTCGGCGTTCAGAACCAAGGTGCCGTAAGTACCGGTGAATGTACCGGGCGTGACCGGTCCGGTGGGTACGCGGTCGGCGCCTTGGATGTCGTTGGTGAGGACATTGCCGGTCAGGGTCAGCAAGGTTTCCGAGGCAATGCCGTTGGCGTCGTCAAACGCTTTGGGCACGTCGTCGGTGATGTTCACGTCGAGGGTACCAGTGGCGCTGTCGCCATTGCTGTCGGTGGCGATCACGGTGAACTGTTCGCTGAGATTATTCACGCTGTCGCCGGCCGCGTGGGTTTCGTTGCCGTTGAGGGTGTAGCTGTAGCTGACCGTGCCGGTCGCCGCGTTGTAACCGGTGATGGTCAGGGTGTTGCCCAGTTGCGTGGTGATCGACTGGGGAAAGCCGATCGGCACGCCGCCAACAATCACGTTGATGCCGCCGATGCTCAGGCTGTTCAAACCATCCGCTGCCGAGACCGTGAAGCTGCCACTTTGCGTCAGCGCGCCTGGATTGGCCGCTGTACCGTCAGGCAGATTGGCTTCATTGAGGTTGAGTTCGCCATCCGCCCCATTGAGGCCGTTGAGGATGACCGGGTTGTTCACCGGTGGCGGTGGCACCACGACCGACGCTGGCGTGTCGTCGCCATTGTCGATGTCCGCGTCGCGACGATACTCGGGAAATTCGGGAATACCGTTGAAGCCGGCGGTAGGGAAACCAATGATCGGATCGACTCGGCCGCCGACTTCGGTGAGCAGAACGAAGCTGTGCCCGCCGCCCAGTTCACCGGTATTGCCGGTGGGCGCGTTGGGGCCGGCCGCGGTGGCTTCGGCGGTTTTGCTCGGGTCTTCCCCGGCGGCGATGGCTTGCTGGATCTGCTCGACATCGGTCAGTTGCGCCTGGCTTGGGGTCTGCGCTTCGTCGACGTTCACCGGGACAGCCTGGTCGGCCAGCAATTGCCCGGTCATGGTGATGCTGCTGCCCCGGCCGAGGGTCAATTCCTCGCCGTTTTGCAGTTTCACTGCCACCGCGCCTTCCGCGCCGGTGATCAGTTGATCGCCAGCGTACAAACGATCGCCTTCGAACAGCGGACGCTTGATGCCGTCGCTCGCCTGAGCGAACACCTGACCAATGACTTTTGTGACCGTACCGATGAGCGCTGCCATGTGAAATCCTCCGCTGCCGACCACCGTCGGCACAGGTTCGCGAAGCAGCCCATGGCTCAATCGGGTTGCCGGGGGCGACGCTCGCACCCTCGACAGTTCGTTTCGCAGGCCCGGTTTGAAACGAATTGTCAGCGCTATCAAGCACTTGCCAACCCTGTTCAATCCATCGACCCACTAGCGCTACGTAACGGCGGTGAATCACCCGAGTGACAAAAATCTGTCGCTCATTCGCCGTTACGCGTCCCTCCCCTTCAGCAGTACTTCGCAGTGTCTCGCAAAGTGAATGGAACTTTCCTCAAGCCTTTTCGAGCTCCCTAAAGCGCATAAAACAAAGGCTTTCGAGCTGAACAATGTGCTGCTTTTGAAAAACCGCATAAGTTTTTTTTGGAATAAACCTTATGAAAATTTTTTCTTAGCTACGCTCTAGGATGTTCTTAGCTCTGTTGTTACAAGAGTGAAACGCTTACACCCTAAATTTACGTCAAATATTTGGCGACGGTAACACAACATTGAGATCCAGGGAGATGCACCCATGCGCGTTCTAACCCCCCTCTGCAGCGCGGTTTTGCTGGCCATGGCTTGCACTTCCCAAGCCCAGGCGATGAACCTCACCGAGGCGATTCAAAGCACCATCGCCACCCATCCGGAGCTGGCTTCGCGCGTGGACGCCCGCCTGTCTGCGGATGAGCAGGTGAAAGTGGCCAAGGGCGGGTTTTATCCGTCAGTCGATCTGAACGCTGCCTACGGGCGTGGCTACAGCGACAACACCAACACCCGCGCCTTCGGTAATCACAACACCGAAATTCTCAACTACACCCAGTCGGAACTGCGCTTGCGGCAGATGATCTTCGACGGCTTCAACACCGCCAACGAGGTCGAGCGCACCAAGGGCGTGTCCAACTCGCGCGCCTACTACGCGCAAGGCACCGCGCAGGATCTGGCCCTGCGCACCATCGAGGTCTACCTCGAAGTGCTCAAGCGGCGGGAACTGGTGACACTGGCGAAGAACAACCTGCAGGCGCACTTGCGCGTCAACGATCAGATCGGCCTGCGCACCGAGCGCGGCATCGGCAGCACCGCCGACTCCGATCAATCGGTTGCCCGTCGTGCACTGGCGCAGAACAACCTCGACACCGCCGAAGTCGATCTGGCCGACGCCGAATCGAATTTCTACAGCGTGGTCGGACGCATGCCCGATGAGCTGGAAACCCCGGCCTCGACTCGCGGTGAGATGCCGCCGGACCTGCGTGAAGCGCAGCAGAGCATGGTGGACAACAACCCTTACCTGAAATCGGCCCAGGCTGACGTGCAGTCCGCCGAGAGCCAGTATGAAGTGGCCAAGTCGCCGTTCTACCCGCGCTTCGATGCCGAAGCAGCAGTCGGCGCAAACAACAACGTGCAGGGCGACGAAGGCCACGACAACGAATGGCGTGTCGGTGTGGTGATGAACTACAACCTGTTCCGTGGCGGCAGCGACAAGGCACGTCTGGCCGCGAATGCCCACGACATCAACCAGGCGATGGACATCCGCAACAACGCCCTGCGTCAGCTCAACGAGAACATTCGTCTGGCCTGGAACGCCATGGAGAACGCCAAGAAGCAGACACCGACCGCCCGCGAATACGCCGAAACCACCAAACGCGTGCGCGCCGCTTATCAGGACCAGTTCGGCCTCGGCCAACGCACCCTGCTCGACCTGCTCGACAGCGAAAACGAGCTGTACAACGCCAACCGCCGCTACACCGAAATCCGCTACACCGAGGAATACTCGATGTACCGCGTGCTGGCGAACATGGGCCAGTTGCTGAGCAAGCAACGCGTGGTGCTGCCGGCTGATGCGATTGCCACGACCGAAGTGAAAAACCAGGCGCGCCTGCCCGAGTTGAAATAGATCCTGCAGGACCTGCCGAAGGCTGCGATCTCTGATCGTTCCCACGCTCTGGCGTGGGAATGCAGCCCGTGACGCTCCGCGTCACTGGACGCAGAGCGTCCCTAGAGGCATTCCCACGCAGAGCGTGGGAACGATCCGATAACCGAGCCCGTTCAACAGAGGCAATCACTATGACCAGCATGGAACCCGGCGCCACCGGGGTCGATCCGCGCCTGAGCTTCGACGATCCGTTACTGGACGGCCTGCTGATCCTCTGCAAACTGCATGGCGCCACGGTCAGTCGTGCCAGCCTGAGCGCCGGGCTGCCCCTGAACAAACAACGCCTGAGCCTCGATCTGTTGCCCCGTGCAGCCGCGAGGGCCGGATTGCAGGCGCGGTTGTTGCGCCGTGACCTGAAAGACATTTCGCCGCTGAACCTGCCGATCCTGCTGCTGCTCAACGACGGCCGCACTGCCGTGCTGCGGCGCTTCGGCGAGGATGGCAAAGCCCTGCTGCTGCCCAGTGAAGCCGACGGCGGCGAACAATGGGTCAGTCGCGAAGAGCTCAGCGCACACTACAGCGGCCAGGCCTTGTTCGCCCGTCCGCGCCACGAACTCGAAGACCTGCGTGCGCCGCTGGTGCCACGGGTAAATGCGTGGTTTCGCGACACCCTTAAACTGTCGAAATGGCTGTACAGCGATGCGATTCTCGCCAGTTTTCTGATCAACCTGCTGGGCCTGATGGTGCCGTTGTTCGTCATGCAGACCTACGACCGCGTGGTGCCCAATCAGGCGACCTCGACGCTGTGGGTGCTGTCGATCGGCCTGTTGATCGGCACCGGTTTTGAACTGGTGCTGCGCGTAGTGCGTGCGCACCTGCTCGACACCGCCGGCAAGAAAACCGATGTGATCCTCTCGGCAACGTTGTTCGAGCGCATCACCGGCATGTCGATGAAAGCGCGGCCGGCGACCATCGGCGGCTTTGCCCAGAGCATTCACGATTTCCAGGGCCTGCGTGAATTTCTCACTGCCGTGACCCTGACCAGCCTGATCGACTTGCCCTTCGTGGTGTTGATGCTGGTGGTAATCGGCCTGCTCGGCGGCTGGCTGGTGGTGATTCCGCTGCTGGCGTTTCCGATCACCATCATCTTCGCCATGGCGATTCAGGTGCGCCTGCGTGACACCGTGCAGAAAAGCCTGAGCCTCGGCGCTGAGCGTCAGGCAGTGCTGATCGAAACCCTCGGCGGTCTGGAAACCCTCAAGGCCTGCGGCGCCGAAAGCGAGCGCCAGCACAAATGGGAAAGCACCCACGGCGCCCTCACCCGCCTCGACAGCCACGCACGCAACCTGTCGGCCCTGGCCACCAATGGCACGCTGTTCATCCAGCAGTTTTCCGGGATGGCGACGATTGTGGCCGGGGTCTACAGCATCATTGCCGGCAACCTCAGCGTCGGCGCGCTGGTCGCCACTTACATGCTCGGCAGCCGCGTACTCGCCCCGCTCGGCCAGATCGCCGGGCTGATCACCCGTTACCAGCAAGCGCAACTAACGATGAAAAGCACAGATGCGCTGATGGCACTGCCGCAGGAACGCGACGGCAAACAACGGCCACTGGAACGCACGCAGCTGCAAGGCGCACTGGACGTCAGCGGCGTGACGTTTCACTACAACGGCCAGAATGCGCCGGCGCTGAGCGAGGTCAGCTTCAGCCTGAAAGCCGGTGAGCGGGTCGGCATCATCGGCCGCAGCGGTTCCGGCAAAAGTACGTTGGCGCGATTGGTGATGGGTTTCTACGAAGCGGAACAAGGCCAGTTACTGCTCGACGGCCTCGACCTGCGCCAACTGGACGTGGCTGACCTGCGCCAGCAGATCGGATATGTCGCCCACGACCTGCCGCTGCTGGCCGGCAGCCTGCGCGACAACCTGACCCTGGGCGCGCGTTACATCAGCGATTCACGCATGCTCGAAGTCGCCGAACTGACTGGCGTCACCGAACTGGCCCGACAACACCCGCAAGGCTTCGACCGACCGGTGGGCGAACGCGGACAACTGCTATCCGGCGGCCAACGCCAGGCGGTGTTGCTGGCGCGCGCGTTACTGCTCGATCCGCCGATCATGCTGCTCGACGAACCCACCAGCGCCATGGACTACAGCAGTGAAGATGCGCTGCGGCAGAAACTGCATGGCTGGGTGCAAGGCAAAACCCTGCTGCTGGTGACCCACCGCACGTCGATGCTGAGCCTGGTGGACCGGTTGCTGGTGCTGGACAACGGCCGGGTCGTCGCTGACGGCCCGAAAGAAGCGGTCATCGATGCACTGCGCAAGGGCCGTGTCGGCTCGGCGGCGGTCTAGGAGTTACGCCATGCCAGCTACTTCCGATAGCAACAAGCGCGGCTACTTCGACAGCTTCGGCAAAAGCGCCGAAGCCGAGTTCATGCCGGAAACCGCCGGCGCGGCGTTGCAGGATTCGCCGCGCAAATCGCGGATCACCGTGTGGCTGGCGGCAGCGCTGCTGATCGCCGCCCTGGTCTGGGCCAAATTCGCCGTGCTCGAAGAAGTCACCATGGGCGAAGGCAAGGCGATTCCATCAAGCAAGGTTCAGGTGATCCAGAACCTTGAGGGCGGCATCGTCACCGAGATTTTCGTTCGCGAAGGCCAGATGGTCGGCAAGGGCGACACCCTGTTGCGTCTGGATGACACGCGCTTTCGCTCGAACAAGGGCGAAAGCGAGGCCGACCGTTACGCGCTGACCGCGCAGGTTGAACGGCTGTCAGCGGAGGCCGAGGGACGCCCCTTCAAACTCTCCGCTGAAGTCATCGCCAAGGCGCCGCAAGTCGCCGAGGACGAACGCTCACTGTACGAGCAACGCCAACGCCGCCTGGCCAGCGAGCAGCGCACCCTCAGTGAACAACTGCGGCAGAAAACCCAGGAACTGGCGGAGTTTCGTTCCAAGCAAGGCCAGTTCAGCTCCAGCCTCGCGTTGTTGCAGCAAGAGATGAACATGTCGGAACCGCTGGTCAAAACCGGCGCTGTGTCACCGGTGGAAATTCTCCGCCTCAGACGCAGTGCCGTGGAAATTCGCGGTTCGCTGAACGCTACCACGCTGGCGATTCCCCGCGCCGAATCGGCCATCGCCGAGATCCGCAGCAAGATCGACGAATCCGAGCAGACCTTCCGTTCCGAGGCCGCCAAAGAGCTGAATGAGAAACGCACCGACCTGTCGAAAATCACCGCCTCGAGCATCGCCATCGACGATCGCGTCAGCCGCACCACGGTGACGTCGCCGGTGCGTGGCGTGATCAAGCAGATGAAGGTCAACACCATCGGTGGCGTGGTCCAGCCGGGCAGCGACATGGTCGAAATCGTGCCGCTGGAAGACAACCTGCTGATCGAAGCAAAAGTCCGCCCGCAAGATGTCGCGTTCCTGCATCCGGGCCAGAAAGCCATGGTCAAGTTCAGCGCCTATGACTACACGATTTACGGCGGGCTGAGCGCCAAACTGGAGCTGATCGGCGCCGATACGATTACCGACGACAAGGGCAACAGCTTCTATCTGATTCAGGTGCGCACCGACAAAAACCACCTGGGCGGCGACGTGAAACCGCTGCTGATCATCCCGGGGATGGTGGCGACGGTGGACATTATTACCGGTGAGAAAAGCGTCTTGGATTACTTGCTCAAACCCGTGCTGAAAGCGCGGACCGAGGCGATGCGCGAGCGCTAGTGATCTTTGAATTGCGGTGATTGATCTGGCGCTTTCGCGAGCAGGCTCGCTCCCACAATTGGAATGCGTTCCCCTGTGGGAGCGAGCCTGCTCGCGAAGAGGCCCGCACAGACAATGATCATCTGTCGCCATGGTTACGCTGGAAGACCTCCTCCCCCATCGCCGCAATCTGCCCTTCGATCAGCGCTTCAAACGGCTTGAGCAACGGCGCAAACGTCGTCGGCGCTTCGAGGGTTTCCAGCGCCTGCACGATCGCCTCGATCGTCGATAGCGCCCCCGGCCCCGGCGCCTTGCGCAAGCGATAGCGCGACACCCCGCCCTCGGCCAGGGTCACCCGTGGCAGCGCCGCCAGCAGCGGATTGAGGTGCAGCATCTTTCGCGCCTTGCGCCAGGTGCCGTCCGGGACGACCAGCAACATTGGCTGATCATTTGGCGCGTAAGCCTGCAACGGCTGCGCATCCTCAGCCGGGAACAGCAAGCGCGCCTGATAGCCCGGCCGGTTCAACAGTTTCGGCAAATCCTCGAACACCTCACCAACAATCAGCTCGGCATTGCTCAGCCCCAGCGCCGCCAGCCGCGCGGTATTGAGCGCGTGGCTGACCTCGCTCGGATGCTGCAGCACTAACACGCGCGTGCGGCTGTCGAGGTGCGGAATCAACGGGCACAGGCAGTGGGTTTGGGGGCGCAGGCAGCGCGGGCATTGGGCTCGGGACATGGTGGGTTACGCCTGATTCAATTGCGCTTTGAGCAAATCGCGGAAGGTCTGGATCAGCGGCTCGCGGCTGCGGCCCCTGCGCATGATCATCGAAAACGGTGCCTGATAACCGAAGGTCGCCGGCAGCAGAACGCGCAGATCACCCTTGTCGGCCCAGGCCTGCGCGTAGTGCTCCGGCAGATAACCAATGTAGGCGCCGGAGAGCACCAGAATCAGCTGCGCTTCCATACTTTCCACGGTCGCGGCACTGTGTTTGAAACCGTGCCGGGCCAGTTCCGCCTGACTCCAGTAACCGCGCCCGACCATCCGTTGCTGGGTGATGACCTGCTCGGGGATGCGCCGTTCGTTGAACAGTGGATGGCGACTGCTGCAATACAGCCAGTGCTGCTCGCGGTACAGCGGCATGTAGACCAGACCGCTCATGCGCGTGGAAAACGCACCGATGGCCAGATCGAGGCGATTGTCCTGCACGCCGAGCTGCAATTCATAAGGGCTCATCACTGACAGGTGCAAATGCACCGCCGGGTGTTCCTGACTGTAGGCGCCGATGGCTTCGGCAAATGGCAGCGCCTTGTCGCTGACCGTGGAGTCGATCACCCCGAGATTGAGCGTGCCGCGCAGCTCGCCCTTGAGCGCGGCGGCGTATTGCTCGAAGCCTTCAAGCTCGGCGAGCAGGCGCAGGGTTTCCTGATGGAACAGCTCGCCCTTGCTGGTCAGGCTGAAGCCACCGCGCCCACGATGGCACAGCACCAGACCAAGCGCGGCTTCGAGCTGGCTCATGTAGGTGCTGATCGCCGAGGTCGACAGGTTGAGTTCCTGCTGCGCATTGGCAAAACCCTGATGGCGCACGACGCTGACGAAGATGCGCAGGAGTTTCAGGTCGGGTAAAGCGTTGGCCATTTCTGCTCCCAAGGATCGTTCCCACGCTCTGCGTGGGAATGCAGCCCGTGACGCTCTGCGTCACTTGCGAGTACGGCTGGACGCGGAGCGTCCGTGGATGCATTCCCACGCAGAGCATGGGAACGATCAGGTGTGGAAGTCTGGCATTAGTTTAGAAAAATCTGAACTAAGTTTTTGCCCGTAGCGATTTTTCCCCGTCACTACATTTCGCATGATCGGCCCCACAGCGGCGTCCGAACCTGTGCTCAACGGCGCGCCGGCATAAATAAAACAAAGACGATGAGGCCCTACCCGTGGACAAGATTCTTCACCAACCACTGGGCGGCAACGAAATGCCGCGCTTCGGCGGCATCGCCACCATGCTCCGACTCCCCCATGTACCGACCGCTGCCGGTCTGGACGCTGCCTTCGTTGGCGTGCCGCTGGACATCGGCACTTCGCTGCGCCCCGGCACGCGCTTCGGGCCGCGCGATATCCGCACCGAATCGGTGATGATCCGCCCGTACAACATGGCCACCGGTGCCGCGCCGTTCGACTCGCTGTCGGTGGCCGACATCGGTGACGTGGCGATCAACACCTTCAACCTGCTCGACGCCGTGCGCATCATCGAAGAAGCCTACGACAACATCCTCGAGCACAACGTCATCCCGATGACCCTGGGCGGCGACCACACCATCACCCTGCCGATCCTGCGCGCGATTCATAAAAAGCACGGCAAGGTTGGCCTGGTGCACATCGATGCCCACGCTGACGTCAACGATCACATGTTCGGCGAAAAGATCGCCCACGGCACCACGTTCCGTCGTGCCGTCGAAGAAGGTCTGCTCGATTGCGACCGCGTGGTGCAGATCGGTTTGCGTGCCCAGGGTTACACCGCTGACGACTTCAACTGGAGCCGCGATCAGGGCTTCCGTGTGGTGCAGGCCGAAGAGTGCTGGCACAAGTCGCTGGCGCCGTTGATGGCTGAAGTACGCGAGAAAGTCGGTGGCGGTCCGGTGTATCTGAGTTTCGATATCGACGGCATCGACCCGGCCTGGGCGCCCGGCACCGGCACCCCGGAAATCGGCGGCCTGACCACCATTCAGGCGATTGAAATCGTCCGTGGCTGCCAGGGCCTCGACCTGATCGGTTGCGATCTGGTAGAAGTCTCGCCCGCTTACGACACCACCGGCAACACCTCGCTGCTGGCCGCCAACCTGCTGTACGAAATGCTCTGCGTACTGCCTGGCGTGGTTCATCGCTGAGGGTCGGGTCATGCACGCACGTGATCAGGTTCTGCACGCGGCCGCCGAGTTGGTCGCCGCGTTTGCGCGTAACGATCGCGAAGCTTACTTCGGCGCATTCAGCACAGATGCCAGCTTCGTTTTCTACACCCTCGACCAGCCATTGCTGTCGCGCGATGCCTATCAGGCGTTGTGGGACCGCTGGCGTGCCGAGGATGGATTCGAGGTGCTGTCGTGCACCTCGAGCAACGCCTTTGTCAGCCTGCAGGGTGACGTGGCGATTTTCATCCATGACGTGGCCACCGAGCTGCGCATGCAAGGGGAGCAACACTTCAGCCAGGAGCGCGAGACGATTGTTTTCAGAAGACAAGCGTCGAGCCTAGAACAACAAGGCCTATGGCTGGCCTGTCACGAACATTTGTCCGCAATGCCGGAAGGGCTGCCACCCCCTTAGCCAATGGTGACGCTCACGCACGATGAGCGCGCCTGATGATCGGAGCAGATCATGAATAACAACAACAACGAAAAAAGCCTTAGCAGCATCGAAACAAACGGGGTCGAACAGATCCCGGATCATGAGCGCGACGCCCGACCCAGCGACTTGTTTCGCTTGATCTTCGGCGGCGCCAATACGTTTGCCACCGCTGTGCTCGGCAGTTTCCCGGTGCTGTTCGGCCTGTCGTTTCAGGCGGGTGTCTGGGCGATTGTGCTGGGTGTGGTGGTCGGTGCGCTGATCCTCGCACCGATGGGCCTGTTCGGCCCGCTCAACGGCACCAACAACGCCGTGTCTTCCGGTGCGCACTTCGGCGTGCACGGGCGGATTGTCGGGTCGTTCCTGTCGTTGCTGACGGCAATCGCCTTCTTTTCGCTGTCAGTGTGGAGCTCGGGGGATGCGCTGGTCGGCGGTGCCAAACGCCTCGTTGATCTGCCGGAAACCGACCTGACCCTGGGCCTGGCCTACGGTCTGTTCGCGCTGCTGGTGCTGACCGTGTGCATCTACGGTTTCCGCATCATGCTGTGGGTCAACCGCATCGCGGTGTGGGCCGCGAGCCTGTTGTTCCTGCTCGGCATCTTCGCCTTCGCCCCTGCATTTGACAGCCAGTACGCCGGCAGCGTGGCACTGGGTCAGGCCGGGTTCTGGGCGGCATTCATCGGCGCGGCACTGGTGGCGATGAGCAACCCGATTTCCTTCGGTGCGTTTCTCGGCGACTGGTCGCGCTACATCCCGCGTAAGACGCCAAAGGGCCGGATCATGCTGGCGGTGATCGCCGCGCAACTGGCGACGTTGATCCCGTTCCTGTTCGGCCTCGCCACCGCCACCATCGTCGCGATCAAGGCGCCGGACTACATCGCCGCGAACAACTATGTCGGCGGCTTGCTGGCTGTGTCGCCGAGCTGGTTCTTCCTGCCGGTGTGCCTGATTGCGGTGATCGGCGGCATGTCCACCGGCACCACGTCGCTGTATGGCACCGGGCTGGACATGTCCAGCGTGTTCCCGCGCGTGCTGTCCCGGGTCAAGGCGACCTTGCTGATCGGCGTGCTGTCGATCGCCTTCATCTTCATCGGCCGGTTTGCGGCGAACCTGGTGCAGAGCGTGTCGACGTTCGCCGTGCTGATCATCACCTGCACCACCCCGTGGATGGTGATCATGATCATAGGCCTGCTGGTGCGACGCGGCTTCTACTGCCCGAATGATCTGCAAGTGTTCACTCGCGGCGAACAGGGCGGACGCTACTGGTTCAACCATGGCTGGAACTGGCGCGGTCTGGGGGCGTGGATTCCGAGTGCGCTGGTCGGCCTGTGCTTCGTCAACCTGCCGGGGCAGTTCGTCGGCCCGCTGGGCGAACTGGCCGGTGGCATCGACATCAGTCTGCCGGTGACATTGGGCCTGGCGTCGGTGGTGTATCTGACGCTGCTGCGCTTGTTCCCCGAACCTCGGGAGGTGTTTGGGCCAACGGATGTGCGCAGTGAAGCCGCCATAAAACCCGAACTACGTCAGGCCGCCTGAATAAACGCAAAACCCTGTGGGAGCGAGCCTGCTCGCGAAGACTTCAGCACATCCAACATTGGTGTGACTGACAGACCGCCTTCGCGAGCAGGCTCGCTCCCACAGGAAGCCTTGCAGACCCCATTTGCTTGACCATAAAAAAGACAATCGGAGACACGCCATCATGGCTTTGGATTTATTCGTCGTACTCATTTATGCCGCTGCGATGCTGATTCTCGGCTACTACGGCATGCGCAAGGCCAAGACCCACGAAGACTATCTGGTTGCCGGGCGTAATCTGGGGCCGTCGCTGTACATGGGCACCATGGCGGCGACCGTTCTCGGCGGCGCGTCCACCGTCGGCACCGTGCGTCTGGGTTACGTGCATGGCATCTCCGGATTCTGGCTGTGCGCGGCACTGGGCTGCGGCATCGTCGCGCTGAACCTGTTCCTCGCCAAACCCTTGCTGAAACTCAAGGTATTCACCGTCACCCAGGTCCTGGAGAAGCGCTACAACCCGATGGCGCGCACCGCCAGTGCGACGATCATGCTCGCTTACGCGCTGATGATCGGCGTGACCTCGATTCTCGCGATCGGCACCGTGCTGCAAGTGTTGTTCGGTCTGCCCTTCTGGATTTCCGTACTGCTGGGCGGCGGTATCGTGGTGACTTATTCAACGATCGGCGGCATGTGGTCGCTGACCCTGACGGACATCGTCCAGTTCGGCATCCAGACGGTTGGCCTGATGTTCGTGTTGTTGCCGATCTGCCTGTACCGCGTAGGCGGCTGGGATCAATTGGTCGCGCAACTGCCGGCGGCCAGCTTCAACTTCACCAGCATCGGCTGGGACACGATCATTACCTACTTCATGATCTACTTCTTCGGCATCCTGATCGGCCAGGACATCTGGCAGCGGGTCTTCACCGCCAAAAGCGAAAAAGTCGCCAAGTACGCCGGCACTTCCGCGGGGATCTACTGCATCATTTACGGCCTGGTCTGCGCCTTGATCGGCATGGCTGCGCATGTACTGATTCCGGATCTGGACAACGTCAACAACGCCTTTGCCGCCATCGTCAAAGTCTCGCTGCCTGACGGCATCCGTGGCCTGGTGATCGCTGCCGCACTGGCGGCGATGATGTCCACCGCCAGCGCCGGCCTGCTCGCCGCGTCCACCACCCTGACTGAAGACCTGCTGCCGAAACTGCGCGGCGGCAAACAGTCCAACGTCGCGGTCAGCCGTCTGTTTACCCTGCTGACGGGGATCGCGGTGCTGGGTATTGCTCTGGTCGTTAACGACGTGATCAGCGCGCTGACTCTGGCTTACAACCTCTTGGTCGGCGGCATGCTGATTCCGCTGATGGGCGCGATTTTCTGGAAGCGTGCGACCACTGCCGGGGCGATCAGCGCAATGACGCTGGGCTTTATCACGGCGCTGGTGTTCATGGTCAAGGACGGCATGGACGCGAACTCGCCGATCTATTACAGCCTGGGTGTCAGCCTGGTGAGCTTTGTACTGGTCAGCCTGTTCTCGCCGCGCCCGGCGACCGTGGCAACGGCGGTGTGAATCGGCTGTAACGACTTGATGTTTTCTTCAGCGGGTGTGGCGTCGGTAACCACACCCGTTTTTTTTGCCTGATAAAAAACAAAAGATCGCAGCCTTCGGCAGCTCCTACACTTTGTAGAAACTGCCGACGGCTGCGATCTTGAAATCTCTGATCGCAGGTATTAACGGCGACGTGGCTGGCGTCGGCGCTGTTCGTCGTCCGTGCGAATCGGTACCGGTTGCAGAGGCGGTTCGATCAAACCGAGGGCAACTCCCAAATCGTGCAGCCAGTTCTGGATTTTCTCTTTCATCGTCATGCCCCCTTCAGGGTGGTGCTGAGCGGCCGGAATTCTGAGGCCGCTTCGCACTGATAATAGTCCGAAGTCCTACGCAATGCTCGGCCAAATCCGCAATGATCTGTTACTGAATTGAACAGAATCTGTTGCGATTGGTTCAGGCTGTTTCACGCACTTCATGCAAAGCCACGGGATAGACCGCTTGCTGCACGTCGATCCAGGCATTCAGGTTGGCCCCGGCCATGCCCTTGCGCCACATGAGCCATGTTGTCGCACCCGCGAACGGCGCGGCCAACGGATGCACGGCGACGCTTTCGCGACCCGGCAGGCTGGCCAGCATCGACTCGGCCATCAACGCCACACCACTGCCGGCAATCACACAGGCGAGCATGCCCTGATACGACTCGATCTCCATCGGCCGGCCCATCGCCGCGTGGTAGTGAGAGAACCACGCTTCCAGACGCATGCGATATGAACAGCCCTGACGGAAGGTGAATACCGAGCGTCCCTCGACATCCCGCGCGCTGTGCACCGGTGGATGGTCGATTTCGGTTATCAGCACCAGCCGCTCCTCGCACAACGGCACGCCATCGAGCCCGGCCAGTTCCAGAGGGCCGTCGACCAACGCCGCGTCGAGGCGACCGGTGAGCAACCCTTCGAGCAATTCCCCGGTCGGTGCCGATTGCACCTGCAAATTCACCATCGGGTATTGCTTGTGATAACGCGCCAGCAACGCCGGCAGATGGATCGCCGCCGTGCTGTACATGGTGCCCAGCACGAAGTCGCCGGCCGGTTGCCCGCCCATCACCGCCGCACTGGCCTGATCGCGCAGAGCGAAAAGTTTGCCGGTGTAATCGAGCAAAACCTTGCCCGCCGGCGACAGTTGCAAGCGCTGCCGTTCGCGGACGAACAGTTCGACACCCAACTGCTCTTCGAGCTGTTTCAGCCGCGTCGACAGATTCGACGGCACACGATGCAAACGCTCGGCGGCGCGGGTGATCGAGCCTTCCTCGGCGACCGCCTGAAATATCCGCAGTTGGCTGAATTCCACCCACTTTCTCCTGAACAGAACAAGTTACTCACTATTATTCAATTTTAAAGAAAGTCAATCGATCCTAGCCTGACGGTCATTGCTGCTTTGAAGGAAGCCCGACCATGTCGCCGCTGATACGTTTATCCGCCTGTTTCGTTGCCCTGATGATGGCCATGGGCATTGGCCGTTTCGCCGCCTCCTCAGATGCCGCACCTGCTCAGCGAAGGGCAGATCGACCTCACCGCTGCCGGGCTGATCGCGGCGGCCAACTACTTCGGCTATCTGCTCGGTGCCGTGGATGCGATGTTCGCCCAGCGGCCGCAGCAGGTGCAGCGACGATTGCATGGCGGGCTGTGGCTGTGCGTGCTGCTGACCCTGGCGTCGTTCTGGGCCAACGGTTTCTGGTCGCACTTGCTGCTGCGTTTTGGTACCGGGGTGGCGAGTGCCTGGGTGCTGGTGATGATTACTTCACTCAGTCAGCCGCTGGCGGCGGCAGCGGGTCGCCCGCGCTGGGGTGCTCTGGTTTTCGCCGGGCCGGGTCTGGGGATTTTTCTCACAGGGTTGCTAGCGCTGGTCTCACATCGCTTGCAGCAGACATCGGCAACCCTGTGGCTGATCTACGCGGCCGCCGCGTTGCTGATGATGCTCGGCGTCTGGCGGTTGTTGCCGCAGCCCACGGTGGTAGCGAGGCCAGCGCCACCCCATGTGAACCCAGCGAATCGCGGCATTGCCCGGCTGGCGCTGGTGTATGCGTTGTACGGCATCGGCTACATCATTCCGGCAACGTTCCTGTCGCAGATGGCCAATGCGCAGTTTCACGGCCAGTGGCAGGCGGATCTGTTCTGGCCGTGCTTTGGCCTCGGCGCGGCAATCGGTGTGTGGTTGGTGAGTCTGCGCCGACATGATCCCGAGACCACGCGGCACTGGCTGATGGCGACGTTGTGGCTGCAAGCGGCCGGAGTGTTCGCCTGTCTGCTGGGCAGCGGCCTCGGTCTGGCGTTGGGGGTGATCCTCTGCGGCACGCCGTTTCTGGCCTGCATGCAACTGGTCATGCAGCGGTCGCGAGAGCTGGCGCCCCACGCCACTCAGCGCAACGCCGGGATGCTCACGGCGTGCTTCGCTGTCGGCCAGCTCAGCGGCCCGCTGCTGGCGGCGCTGAGCAGCCATTTCAGCGGCGGCTTGCAGCCGGCGCTGCTGATCGCCGGTGCCGGCCTGTTGCTGGCCGGCGCGCTGGCGATGCAGGCCAAGGCTACTGGCCCAGCGCCTTGCGCAAACGCCGACGCAGCCACTGTTCGGCGCTGACGAAAGTGATGCCGAGCAGCACCAGCACGGCGCCGATGACGAAGTTCACGCTCAACTGTTCGCCGAGCAGCAGCACGCCGAAGGTCACGCCGAACAACGGCGTCATGAACGAGAACACCGCAAGGTTGGCCGCCAGATAACGGCGCAGCAGCCAGAACCACACCAGGTAGCTGAAGAACGACACCACCAGGCCCTGGAACAGCACACTGGCCACCGCCACGGTAGTCAGGCTGACGTGGGTGATCTGGCCGCTGAACAGCGCGATCAACAGCAGGCCGATGAAACCGACCAGCAACTGATAGAACAGGGTCAGCGTCACCGGCGCTTCCGACAATCGCGAGGCGCGCACCACCACGGTGGTCGCGCCCCAACAGGCGCCGGCCAATACGCCGAAGGCATCGCCCAGCAGCATGCGCCGATCAAGGTTGTCCCACGACACACCGCCAGCGAAGGCAATCGCAATGCCGATGAAAGCCAGGAGAATCCCCAGCCATTGCAACGGGCGCAACCGCTCGCTGGCGAGCAGGAAATGCACGCCGAGTGCGGTGGAGATCGGCGCGGTATACAAGAACACCGACATATGCGCGGCGGTAGTCAGTTGCAGGCCTTCGGCGATGAACAGGAACTCCAGACCAAACAGCGCACCGGCCAGCAAGCCGCCGCGCCAGGTGCTGCCGACCTGATCCCAACCGCCCTTCCAGCAGATCAGTAAACCGACCAGTAACGCAGAAATCCCCGAGCGCCCCGCCGCTTGCATCACCGGCGCGATGTCCGTTGCCGCCCATTTGATCAGAACTTGCTGCACACCCCAGATCAGGCACAGGCCGATCATCACTTGCAGGGCAAAACCGTCGGCATTGCGCCGCTCGGCACTCACCGCAACACCTCGAACACACACAACATGGCAGGCCATCCAATGGTCAGAAAACAGTGTCGGGGATTATCAATCAGATGCGCGGAAAAAGCCGTCTGGAAAAGACATTAAGTTGGTCAGTGGCGTCAGCGCTGAATGGTTGACGGCTGCGCCGTCATTCGCGGGCAAGCCCGCTCCCACAGAGGGTTCGGTGAACATGTGGGAGCGAGCCTGCTCGCGAAGAGGCCAGCACTGCCAACACAACTGCCGGATCAGCTCAGGCAAACCGCTTCGCCACCAAATAACCCACCGTGCAGGCAACCGCTGTCGCCACTGTCCCCCACGCCCAATCCATCAAACTCACCTGCATCGACCAATCGCGCAAGGTCGCCCAATTGGTCAGGTCATAAGTGCCGTACGCCACCAGCCCCAACAGCGCGCCCAGATTCGCCGCCCTCTGCCAGCTCAGCGCCGGCAACGCGACAAACACCCCGCAGCCAATAACGTACAGGCAATAAAAAACCGCTGCGGGCAACAGCAGCGGTTTTTCCAGCATCAGCGAACCGAGCAGTTCGCGATAGGTCGGCGCCATCAGCAGCCCGAGCCAGATGCCATCGAGCAGCAGAAACGTCAGCAGCGTTGCGACGTAAGCGATCAGCGCCTTTTTCATCGATCCAACCTCTTGTGTGGCCTGCAACATGGGCCACTCAAGGCTCAGGTTAGTTCAATGCGATCGGCGTGGATGACGATCTTGCCTTCCTTGTACAGCGAGCCGATGGCTTTCTTGAAGTTGCCCTTGCTGACGCCGAACAGGCTGCTGATCAGTGCCGGATCACTCTTGTCACTGACCGCCAGGGTGCCGTCGTTCTCGCGCAACTTGCCGAGGATCTTCGAACTCAGGCTGCTCGCCGCTTCCTGGCCGACCGGTTGCAGGCTCAGGCTGATCTTGCCGTCGGCGCGCACTTCCTTGATGAAGCCTTTCTCGCGCATGCCCGAACGCATGAACTTGAAGATCTCGTTCTTGTGGATCAGGCCCCAGTGCTTGTTGTTGATGATCGCCTTGAAGCCCATGTCGGTGGCTTCGGCTACCAGCAGATCAACTTCCTGGCCCGGGCTGTAGGTGGCCGGGGTCTTGTCCAGGTAACGATCAAGGCGTGCGGTGGCGGTGATGCGGCGCGTGTGTTTGTCGAGGTAGACGTGCACCACGCAGTATTCGCCAGCAGTCATCTGGCGCTTTTCTTCCGAGTACGGCAGCAACAGATCTTTCGGCAGGCCCCAGTCGAGGAACACGCCGATGCTGTTGACTTCAACCACTTTCAGGCTGGCAAATTCGCCGACCTGAACTTTGGGTTTTTCCGTGGTGGCGAGAAGTTTGTCTTCGCTGTCCAGATAGATGAATACGTTGAGCCAGTCTTCATCTTCGCTGGGAATATCTTTGGGGATATAACGGTTGGGCAAAAGAATTTCGCCGTCGGCACCGCCGTCCAGATATAAACCGAAGTTAGTGTGTTTAACCACTTGCAAACTGTTGTAACGCCCGACTAAAGCCATTTCCGAAACCCTCAATACGTGGGCGGCATTCTACCCGTTTTTGCCGCAGACGTCGGGCGACAGATCCTCGCAGCGGAAAATCTGCGTCAACCTGTTGATTCTGCGTGATCACTGGCCTGCGGGGTGCCGCTCGTCAGTCCGGCCCGACGCTTCACAGCCGTGCTGATTTGCCTCACCTCGATTAAATGTTCTTATTTAAAACAGCAGGTTAGCTGCTTATTACGAGTGGGCGGCCGGTAATAATGCAGCGTTACGGTTGGTTAATCCGGGGGATATTTACCAAGCTATTGTCAAGTTATTCCTGTACGATGCCTGGCCGAGTTACTTTTCTAAAGGTTAATGGCCGCCATGCGTGTAAAAGCATCCACCAGCAAAGCAAAGCCAGCTCCAGCCGTTGAAACCAGCGAATCGATCAACGATCAGATCGCAGCATTCCTCAAGTCCGGCGGCGAGATCCAGCAAATTGCCAAAGGCGTCAGTGGCCAGACATTCGGCCCGTCCAAGCAGATCAGCCTGGGCAAGAAGTAACACCGGTTTCACCCCGTCCAGAGGCGCTTTGAACTTCGAAGCGCCTGGACTGGCACCGCGCAACACCCCTTCGTTTTAAACAAAAATTCCCGAAAAACGACGAACGGCCATCAATGCCAGGCATTCGCCGGTATCCTTGCACGCGTCTAGATCAAGCGTTTCAGCAGGCCTTCGCCCTGCGCTCGCGGTTCATGGAGTGACGCATGCGCCCATTTCCCTGTTTATTGTTCGTCAGCCTGCTGTCAGGCGCGACTGCGCACGCGCAGGTTTTTCAGGGTGAACTGGGTGACTTCGATCTCAAGCTCGGCACTACGCCCAGCCGCAGCATGGCCCAGGGTCTGGTGAAACCGGCGGCGGTCGGCTCGTTCCACGGTGGCCTTGATCTGAGCCACGACAGCGGCGTGTATTTCGGCCAGTACGCGCCGAGCATGGGCATCAGCCCGGGCAAGAACCTCGAGATCGATTCCTACGTCGGCTTCAAGCAGCCGTTCGATCAGGTGCTCGGCTATGAAGTCGGGATGATCCATTACAGCTATCCCCGCGTGGACACCCTCGACAGCCAAGAGCTGTTCGGTGGCCTGACCCTGCTCGGCAGTCGCTTTGGCATTGCCCTGAGCAACGACCCGGATAAACAGAACAACACCTTGTTTGCCGACCTCACTGGCAATCAGCCGTTCGGTATTGGCGTGAGCATGAAATACACCACGCACCAGTTGAATACACCGGCGGCGGTGGACGGTGGTTACATCAGCACTTTCACTGACTGGTCGGTGAAACTGTCGCGGCCATTCATGGGCGTCGATCTTGATCTGATCTACAGCGACTCCAGCCTCAGCGGCAGTGATTGCTCGGCCTATTCCGGGCACAACAGCGAGTGTGACGGCCTCGTCACCCTCAAGGCTGTACGCACGTTCTATTGATCGGCTGAACTGCCGCGCGCATCCTGCATCACATAAGAATCAGATTTCCGACGCCAGGCTCTTGCAAGGATTTGCCATGTCTCGCTGGTTCAAACAGATTGCCGCCCTGTTGATCTTCACTCTCGCCCTCGGCGCTTGCAGCCGCGTGGGCCTGGCCTACCGCAACCTCGACGTGATTATCCCGTGGTCGCTCAGCGATTACGTGGACATGAACGGCGAGCAGAAAGACTGGTTCAGCGAACGGCTCAAGGAACACCTGAGCTGGCACTGCACCACGCAGTTACCCGGTTACCTTGACTGGCTGGACCGTTTGCAGGCCATGGTCCAGAGCAATCAGGTCAGCGACGCCGCTCTGCAGGAGCGCACCGCCGAAGCCAAACAGGCCATCGCCGAAACCGCCCGGGAAATCACCCCTTCGGCCATCGAGCTGCTGCAAGGACTGGACGATAAACAGGTGGCAGAAATGAACGAAGCGTTCGCCAAGGATTTGCGCAAACGTCAGCAGGAATACGTGAAACCGCCGCTGGCTCAGCAGATCAAGGAACGCGGCGAGCGCATGGAAAAACGCCTGAACGATTGGCTAGGCCCACTCAGTGATACACAGAAACAACGCGTCGTGGCCTGGACCAATGCCTTGGGCGACCAGAACACCCAATGGATCGCCAATCGCGCGCACTGGCAGCAACAGTTCAGCGCCGCCGTTGCGCAACGCCAAAGCGCGGAATTCCCACAACGCATCGAGACACTTCTGGTCAATCGCGAGCGGTTGTGGACAGCGGATTATCGCAAGGCCTACGCCAACACCGAAGCCCAGGCGCGCTCGCTGTTTGTCGACTTGATGGCCGAGAGCACGCCGCAACAGCGTGAGCGGTTGTTGAAGAAAATCGAGGGAGTGCGCAAAGACTTCAATGACCTCAAGTGCCTGAAGGCCGCGCAGAAACCTTGAAATCACTGGAATCCAATGTGGGAGCGAGCCTGCTCGCGAAAGCGGTGTATCAGACAGTTCAATGTCACTGACAGACCGTATTCGCGAGCAGGCTCGCTCCCACAGGGCGGATTTCGCTGGTTCAGGCGATTTGAGCCTTTGAAGCGACTTCATCAAACGTCACCTCATCCAGCGCATCCTCCTGTTCATCCAGCACCTGACGCGGATGGTCGTTGCCGGGGATGCTGCTGTCGATCAGGCTCAACAGGCTGGAGCCGCGCGGGGTGAGAATGAAGTTGTTGCCAGTACTGCCCTCGTGATCCGGCCGTGGCTCGATGAATCCGCGCTCCAGCAAGAGCTTTTCATAATCACAGGCCAGGGTTTTCAAGTGATCGAGATTGTCGATCGGCTCGCCAGCGCTGGCTTTCTCCGCCGCATAGTCTTCGGCATAAGCGCGGGGAGCGAAGCTTTGGCCAGCGCTGTTCTGCACTTCATGCAGCAAACGTTCAATCAAATCCCAGTTATAAGTCGTCATCCTGATCCAACCTCCGGTGCGGGTGATTTTGTGCCGCGTTCAAGGTTGTGACCGAAGCGCTGCGCAGCCGTTCAGCAGTATTTCCGGACCCGACCGACCGGCGGCTGTCGATTCCCTCGCACGATGAACGACTAGGCTGAAACAGCCGGTTCACCCGCAGGAGACATCGTCATGAACGTTACAAACCATCCGGTGGTATCACGCGAAGAATGGCTCGCCGCCCGCGAGCAGCATCTGGCCCACGAAAAAGCCTTCACCCGGGAACGCGATCGCCTCAGCGCCGAGCGCCGCGCCCTGCCGTGGGTGAAAGTCGACAAGGACTATCACTTCCAAGGGCCGAACGGCGAGCTCAAGCTCAACGACCTGTTTGGCACCAACAGCCAGTTGATCATCTACCATTTCATGTTTGCCAAAGGCTGGGAGCAAGGCTGCCAGGGCTGCTCGTTCCTCAGCGACCACATTGACGGCGCCAACCAGCACCTGGCCCATCACGACGTTGCAGTTGTCGCAGTTTCCCACGCGCCGTTCGACGAGTTTCAGGCATTCAAACAGCGCATGGGCTGGAAGTTCGACTGGGTCTCGTCAGAAGGTTGCGATTTCAATTACGACTTCGGCGTCTGCGCCCGGGCTGAAGACGTCGCCGAGGGCAAGGCTACCTACAACTACGAAAAGACCGACAGCGCCGAGGAAGAAATGCCGGGGCTGAGCGTGTTTTATCGCAATGACGAAGGCGAGATTTTTCACACCTATTCCACATACGCGCGCGGTCTGGACATGCTGGTTGGTGCTTACCACTATCTGGATCTGACGCCCAAGGGCAGGAATGAAGACGAGATCATGGAATGGGTGCGGCATCATGATCGGTATGACGGTGCGCCGAAGTCGGGTTGCTGCCATGCCGATTGAGGACAATCCTGGCCCCACAGTTTCTGAACTTTTACCAGGCTTCAGCCCTCAACCGTTCAACCCGCCTTAACCGGAACTGAGGCCTGCCCATGAAAACCCTGATCAAGCTGTCTCTCGCCGCCACCCTTGCCTGCGCCCTGCCCGTCTGGGCCTGCACGCCGGAAGAGGCGACGATCAAACGCGAACAACTGGCCAAGGAAGTCTCCAAGCTCACCGAGCAGAATCCGGAAAAGGCCAAGGAGATCAACGCCGAGTTGCAGAAAATGGATCTGGACACGGCCAGCGCCGATCTGCCGGACAAGTGCCAGCTGATCGATCAGCGTTTGAAGGAACTGGGGTCGGCGGAGAAGAAAGCCGACAGTTGAGGACGAAAAAAAACCGGACAATGCCCGGTTTTTTTATGCGCGTTCTTTAGCTTACTCAGCCGCAGGCTCGGCTGGCTTGCGACGCTTGAGCGGGGCCATGCCGTCGCTGCTCACCAGAGAATCCGGCTTTGGACGGTTGACGCTCTTGCGCTTGGTCGGCGTCTTGGCGGCGGTTTTCTTTTTGTCGCCCTTGGCGTCAGTCTTTTTCTTTTTCACGCCGACGGCTTTACCCGAGGCCTTGACCTTTTTCGGTCCGCCGTAGGTGCCTTTGACTTCCTTGATGGTGCGGCGCTCGAAGCTCTGCTTCAGGTAGCGCTCGATGCTCGACATCAGGTTCCAGTCGCCGTGGCAGATCAGCGAGATCGCCAGACCGTCGTTGCCGGCGCGGCCGGTACGACCGATGCGGTGCACGTATTCGTCGCCGCTGCGTGGCATGTCGAAGTTGATCACCAGATCCAGACCGTCGACGTCCAGACCACGGGCCGCAACGTCGGTCGCGACGAGGATCTTCACACCGCCCTGCTTCAGACGATCGATCGCCAGTTTGCGATCCTTCTGGTCTTTCTCGCCGTGCAGCACGAACGCTTTGTATTCCTGAGCCACGAGGCGGCCGTAGATACGGTCGGCCATGGCGCGGGTGTTGGTGAAGACAATGGCCTTCTGGTAGGTCTCGTTGGCCAGCAGCCAGTTCACAATCTGCTCTTTGTGCTGATTGTGGTCGGCGGTGATGATTTGCTGACGAGTCGTCGAGTTGAGCTGGCTGACGGCGTTGAGCTGCAGGTGCTCCGGGTTGTTCAGGACCTTGGCGATCATCTCGCGCAGGCCGGAACCGCCGGTGGTGGCGGAGAACAGCATGGTCTGCTGACGGTTCGGGCATTCATCGACCAGACGCTGCACGTCTTCGGCGAAACCCATGTCGAGCATGCGGTCGGCTTCGTCGAGGACCAGCACTTCGACTTCTTTCAGGTCGAGGTTGCCGGCATTGAGCTGCTCGATCATCCGCCCCGGGGTGCCGATGAGGATGTCCGGCACTTTGCGCAGCATGGCCGCCTGCACCTTGAAGTCTTCGCCGCCAGTGATCAGGCCGGACTTGATGAAGGTGAACTGCGAGAAGCGTTCGACTTCCTTCAAGGTCTGCTGGGCCAGTTCACGGGTCGGCAGCAGGATCAGCGTCTTGATGCTGACGCGGATCTTCGCCGGGCCGATCAGGCGATTGAGGATCGGCAGGACGAAAGCGGCGGTTTTGCCGCTACCGGTTTGCGCCGTCACCCGCAGATCACGCCCCTGGAGCGCCAGCGGGATGGCCGCGGCTTGCACTGGCGTTGGCTCGACAAATTTCAGCTCGGCCACGGCTTTGAGCAGGCGTTCGTGCAGGGCGAATTGGGAAAACACGGGTGCTACCTCGAAGATATGCAAAAAAACAGCTGCATAGGTTACCGGTTTCGAGCGCTCAGGCCGAGTTTCTTTGTGCAAACGGCGACAATCAGTGGTTTTTTTGTTGCCCGATTTGTCACTCGCTGCAATACACAGCGTCTTAAATGCTCTAATCGGCCCTCGCGTCTTACAGAAGAAATGTTCCGCTTATGGATATCAAACAGCTCTGGCTCAAAGCCCAAGGCCTCTGGGGCACGCTCGAAGAGCACCCACTTCTGCAATCGGGACTGGCGCTGCTGGTGCTGCTGGTCATTGCGCTGGTGCTCGGACGGGTGGCGCGTTACCTGATCCTGCACGCCAGCCGCATGCTCGGCCGCCAACCGGCGTTGCACTGGGTCAACGACTTTCGCCACAACAAGGTGTTTCAACGGCTGGCGCAGATGACGCCATCGCTGGTGATCCAGTTCGGCCTGCACCTGGTGCCGGAGCTGAGCAAAACCGCGATGAATTTTCTCGGCAACGTCGCCCTGGCCTTCACTATCCTGTTCCTGCTGCTGGCGGTCAGTTCCCTGCTCAACGCCCTGCTCGACATCTACGCGCGCACCGAGCATGCGCGTACACGCTCGATCAAAGGCTACGTGCAACTGGCGAAAATGGTTTTGTACGTGTTCGGCGCGATCATCATCGTCGCCACCCTGATCGACCGCTCGCCGCTGTTGCTGCTGTCGGGTCTGGGTGCGATGTCGGCGGTGATTCTGTTGGTTTACAAGGACACCCTGCTGTCGTTCGTTGCCAGCGTGCAACTGACCAGCAACGACATGCTGCGGGTCGGCGACTGGATCGAAATGCCGCAAGTCGGCGCCGATGGCGACGTGGTCGACATCACGCTGCACACGGTCAAGGTGCAGAACTTCGACAAGACGATCGTCTCGATCCCGACCTGGCGGCTGATGTCCGAGTCGTTCAAGAACTGGCGCGGCATGCAGCAGTCCGGCGGTCGGCGGATCAAACGCAGCCTGTTCATCGATGCCAGCGGCGTGCGCTTCATCCGCGACGACGAGGAAGAAAAGCTCTCCCAGGTGCACCTGCTGACCGACTACATGGGCCGCAAGAAAGCCGAGCTCAAAGCCTGGAACGAAGCGCAGGGCAATGTCGCCGCCATGTCGGCCAACCGCCGCCGCATGACCAACATCGGCACCTTTCGCGCGTACGCACTGGCGTATTTGAAGAGTCACCCGGAGATTCAGCCGAACATGACCTGCATGGTCCGGCAGATGCAGACCACCGCGCAGGGCATTCCGCTGGAAATCTACTGCTTCACCCGCACCACGGTGTGGGCCGATTACGAGCGGATTCAGGGGGATATTTTCGATTACCTGCTGGCGGTGCTGCCGGAGTTCGGGCTGAGCCTGTATCAGCAGCCGAGTGGCGGGGATTTGCGCGCCGGGTTGCTGCCGGCGGTGTTGGGCTCGGCGAGTATTGCGGAGCCGGAAAAACACCTGATGTAACCCAAGATCCAATGTGGGAGCGAGCCTGCTCGCGAATGCAATGTGTCAGTCGCCCCATACTTATCTGAGCCAGCGCCTTCGCGAGCAGGCTCGCTCCCACAAGGGTTATGCGGCGACCGCGGATTTGCGGATACCCAACCGGCTGATCCACACAGCCGCCAGAATCACACCCCCGCCAAGGAACAACCGCCCCAGTTCCTCATGCTGATTCCAGATCAGCAGATTCAACAGCAGCCCCACCGGCACATGCAGGTTGTTCATCACCGCCAGGGTACCGCCGTTGACCATGCACGCGCCCTTGTTCCACCAGTACAGACCCAGCGCCGTCGACACCAGTCCGAGAAACAGCAACACCGCCCATTGCAGCGGCGCTTCCGGCAGGAAGTTCGACTTGCCGAACAACAGGAACGCTGGCAGCACAACCGCCAACGCGCCCAGGTAGAAATAACCGAAACGGCGGTAATGCGGCAGATCGCTCGGATGCTTGGCCACCAGATGCTTGTACATCACTTGCCCGGCGGCGTAGGTGAAGTTGGCCAGTTGCAGCAGCAGAAAGCCCATGAAAAAGTCGGGACTGATGCTGTCGAAGCGAATCACCGCCGCACCGCCTACTGCCACCAGCGCAGCAATCAATGCCCACGGATTAAAGCGACGGTTCAGCGCGTCTTCGATCAACGTCACATGCAGCGGCGTAAGAATGGTGAACAGCAAAACCTCCGGCACCGTCAGCACGCGGAAGCTCAGGTACAGGCAGACGTAAGTCACACCGAACTGCAACGCGCCGATCAGCAACATGCCACGCATGAACGCCGGCTCCACCGAACGCCAGCGCGTCAGCGGAATAAACACCAGTCCGGCCAGCACCACACGCACCAGCACCGCGAAGTAACTGTCGACATGCCCGGCCAGGTATTCGCCGATCAGACTGAAGGAAAACGCCTGGATCAGCGTCACAAAAAGTAGATAGCCCATGTTCGCCTCGAAAATCGAATGGCGGCGACGATAGCGGGTTTTGCCGCTCACTGCGAATAGCCGGAAACACAAATAACCGGTGGGAGCGAGCCTGCTCGCGAAGGCAGCGTGTCAGACGGCAGATACTTTTCTGAGACACCGCTTTCGCGAGCAGGCTCGCTCCCACAAGGAGTCATGTGTTGTTCGTCAAATCGCAGACAAAAAAAAGCCCGATCTCGCTAAAGCGTTCAATCGGGCTACAGCACTCAGGAGCAAAAGTGCAAAGGGAGGTTCGATGCGCGTGGAACCTTGAAGGGGTTGCGCCAGGTCACTTAAACAATCGGCGATTATCTGGCGATTAACCGATCAAGCGACCTGAGACAGTTTGGCGTTGGCCTGATTCAGGCCCTTCTCCTGGAAGTCACCGCCCAGGTTCATGCCCTCAGCATGGATAAAGGTCACGTCGTTGATCCCGATGAAACCCATCACCTGACGCAGGTACGGTTCCTGATGATCCGCCGGGCCACCGGCATACACGCCACCGCGAGCAGTCAGGACAAAGGCGCGCTTGCCGTTGAGCAGACCTTGCGGACCGGTTTCGGTGTACTTGAAGGTCACCCCGGCGCGCAGCACATGATCGAGCCAGGCCTTGAGCGTGCTCGGGATCGCAAAGTTGTACATCGGTGCAGCCATCACCAGCACGTCGGCGGCAAGCAGCTCATCAGTCAATTGGTTGGAGCGGTCCAGGGACGCCTGTTCGCTGTCGTTGCGCTGTTCGGCGGGCTTCATCCAGCCACCCAGCAAGTTGGCGTCCAGATGCGGCACCGGGTTCGCGGCGAGGTCACGCACGGTGATCTGATCGGCAGGGTGCGCGGCTTTCCACTGAGCGATGAAGGTCTGGGTCAGTTGACGGGAAACCGAGTCTTGCTGGCGGGCACTGCTTTCGATGATCAGAACGCGGGACATGGTGTGTAGCCTCCATCCGAATATGTTGTAAGTCGATGGAGTGAAGGTTAAACAGAGTCGAATCGATGAAAAAGCGCAAATAATTGCTGCAAAGCATCGAATAATTAGTTTAGATGCTGACACATACCCTGTGGGAGCGAGCTTGCTCGCGAATTGGCCGTATCAGTCGACATCATTGTTGAATGACATACCGCTTTCGCGAGCAAGCTCGCTCCCACAACGGTTCGCGGTGCTATTTCGGGGTGCAGGTCAGTTTGATGCGCAGCTTGATGATCTCGCGGGTGAACTTGGCCGTGGCGTTTTTATGCTTGCCGGCCGGCACATCGATGCTGCGCGTGCGCGGTGCTTCCGGGCCGTTGCTGAACACCGCACGGCAGGTCGCGTCGACATCACCGTAGTTGGCCACACGGATCGAGCCGATGTCGTTGTCCGTGTCGTAAGTCTCGTAGTCGATCTTCATGCCGTTGAGATCCTTTTGCACATCGATCGGATAGGCAAACGCGGTCAACGGCAGCAGCGCCAGCACCACACAACAGAATTTTTTCATTCGGCAGTCTCCATGAGGGACGGCCAGCTTAGGACAAGAGGAGCTATTGATGAAAGCGCCCCGCGTGACCCTTGATCAATGGCGAACGTTGCAGGCCGTGGTCGACCACGGCGGATTCGCCCAGGCCGCCGAGGCCCTGCACCGTTCGCAATCGTCGGTGAGCTACACCGTCGCCCGCATGCAGGATCAGCTCGGCGTGCCATTGCTGCGCATCGACGGGCGCAAAGCCGTGCTCACCGAGGCCGGCGGCGTATTGCTGCGCCGTTCGCGGCAATTGGTCAAACAGGCCAGCCAACTCGAAGACCTCGCCCATCACATGGAGCAAGGCTGGGAAGCGGAAGTGCGGCTGGTGGTCGATGCGGCCTACCCGAGCGCGCGGATCGTCCGCGCCCTGACCGCGTTCATGCCGCAGAGTCGCGGCTGCCGCGTGCGTCTGCGCGAGGAAGTGTTGTCGGGGGTCGAGGAAGTGCTGCTCGAAGGCGTGGCGGACCTGGCGATCACCGGCCTGAGCATTCCGGGCTACCTGGGTGCGGAGTTGAGCGATGTCGAGTTCGTCGCCGTTGCCCACCCTGATCACCCGCTGCATCGGCTCAATCGCGAGCTGAGCTTTCAGGATCTGGAAACCCAGATGCAAGTGGTGATCCGCGACTCCGGCCGCCAGCAGCCGCGCGATGTCGGCTGGCTCGGCGCCGAACAGCGCTGGACCGTCGGCAGCCTCGCCACCGCCGCGACCTTTGTCAGCAGCGGCCTGGGTTTTGCCTGGCTACCGCGGCACATGATCGACCGCGAATTGAAGGATGGTTCGCTCAAGCTGCTACCGTTGGACCGAGGCGGCAGCCGCAATTCGAGTTTCTATCTGTATTCGAACAAGGACAAACCCCTGGGCCCGGCCACGCAAATCCTTATCGAACTGCTGCGCACCTTCGACACCTTGCCGCTGGACGCACCGTTTGCCGCCCCCGAACAAGCCTGACACGGAGTTCACCGATGGCGTATTTCGAGCACGAAGGTTGCAACCTGCACTACGAGGAATATGGCCACGGTGCGCCGTTGCTGCTGGTTCACGGGCTCGGCTCGAGCACCCTGGACTGGGAAATGCAGATCCCCGCGCTGGCCGCGCACTACCGGGTGATCGTCCCGGACATACGCGGCCACGGGCGCTCGGACAAACCCCGCGAGCGCTACAGCATCGCCGGGTTCAGCGCCGACCTGCTGGCCTTGATCGAACACCTGCGCCTCGGCCCGGTACACTACGTCGGGCTGTCGATGGGCGGGATGATCGGTTTTCAGCTGGCTGTCGATCAGCCGCAAGCGCTCAAGAGCCTGACCATCGTCAATAGCGCGCCACAGGTCAAATTGCGCAGCCGCGATGATTATTGGCAGTGGTTCAAACGCTGGAGCCTGATGCGCCTGCTCAACCTGGAAACCATCGGCAAAGCCCTCGGCAGCAAACTTTTCCCCAAGCCGGAACAGGCCGATCTGCGACGGAAAATGGCCGAACGCTGGGCAAAAAACGACAAACGTGCTTATCTCGCCAGCTTCGATGCGATCGTGGGCTGGGGCGTTCAGGAACGACTTTCCCGGGTGTCCTGTCCAACGCTCGTCATCAGCGCCGACCGTGACTACACACCGGTGGCGTTAAAGGAAACCTATGTAAAACTGCTGCCGGATGCGCGGCTGGTGGTCATTGACGACTCGCGCCATGCCACCCCGCTCGATCAACCCGAACGCTTCAATCACACGCTGCTGGATTTTCTCGCCACAGCCGACCTTCACTCTCAGGATCACTGACCCATGCTGAAAAAACTCGCCCTCGCCGCCGGCTCCGTACTGTTTGCCGCCAACCTGATGGCTGCTACCCCGGCCAAGGCGCCCCACGTGCTGCTGGACACCACCAACGGCCAGATCGAAATCGAACTGGACCCGGTCAAGGCACCGATCAGCACGAAGAACTTCCTTGAATACGTCGACAGCGGTTTCTACAACAACACCATTTTCCACCGCGTGATCCCGGGCTTCATGGCTCAGGGCGGCGGCTTCACCCAGCAGATGCAACAGAAAGAAACCAAGGCGCCGATCAAGAACGAGGCCAGCAATGGCCTGCACAACGTTCGCGGCACCCTGTCGATGGCGCGTACTTCCAACCCTGATTCAGCGACCAGCCAGTTCTTCATCAACGTTGCCGACAACGCATTCCTCGACCCGGGTCGCGACGCCGGTTACGCGGTGTTCGCCAAAGTGGTCAAGGGCATGGACGTCGTGGACATCATCGTCAACTCGCAGACCACCACCAAACAAGGCATGCAGAATGTGCCTGTCGACCCTGTGATCATCAAGTCGGCCAAGCGCATCGACTGAGTTTCGCTGGGCATATCGAGCGGCGCCGGGCTGAGCCTGCGCCGCTCGCACTGATAAAAGGAGAGCCCGGATTCCGGGCGGTTATCTGATGCTCTATCGCCGTTTCGAACAACTGATCGATATCTTCCGCGACGCCCCGACGGCGTCTCCGCCGGACCGCGTCTGGCCCTTCTACGTCTATTACCTGAAGCAGGTCTGGCCGAGTTTCGCTGCCCTGCTCGTCATCGGCCTGTTTGCCTCATTGATCGAAGTAGCGCTGTTCAGCTACCTGAGCCGCATCATCGATCTGGCGCAAGGCACGCCCAACCCGAATTTCTTCAGCGACCACGCCCTCGAATTGACCTGGATGCTGGTGGTCGCTCTGGTGCTGCGACCGATCTTCTTTGCCCTGCACGACCTGCTGGTGCATCAGACCCTGAGCCCCGGCATGACCAGCATGATCCGCTGGCAGAACCACAGTTACGTGCTCAAGCAGAGCCTGAATTTCTTCCAGAACGACTTCGCCGGGCGCATCGCCCAGCGCATCATGCAGACCGGCAACTCGCTGCGCGATTCCGCCGTGCAAGCGGTGGATGCACTGTGGCACGTGGTGATCTATGCGATCAGCTCGCTGGTGCTGTTCGCCGAGGCCGACTGGCGCCTGATGATCCCGTTGCTGACCTGGATCGTCGCCTACATCGGCGCGCTGTATTACTTCGTGCCGCGCGTGAAAGAGCGTTCGGTCGAAGCCTCTGACGCGCGCTCGAAATTGATGGGCCGTATCGTCGACGGCTACACCAACATCGCCACGCTGAAACTGTTTGCCCACACCAACTTCGAACAGCACTACGCCAAGGAAGCCATCGAAGAACAGACCGTCAAAGCGCAAATGGCCGGTCGCGTGGTGACCAGCATGGACGTGGCGATCACTACCATGAACGGCCTGCTGATCGTCGGCACCACGGCGCTGGCGTTGTGGCTGTGGACGCAGTCGCTGATCACCGTCGGCGCGATTGCCCTGGCCACCGGCCTGGTGATTCGTATCGTCAACATGTCCGGCTGGATCATGTGGGTAGTCACCGGCATTTTCGAAAACATCGGCATGGTCCAGGATGGTCTGCGCACCATCTCGCAACCGGTCAGCGTCACCGACCGCGAGCAGGCCAAACCGCTGGCCGTGGCCTCGGGCGAAGTGCGTTTCGAGCACGTGGATTTTCACTACGGCAAGAAGAGAGGCATCATCGGCGACCTCAATCTGACGATAAAACCGGGGGAGAAAATCGGCTTGATCGGCCCGTCCGGCGCCGGCAAATCAACCTTGGTCAACCTGTTGCTGCGCCTGTACGACGTCGAGGGCGGGCGCATCCTGATCGACGGGCAGAACATCGCCGAAGTCGGCCAGGAAAGCCTGCGTGCGCGGATCGGCATGATCACTCAGGACACCTCCCTGTTGCACCGCTCGATCCGCGACAACTTGCTCTACGGCAAACCCGACGCCACCGACGCCGAACTGTGGGAGGCGGTGCACAAGGCTCGCGCCGATGAGTTCATTCCACTGCTGTCCGACGCTGAAGGCCGCAGCGGTTTCGACGCGCATGTCGGCGAGCGCGGGGTGAAACTCTCGGGCGGTCAGCGCCAGCGCATCGCGATTGCGCGGGTGCTGCTCAAGGACGCGCCGATCCTGATCATGGACGAAGCCACCTCGGCACTGGATTCGGAAGTCGAAGCGGCGATTCAGGAAAGCCTCGAGACCTTGATGCAGGGCAAAACCGTGATCGCCATCGCCCACCGTCTCTCGACCATCGCGCGCATGGACCGTCTGGTGGTGCTGGAAAACGGCAAGATCGCCGAGAGCGGCACCCACGCCGAACTGCTCGCCCATCGTGGTTTGTATGCACGGTTGTGGGCGCACCAGACCGGCGGCTTTGTCGGCATCGATTGATGCTTGGCGGTGTGGTGAAAAGACTGTGGGAGCGAGCCTGCTCGCGAATGCGGTGGATCAGCGACAAATTCGTCAACTGACCCGACGCTTTCGCGAGCAGGCTCGCTCCCACAGGAAATCTGGAACTAGGTCTGGCGATAGGGCAACGCTGTCCGGGCCTCTTCGGCATAGGCCAGAACCCCGGCACGCTCCTGCTTGAGGAAATCCTTCACCGCCGCTTTCAACCCCGGATGGCGCAGGTAGTGCCAGGAATGGGTGATCACCGGTTCAAAGCCGCGAATCAACTTATGCTCGCCCTGTGCCCCGGCATCGAAACGCTGGATGCCTTGGGCAATCGCGTAATCCATGCCCTGATAAAAACACGTCTCGAAATGCAGCCGATCAAACTCGGCCAGGCAACCCCAATACCGCCCGTAGAAACTGTCGCCACCGACCAGGCTGAACGCCATCGCCACCGGCCGTGAGCCCTGCTTGGCCAGGACCACGCGAATCGCCTCGGGCATACGTTCGGCCAGCAGGCTGAAGAACTCCCGCGTCAGGTACGGCGCCTGACGCCGCACCGCGTAGGTGTTGGCATAACAGGCGTAAACAAAATCCCACTGTGCCTCGTCCAAATCACGCCCCTCCAGCCACTCGAACTCAAAGCCCTGCCCCGCCACCTGCTCGCGTTCCTTGCGCATCTGCTTGCGCTTGCGAGAGCTGAGGGCGTCGAGGAAGTCCTGAAAGTCGCGGTATTCACGGTTCTGCCAGTGATATTGACAGCCAATACGCTGCAGCCAGCCCGGCTGCCCGGCCATCGCCGCATCGGTAAACGGATCGGTGAAGTTGATATGCGCGCTGGACAGTTCTTCGATCTGCAAATAGCCCGGCAGGCTTTTCAGCAGTTCGAAACCGTCCTCCACTGTTGCCGCCAGCAAGCGCGGGCCGCTGACCGGACTGAACGGCACGGCGGTCAGGAGTTTGGGGTAGTAATCGATGCCGGCGCGGGCGCAGGCGTCGGCCCAGCCATGGTCGAACACGTACTCGCCGTACGAATGCCACTTGCGATAACTGGGCAGTGCGGCGATCAGTCGATCATCTTCGATGTGCAGTAAATGTTCGGGCTGCCAGCCCGAGTGCGGGCCGACACTGCCGCTGTCTTCCAGCGCACTGAGGAATGCGTGGCGCAGGAACGGCTGGTTGTCCGGCACCAGCGCATCCCAGCTTGCCGGGGCGATTTCTGACAGGTCTTGCAGGCGTTGCAACGGCATTCACTGGCACTCCACAGCTTGGCGACAAAGCCCGGCGAGTATCGCTGATCGCGACCCGGTTGCACACGCTCAATCGGCCGACAGCGCTCTAACTCGATAGTTCACGGCTGATCCGCATCGTCATCAACCTGCCATCACTGTGCCACCGCTCTGTCATAAACCATCGCGATACTGGCGCCTGTTTTTAGAGCGCCGGGTTCTAACCCGGACACAGTTTTCCGGCCTTCAGGCCGGTTGTGCCCAGGATGGTTCAGCCATCCCCTTCATCTTCGGAGATTGCTATGCGTCTTGCTTCCACGAAAACTGCAGCGGCCCTGTGCGGCGGCTTGTTGCTGGCCATGAGCGTTCCGGCCAGTGCTGCAGTCGACGCCAAACTGCTCGACATGCTCAAGGCCAACGGGTCGATTTCCCAGGCGCAGTACATCGAGCTGCAAACAGAACTGGCCAAGGATCAGAAGGCTCAGCAAATCGCCCAACAGGCGCAGCAGGAAACCAACGAACAAGTGGCGGCGGTCGCGAAGAAGACCAACGAACAGAGCCTGTTTGACCAGAAACTGGCGTGGGCGGCGAAGACCCAGTTCAAGGGCGACGTACGTATCCGCCAGGAAACCATCAAGATCGACGGCGAGCCGAACAACGGCGGCCGCGACAAGGACCGCCAGCGCATCCGTGCGCGTCTGGGCGCCTATACCGAGATCAACCCGCAAGTCGACACCGGCATCCGTATCGCCACCGGCGGCGGTGACGACGCGCGCTCGACCAACCAGGATCAGGACAACTACTTCGACAAGAAGCAGATCTGGCTCGACCTCGGCTACATCGACTATCACCCGGATCAGATCAAGAACCTTCACGTGATCGGCGGCAAGATGCTGCAACCATGGGTAAGCATGGGCGACGTGATCTGGGACAGCGACATCAACCCGGAAGGTCTGGCCGTTACCTACAAATACCCACTGGGCGGCAGCGCCGAACTGTTCGGCAGCCTGGGTAACTACAACCTCAAGGACAACGTTGACGGCGACGGCGTGCAATTCCGCCACGACCTGCGCCTGACCGCTGGCCAGTTGGGCAGCCGCTTCAACATCACTGACAACCTGAAGATGACCGTCGGCGGCAGCGTTTACGCTTACCAGAATGACGATGACAGCCGCTGCACCGGCACCTCGACGCCGTGCGCGCTGGCAGTCAACGGCAACTCGGCGAACAACGAATTCCGTCTGTATGAAGGGTTCAGCCAGATCGACATCGGCGGCCTGCCAATGCCGCTGTCGTTCTACGGCCAGTACGTGAAGAACAACGATGCCGTGACCGATCAGGACACCGCATGGTTGCTCGGCGCCAAGTCTAAAGTCTTCGGCTTCAACCTCGACTACAACTATCGCGACGTGCAGCGCAACGCCGTGGTCGGCGCCTTCACCGACTCCGACTTTGCCAACGGCACCACCGGTTCGCGCGGGCACAAGTTCAAGGTCGGTTACGACATCGACAAGAACTTCGCCGTCGGCGCCACGTACTTCCTGACCAAGGCCGACTTCGCCAGTCGCAGCCAGCGCGATGCAGATGCCAACACCCTGCAGCTGGATGCTGAAGCGAAGTTCTAAGAAAACAGCTACAAGCTTCGAGCGACAAGCTGCAAGTCACCGCTCCCCTTGCGACTTGTCGTTCGAAGCTGATGTCCTGCAGCCCGGCGCAATGCCAGCGATCCCCATCATCCGTTCGCTGACGCTGCCCCGGGCTGACTCTTTCAAGGACTGTCGTCGCGCCTCTGCGTCGCCAGACGCTCAGCCAAAGCATCCACTCCCTCTTCCGGTTTTTCCGGCAGCGCCTTCAGGGTTGCCTGCATCACGCGCATCTGCCGCATGAAGCGCCGGCAGTTGGGGCAGAACAACAGGTGATGACGCACCATCAGCGTCTCGCGAAAGCTCAGTTGGCCATCGAGATAATCGCTGGATCGTGCCACTTGCTCCTTGCAGGTCAACATTCTCCTGTCTCCTCAAAATGTTCCACGGTCGCGAAGACCTTCAAGCGTGCCCGGTGCAGCAGCACGCGGACATTGGAGAGCGAGATCTCCAGAAGATTACAGATCTCTTCCAGCTCCAGACCCTGGCGTTCGCGCAACAGCAGGACACTGCTCTGCAACTCGGACAGACTCAGCAACGTGTGTTCGAGGCATTCGCGCAGTTCGTTTTCGGTGAGCAGTGCCTCTGGGGTGTCCTGATGCCAGGCAAACGGCGCGACCAGCCAATGACCGTCGCTCGAGGAAAATCGATCGTCACCGATGGTGCCGTGGGGCGATGGCAGGTCATCGAGCAGGACTTCCCGGCGATTGTGCTTGTAGCGACTCTTGGCCGAATTGGCGGTGATGGTCAGCAACCAGGTCTTGAGGCTGGAGCGGCCTTCGAAGCTGCCCAGATGACGCACCACCGACAGCCAGGCATCCTGCACCACTTCTTCGACATGACGCTGGCCGACAATCGCGTAAGCCACAGCGCGCATGGCGCTCTGATACGTGGTGACCAGTTCCTTGAAAGCGTTTTGCTCCCCCGCCAGCAGGCGCGTGAGCAGTTGGGTGTCGTCAGCCGCCATCCATCAATCCCCTTGTCCGGACTTCGAAAATGAACGCGGCAGGTGTGCACCTGCCGCGACGTCCGAAAAATTACAGCGTTTCAGCCGCTTCGGATGTAGGAAAGATCGACGCGATTAAGGGGAAATTAACCTGTTTCAGCGCTTGCGCAGCAACACGCTACCGATCGAATAACCGGCACCAAACGAACTGAGCACCGCCAGCGAACCCGAGGCCAGATCATCCTGGTATTTGTGGAAGGCAATGACCGAACCGGCCGAGCTGGTGTTGGCGTAGCTGTCGAGAATCACCGGGGCTTCTTCTTCGGTAGCTTCGCGGCCGAGCAGCTTGCGCACGATCAGGTGGTTCATGCTCAGATTGGCCTGGTGCAGCCAGAAACGCTTCACGTCGCCGACGTTGAGCTGGTTCTCTTCCAGGTGCTCGCCAATCAGCTCGGCGACCATCGGGCAGACATCCTTGAACACTTTGCGGCCTTCTTGCACGAACAGCTTGTCGCGGGCACCGATGCCCTCTTCCGCCGCTCGGTTGAGGAAGCCGAAGTTGTTGCGGATGTTGTTGGAGAACTTGGTCAGCAGTTTGGTGCTGACCACGTCGAACTGGTACGCGGAGGTCGCCAGATCCGCGCGCTCGATGATCACCGCAGTCGCGGCATCGCCGAAGATGAAGTGGCTGTCGCGATCACGGAAGTTCAGGTGCCCGGTGCAGACCTCCGGGTTGACCATCAGGATCGCCCGCGCCTGGCCAAGCTGTACGCTGTTGGCGGCGGCCTGGATGCCGAAGGTGGCCGAAGAACACGCCACGTTCATGTCGAAACCGAAACCTTCAATGCCCAGCGCTTCCTGGACTTCGATGGCGATGGCCGGGTAAGCGCGTTGCAGGTTGGAGCAGGCAACGATCACGCCGTCGATATCGGCTGCGGTTTTGCCGGCTCGTTGCAGGGCTTGTTCGGCAGCGCCAACGGCCATCTGGCAGAGCACCGACCATTCATCGTTGGAACGCTCGGGCAGGCGCGGGGCCATGCGTTGCGGATCGAGGATGCCGTCCTTGTCCATGACAAAGCGGCTCTTGATGCCCGAGGCCTTTTCGATGAACGCGGCGCTGGATTCGGTCAGGGCCTGGACTTCACCGCTGGCAATGGCCTCGGCGTTATCGGCGTTGAACTGGGCGACGTAGGTATTGAAAGACTGCACCAGCTCTTCGTTGGAGATGCTGTTGGCCGGTGTGTACAGGCCGGTGCCGCTGATGACGACGTTATGCATGGTCGTTTCTCTAATCTGTTCAGGCAGAAAGTGCTGGAACCGTCGTACCAACACGCAAAGGGTCTATTCCCATCCGGGGGACGCAAACCTGGCATCGTTTTATTCCGCAGCGCGACACGGCCGAAGGCTCTGGGTCGCGAAACGGCGGGTTATGGTGGCGAAGTTTGCCATAAACCCAGAATTTTGGCGCCTTTCTCCTGCTCAACTCGATCCCTGCAGGAGCTGCCGAAGGCTGCGATCTTTTGATGATCGTTCCCACGCTCCGCGTGGGAATGCAGCCCGTGACGCTCCGCGTCACTGGACGCGGAGCGTCCCCAGAGGCATTCCCACGCAGAGCGTGGGAACGATCGATGAACCGAGGCGTAGGTCTTTGGGCGGCTTCGCCACCCAGCGGGGATAAATCCCCTCGCCACAGAGACCGCTTCCTCAGGGGGATTGTGTATGGCTGCAGGTCAGGGCTCGACCTGGCTCCACTGTTTGCTCAGGCGCTTGTCGGAGATCGGCACTTTCGTCCCCAATTGTTGAGCGAACAGCGACACGCGGTATTCCTCCAGCCACCAGCGGTACAACTCCAACTGCGGATCGCGCTTGCCTTCCTGCGCATGCTTGGCTGCGCGGGTCTGGTATTGCGTCCACAGGCCAGCGAGTTCGCCGCTCCAGACCCGATCCTTCTGCACCTGCGCACCGAGTTTCTCGAAACGTTGCTCGACCGCTTTCAGGTAACGCGGCAACTCCTTGAGCCACTGCATCGGCGTTTCGCGGACGAAACCCGGATAGACCAGATTGCCGATCTGCTGCTTGATGTCGTTGAGTGCCACTGCCTGGGCAAGATCGATCTTGCCCTTGAAGCGTTTTTGCAGACCGTGCCAGATCTTGAGGATTTCCAGCGTCAGCCGCGCAACCCGCTCGGCGTGCTCGGTCCAGTTGCCGCGCTTGCGTTCGGCCAATGCCGCCAATCCGGCGCCATCGCGGGGCAACGGGTCTTCACCTTCGAGAATGCAGCTGTCGAGGCTGGCCAGCAGAATGTCTTCGACCAGCGCATCGACCCGGCCCAGCTCACGATAAAGCAAGCCCAGTTCAGTCTGCCCGGGCAACTTGCCGCGCAGGAACTTGGCCGGCTCGGCCAGTTGCTGCATCAGCAAACGCTGCAAGGCCCGACGATGCTGGAACTCGGCCTCGGCGGGGGTGGAGAAGCGTCCCTCCTTGACCGTGCCGCCCTCTTCCACCAGCGCCGGGTACACCGTCATCGACAACCCGGCGATCTTCTGCTGGGTCTTTTCCGCCACCGGCGCGAAAACTTTTGCCTCGACCGGCTGCTGACTTTTCGCACTCTGCGGCACCGCCAGCGCGGCCTGGCTGGCTTCGGCGAAACGTGCAGTCAACTCAGCCAGATCGCGGCCTTCGCCAAGAAACTTGCCCTCGCCGTCGACGATTTCCAGGTTCATGCGCAGATGGCTTTCAACCTGCTGCGCCGCTTCCGCCCACGCGTCATCGCTGACCCGCGCGCCGGTCATGCGCAGCAGCTCGCGACCGAGCGCTTGCGGCAGCGAACCTTCGGCGAAAGTCATGCGCTGCAACGCGGCCTTGATGAAGTCCGGCACCGGCACGAAGTTCTTGCGCAGGGCTTTCGGCAGATTGCGCACCAGGGCTATGCACTTGGCCTCGATCAGCCCCGGCACCAGCCATTCCAGACGCTCCGGCGGCAACATCGGCAGCAGCGGCGCCGGCACGCGCAAGGTCACGCCGTCGCGCGGGTGATTGGGTTCGAAATGATAAGTCAGCGCCAGCTCCAGATCGCCAATGTGCAACGTATCCGGGTAATCACGGGCGGTGACTTCGCTGGCCTCGCGGGCCAATACGTCTTCTTCGCGCATGATCAGCAACTGCGGATCTTTCTGGCTGTTGACCTTGTACCAACTGTCGAAGGTCGCGGTCTGATGGATCTCCGCCGGCAGACGCGCATCGTAGAAGGCGTAGAGGGTTTCTTCGTCGGCGAGAATGTCGCGCCGGCGCGCCTTGGCCTCCAGTTCGTCGAGCTGCTCGAGCAGTTTCTGATTGGCGCTCAGGCATTTGGCCCGCGACTGAATCTCACCGCGCACCAGACCTTCGCGGATAAACAGCTCACGAGATACCACCGGATCGACCGGGCCGTAATGCACCGGGCGACGACCGACGACGATCAGGCCGAACAGGGTGATCTGCTCATAGGCTACGACCTGGCCGCGCTTCTTCTCCCAATGCGGCTCGAAGTGATTCTTCTTGATCAGGTGCCCGGCCAGCGGCTCGATCCAGTCGGCATCGATCTTGGCGACCATGCGCGCGTAAAGCTTGGTGGTTTCCACCAGTTCGGCGGTCATCAGCCACTGCGGGCGCTTCTTGCCGATGCCCGACGACGGGTGAATCCAGAAGCGCCGCTGCCGCGCGCCGAGGTAATCGCCGTCTTCGGTTTTTTGGCCAATCTGGCTGAGCAAGCCGACCAGCACCGCTTTGTGCAGCTTCGGATAATCCGCCGGCTCCTTGTTCAGGCTCAACTGCATGTCGCGGCAGATCAGGCTCAACTGACGATGAGAATCACGCCACTCGCGCAGGCGCAGGTAATTGAGGAAATTCTTCCGGCACCAATTGCGCAGCGGATTGGCCGTGAGCGCCTGGCGCTGTTCTTCAAAACCACGCCACAGATTGACCAGCCCGGCGAAGTCCGAATCCGGATCCTTCCATTGCGCATGGGCCTGATCCGCCGCTTGCTGACGCTCCGGTGGACGTTCGCGCGGGTCCTGAATCGACATCGCACTGGCGACGATCAGCACTTCCTGCAGACTGCCGAGCTTGGCCGCTTCCAGCAGCATGCGGCCCATGCGCGGGTCGACCGGCAAGCGCGCCAACTGGCGACCGAGCGGTGTCAGCTGACTGTTGCGATCCACCGCCGACAGCTCTTGCAGCAGGTTGAAACCGTCGCTGATCGCCTTGCCGTCCGGCGGCTCGATAAACGGGAACGCGGTGATTTCACCAAGGCGCAGATGGAGCATCTGCAAAATAACGGCGGCGAGGTTGGTGCGCAGAATTTCCGGATCGGTAAATTCCGGGCGCCCAAGGAAGTCCTCTTCGCTGTACAAACGCACGCAGATACCCGGCTCAACCCGCCCGCAACGACCTTTACGCTGATTGGCGCTGGCCTGGGATATCGCTTCGATCGGCAAGCGCTGCACCTTGGCGCGGTAGCTGTAGCGGCTGATGCGCGCGGTGCCGCTGTCAATCACATAGCGAATGCCCGGTACGGTCAGCGAGGTTTCGGCGACGTTGGTCGCCAGCACCACGCGGCGGCCCGGATGCGACTGGAAGATTCGCTGCTGCTCGGCCGGCGACAGACGCGCGTACAGCGGCAGGATTTCGGTGTGCTTGAGCTGGGCCTTGCGCAGCATATCGGCGGCGTCACGAATCTCCCGCTCGCCGGGCAGGAACACCAGCACATCGCCGGGGCTGCGTCGTTCGCTGCGCTCGTAGGCGGCGATTTCGTCGAGGGTGGCGAGAATTGCCTGATCGACGGTCAGGTCATCCTCGACCCGGTTGCCCTCTTCGTCCTGCTCCAGGGTCAGCGGCCGATACCAGTTTTCCACCGGGAAGGTACGGCCCGACACTTCGACGATCGGCGCGTCATCAAAATGCTTGGAGAAGCGCTCCAGATCGATGGTCGCCGAAGTAATAATCACCTTCAGGTCCGGACGGCGTGGCAGCAGGGTTTTCAGATAGCCGAGGAGGAAGTCGATGTTGAGGCTGCGTTCGTGGGCTTCGTCGACGATGATCGTGTCGTAGCGTTCCAGATAACGGTCGTTCTGGGTTTCCGCCAGCAGAATGCCGTCGGTCATCAGTTTGATCAGGGTGTTGGCATCGCTTTGATCTTCAAACCGCACCTGATAGCCGACCAGCGCACCGAGCGGCGTGCCGAGTTCTTCGGCAACGCGACTGGCGACACTGCGCGCGGCGATCCGACGCGGCTGGGTATGGCCGATCAGACCGTGCTGGCCGCGACCGATTTCCAGACAGATCTTCGGCAACTGGGTGGTTTTACCCGAGCCGGTTTCGCCGGCGATGATCAGCACCTGATGTTGCTCCAGGGCCTTTTTGATCTCGTCGCGCTTGGCCGCGATCGGCAAACTGTCGTCATAACGAATCACCGGCAGGCTGGCACGGCGCGCCAGCACCTGATCACAGGACGCCTGCATGCGCGTCACCCACTGGGCCAGTTTGGCCTCGTCGGGTTTCTTGCGCAGCTCAAGCAACTGCCGCCGCAGCCGGTGACGGTCGGCGAGCATGGCGTGATCGAGGTTTTTCAGCAGTTTGTCGATGGAGGGCGATTCGTCGGTCATCGGGTAGGCAATTCGGTCGTCTATTTATGCAGGGGCGGATTGTCGCAGATTTGGGGGGGTTGTGGCGTGTCAGGGGGATTGCGACCCTCACCCTAGCCCTCTCCCAAAGGGAGAGGGGACCGATTGGGGGATGCTTCAAAGGTACATCGACCTGAAAGAGCTTTGCCGAATCCATAATCGCCGAGCTCTTTCAGGTCGGCGTTTGACCCAAGACACCTCGGTCAGCTCCCTCTCCCTCTGGGAGAGGGTGTATGTACCGGAGACATGGTGGACACATGTTCGGAGACATGGTGGACGGTTTTAGATCTTCTTACCTGCCGTCACGATCTGCAAGTTCAAGTCGATTCGAGCGACACGATGTCTACTCCAGTAGACATCGTGGATGCCGTCTTCCGTCGTCTCCCTGATCGCTATGTACCTGCCGTAAAAAGCCTTTCCGATCTTGTATTCCCGGTTTTTCCAGAAGATTTCACCTCCCACCTGTACCTTCCTGACCACATCTGCGTCGTTGTAATCCGGCTCCGCCGGTTGCTCCTGATATTCCCGTGGGCTGCCACTGTAACGAGTCGCCGGCACCGCCATGCCCAGCGCCTGATGAGGGCGCTTCTGGTTGTAGATGTCGCGCCAGGTATCAAACGCCCGTTGTGCGTCGTCGAGATCGGTGAAATACCGGCCTTGCAGGACTTCACTTTTCAGGCTGCGATGGAAGCGTTCCAGTTTTCCCTGAGTTTGCGGGTGATAAGGCCGGGAGTGGCCAACCTTGATGCCCTGGCTCATCAGCCAGACTTCCAGCGCGGTGTAAACGCCAGTCTGATCGCCCCATGGCGAGCCGTTGTCCATCGTCATGCGTAACGGCAAGCCGTAACGTCGAAACGCCCGCATTAGATGGTCCTGAACGGTTTGGCGCTGCTCATTGGCACATGCGGCAATACACAACGAAAAGCGTGAGTGATCGTCCAGTATCGTGAATGGATGGCAGCGTCCTTGGCTCAGGCCGAAGTGTCCCTTGAAGTCGATCTGCCATAGATCGTTAGGCGCTTCGTGCTCAAATCGGATAAATGGTTTGATCTCGGCAGCCTTTGGATCAACACGCGAATGACGCTGTAAAACCGCATGCACCGTGCTGACAGAGGGCATCACAGCGCCTTCGTCTTCCAGCACGCGCTTGAGCTTGCGGGCACCCCAAGCCTCGTATTGCTGACTCATGGTCAAAATTTGCTGCTCAACCTCTTCAGCACAACGTTTGGGTGATGTTTTCGGTCGCCGGGACTGATCGTGCAAGCCCTCTGCACCCGAGGTTTCAAACCTGTTGAGCCATTTGTAGGCAGTACTTGGGCTGATATTGAATCGACGGCAAAGCTGCCGAACATTCGACCCTTCTTGCCGAGCTAAACGCACAAACTCTGTACGAAGTTGCATGGTGGATGCCTCTTGCCAGGACACAGGTCATCTCCTTGATGATGAGCAATGTGCCTATTAAAAAGTGTCCACCATGTCTCCGAACACCTGTCCACCATGTGTCCGGTACATACACAGGGCTGGGGTGAGGGGCTTTTAAAAGAGCTACTCGTTGTCGAGGCCTTTGCGCCGGTATGGGAAGACGTCGATAACCTTCCCCGCCCGAATCGCCTCCTGCAAGCCCTTCCAGTAATCGGCGTTGTACAACTCGCCATGCAACTGATCGAACAATTTCCGCTGCCCGGCATCGGCAAACAGGAACGGCGGAAACTCTTCGGGAAACACGTCCAGCGGTCCGATCGAGTACCACGGCTCGGAGGCCATTTCGTCCTCCGGCGTGCGCGGTTGCGGGATGTGGCGGAAGTTGGCTTCGGTCAGGAAGCAAATTTCGTCATAGTCGTAAAACACCACGCGCCCGTGACGGGTGACGCCGAAGTTTTTCAGCAGCATGTCGCCGGGAAAAATATTCGCCGCCGCCAGTTGCTTGATCGCCAGGCCGTAATCCTCCAGCGCTTCACGTACCTGGGCGTCGTTGGCATTTTCCAGATAAAGGTTGAGCGGGGTCATCCGGCGTTCGGTCCAGCAGTGGCGGATCAGCACGGTCTCGCCTTCGACCGAAACCGTGGATGGCGCCACCTCAAGCAGCTCTTCGAGACACGCCGGATCGAACTTGCTCAGCGGAAAACGAAAATCGGCGAATTCCTGGGTATCGGCCATGCGCCCGACCCGATCGACGCTTTTCACCAGTCGATACTTTTCGATCACCGTTGCCCGGTCGACGTTCTTCGACGGTGAGAAACGGTCCTTGATGATTTTGAATACGGTGTTGAAACCCGGCAGGGTGAACACGCTCATGACCATGCCGCGCACGCCCGGGGCCATGATGAACTGGTCGTCAGTGTTGGCCAGGTGATTGATCAGCGCGCGGTAAAACTCCGACTTGCCGTGCTTGTAGAAGCCGATCGAGGTGTACAGCTCGGCGATGTGCTTGCCCGGCAGAATGCGTCGCAGAAAACCGATGAACTCCGCCGGCACCGGTACATCGACCATGAAATACGAGCGAGTAAACGAGAAGATGATCGACACATCGGCTTCGTCGGTGATCAACGCATCGATCTGAATGCCCCGACCTTCGCGGTGCAACAGCGGAATCACCAGCGGCCATTGCTCATCGCGGGTGTAAATGCGTCCGACCAGATACGCGCCCTTGTTGCGGTAAAGCACCGAGGAAAACAGCTCGACGCTTAGCTCCGGGTCCTTGCACACCCAGTTCGGCAGGTTCTCGCGCAATTGCGCTTCGAGCCGCAGCAGGTCGCCAGGCAAATCGGCGTAATCCTCGCTGAAGCGGTAGTCGGAAAAGATACTGGCGAGCATCGCGGACAACTGGCCCTGCGGCTTGTACGTGCGGGTTTGCGCGGCGCGGGCACGGCGCAGGCTCGGGCGCGTGGTGTGGATGAACATGCAGCCGTCGCTGATCAGGTCGTGGCTGAACAGCCCGCAGAAAATCGAGTTGTACCAGGTTTCGGACAGCTCATCGTCGAAGCGCAGGTCGATCACACTGATATAGGCGCTTTTCACCAGCGGCCAGCAGCTGACGTTCATCAGGGTCTCTTCGTCGAAATACTCGCGCAGGCGAGCGACGGTTTCGCCAACCTTTTCTTCGTACAAACTGATCCGCGCCGCCGAGGCGGCCTGGGCTTCTTGCCAGCGCGCCTGTTCGAAGCGCTCCCGCGCACCATCGGTGATGCGGCGAAAATGTTCGCGGTAATCGTCGAAGCCGGCGAGGATCATCCGGGCGATCTCGGTGGCTGGCCATTGCTGCGACATAAATGAAACCTCGGCGGGAAATCGATTCGTTTGAGCTTAGTCACGGAACCGTCCGCAGGAAAAGCGCAATTTCTGCCAAAACCGATACCGGGGCGACCGTTGACGAGGTTTCTCGTGCCGATGCATGGCAAGCAGAATTAAAAGCCCGAATAGCGGTTGCCATGATCCGGACGCTCGGCAACACTCTCGTCCCGATCAAGGAAGGAGCCCGCCGTGAGCCCTGTCGATATTTTCCGCATGTTGTCGCTGGCCGCTATCTGGGGCGCGAGTTTTCTGTTCATGCGCATCATTGCCCCGGTGATCGGCACGATCCCGACCGGCTTCTTTCGGGTGTCGATCGCGGCTGCCGGGCTGCTGGTGATCCTTGGGCTGATGCGCATCAGCTGGGATTTCAAGGGCAAGCTGAAGACCGTGATGCTGCTGGGCGTAATCAACTCGGGGATTCCGGCGACACTGTATTCGGTTGCCGCCCAGGTATTGCCGGCCGGCTATTCGGCGATCTTCAACGCCACGACGCCGCTGATGGGCGTGTTGATTGGCGGTTTGTTCTTCAGCGAAAAGCTCACGGCGGCCAAGCTCAGCGGCGTGTTCCTCGGTCTGTTCGGCGTCGGTGTGCTGACGCGCGCCGGTCCCGTGGCCTTCGATCTGCAACTGCTGATGGGCGCGGTCGCCTGCCTGCTGGCGACCACTTGTTACGGCTTTGCCGGATTCCTTGCACGGCGCTGGCTGGATCAGGCCGGTGGGCTGGACAGCCGTTTGTCGGCACTGGGCAGCATGCTCGGGGCGACGTTGTTTTTGCTGCCGTTGTTCGCCTACAGCGCCTTCACTGCGCCGCCGGTGAGTTGGGGCGGCTGGCAGGTCTGGCTGTCGCTGCTCGGCCTGGGTCTGGGTTGCACGGCGTTTGCCTACATCATCTATTTCCGCCTGCTCAGCTCGATCGGCCCGGTGAAATCGATGACCGTGACCTTCATGATCCCGCCGTTCGGCGTGTTGTGGGGGGCGTTGTTGCTGGATGAGCCGTTGTCGATGGCGCACATTTATGGCGGGGTGCTGATTGCGGCGGCGTTGTGGCTGGTGTTGAAGCCGGCGGTGGTGAAGCCTGCAAAGGTGTCAGTCCGTTAGATTTTCTGCCGCAGATATTTCGCGAGCAGGCTCGCTCCCACAGAAGAATACATTCCAATGTGGGAGCGAGCCTGCTCGCGAAGGCGATGGATCAACCACCGCCTGTTTTCTGCTAACTGCTTTTTCGGAACACAAACACCAACCCGACAATAATCAGCAGCATTCCCAGCACACTCAACGCCGCCAGACGATTACCGAAAATCAGGTAATCCATCACCGCCGTTACCGCCGGCACCAGATAGAACAGGCTGGTGACATTCACCAGATTGCCCCGCGCGATCAGTCGATACAGCAACAGCGTCGCCAGCACTGAAACCACCAGGCCCATCCATAACACCGGGACAATGAAGCCTGCGCTGTGTTCGAAGTGAAACGGCTGGAACGGTACGAAAATCGCGCACAGCAACAGGCCGGCCAGGTACTGCACTGGCAGTGTGCCGAGGGGATTGTTGGTGATGCGTTTCTGCATGATCGAGCCGAGCGTCATGCTCGCCAGCGCCAGCAAACCGAACAGCATGCCGGCCCAGGACATTCCAGCCAGACCGATCCCTTGATAAACCACCATGACCAGCCCGGCCAGGCCCAGCGCCAGGCCGAACAGGCGGCTCGCCGAACGCTGGCGCTCCATCAGCACCACGGTGAGGATCGGCTGAACGCCCATGATCGTCGCCATTACCCCCGGCGTGACTTTGCAGTCCAGCGCCAGCAGATAAAAGATCTGATAGGCCCCTAGCAACACCAGTCCCGTGGCGATCGCAAACAGCATCGGCTTGCCACCCTTGGGCACCTTGAGTTTGAGCAGCGGCGCCAGCAACACCAGCCCGCACAGGGCGATGGCGAAGCGAATCAGCAGAAAGGCAAAGGGCGAAGCATGGGCGAGGCCCCACTTGGAGAAAATCGCCCCGCTGCTCCACAGCAGAACGAACAGGCTCGTGGACGTCGCCGCGAGCGCGGATTGTTTCGAAAGGACAAACATGAATACCACCTGTAGTCAGGCAAGAAGCCAACTCAGCCGAAGCTGAAATTCAGTAGGTTGTTCTGGCGGGCGCAGGGGTCAGCAGAAACTGCCGATCAACCCCGCACACCAACGCCCGGCGGCGAAACGACTGCGCACACCGGCGTGCTACTGACAGGTGGAGGGTAATGACTGATCTGCACAGGCTGCTGATTCCCGCACGGCACGACGCCAGCGTTGACCGCTGAATCGACTACCGCGTTGATGAGGGATGCAGGCATGGATGCTGATCTTTATTGGAGAAATGAAAGCGCGAGCACAGCGGCTCGGGCGGGCTGACTATAACCAGCCCGGGACACAGATTGCAATGACTTGGGCAAAGGGCCGGTAGCGACAGCTTGGGGCGGGATGATTAGGGTGATTGGCGGCGGCAATGGATTGTCAGGAGACATGGAATGCAAGAGATCATATGCCAAGGGAACGGACGTATTTGCGGTATCAGGTTTATCGGTCAGAGGCGAGGAAGCGGGCCGCTTCGCAGATTGCCGGCTTACAGGGCCAACTTAAGGCGGCCGACGCTTCGATTATGGATTTATCTCTCATTCGGTTCGAACCGATAAACAGGCATGCGCTGAATGCTTTTGAAACATGGGAAGAACCCTGCTTTTTCTGGCATGAAGTCATCGCCTGGAAATCACGTGAACCACGCGCATTGGACATCTCTATCTGGTTCGACGGGCAGCTCTGCGGCCTGTGTTTTGCAAACCCGAACAATAGTCGACGCAGATTACGAGTTGTGAGATTGGAAGGGCGCCCTGGCGGAACACATCCTTTGAAAAATCGGATAGGACTACTAGCGATCATGGTAATTGAGCAATACGCGGACTTCGTTGGCTGCGATGTTATCGAAATACAAGAGCCGCTGGACGGTGCGATACCCGTTTATCAGAAGCTGGGTTTCAGCTACGACATCGAAGGCCGCCTTGTCAAAACCTTGGAGAATCCAGTACTGTGAAAGCCAATCAATTACTGATCAAACCGGGAGGCAACATGAAAAAAGCGAAGCATAGACCTCCCGAAGCATTGGTCAGATCGCTGAAAACCAAAAGACTGGCTGATCATGAATTGACCGCTAATCAACGGCGTCTGTTGCAGCTGCTGATCACCGGTATCGAAGATGAGCCCTCGGTGCTGGTCGCTGGCCGATTGTGAAAAAACCGCTCCTGAGGAGCGGTTTTTTATTTCTGAGCCAGCCTCAACCAAACAACCAATACCCCAGCAAGGTCAGCACCAGCACCGCCAGCACCGGGCGCATTACGCGGTAGGCCTTGGGATGCCGGCGCTTCCACTGCTTGACCACGCCGCTGAAACGGTCGCTGAAGTTCTTGCTCCAGGCATAAGCCTGGTTGATGCCGCCAACGCGTTCGTCGTCGAGATTCTGCGGCGCGGTGGCGCGGCCGAGCCAGCCACTAATGAAGCGATTGATGCGGGTCATCACGCGGTTGCTCAGCGGACGCTCGACATCGCAGAACAGAATGACGCGAGTCTGATCAGTTTCATTCTTGACCCAGTGCACGTAGGTCTCGTCGAACATCACATCATCGCCGTCGCGCCAGGCGTAAATCTGGCCGTCGACGAAGATCCGGCAATCGTCGGAGTTGGGTGTCGATAGGCCGAGGTGATAACGCAGGGAGCCGGCGAACGGGTCACGGTGCGGGTTGAGATGACTGCCGCCCGGCAGCAGTGCAAACATCGCACCCTTGACGTTAGGTATGGCACTGACCAGAGCCACGGTTTTCGGGCAAAGTGCTTCGGCCGATGGCAGCGGTTTGTCGTACCACTTCAGATAGAAACGCTTCCAGCCCTTCTTGAAGAACGAACCGAATCCGGCGTCGTTGTTCTTCTCGGCGGCGCGAATGTAGCCTTCGTCGAACAAGTGCATGGCTTCGTCGCGGATGGTCTCCCAGTTGTCGCGCAGCACATCCAGTTCCGGAAACTTGCTGCGATCCAGATACGGTCTGGAAGGCACTGCGGAGAACAGGTACATCAAAGCGTTATATGGGGCGAACAGCGCCGAATGGTTGACGAACTGACGCAGTACCGGCAAACGCGCCTTGCCGCGCAAATGCACATAGAGCGTGCTGCCCAGGAACAGCAACAGCACAAACGCCTTGGCGGCAAACGAAACGGTCATCAACAACTCCTTGAATAAAGACAACGCTGCGCAATGCCCTTTACCCGGCATGGCAGCCGGCCATGATAAACACTACCGGCTCCGGGAAAAACCCGCCTGCCACAAGATTCAGTGTTAAGCATTACGCAACAAAGCCTTTATTAACATGCGGCGCCTGAACCCTGGCTGACATGAATCAACAGGCTTACTGCTGGTTCTCCTGCTCGGTAAACAGGTCACTGAACAGCATGCTCGACAGATAACGCTCACCCGAATCCGGCAGCACCACGACGATGGTTTTACCCTGCATCTCTGGTTTCTCCGCCAGACGCACCGCCACCGCCATGGCAGCACCACAGGAAATGCCGCACAAAATCCCCTCTTCCTGCATCAGGCGCAAAGCCATGGCCTTGGATTCTTCATCGGTCACCTGCTCGACGCGATCGACCATCGACAGATCGAGGTTCTTCGGCACAAAACCGGCACCGATGCCTTGAATCTTGTGCGGGCTCGGCTTGATTTCGGCACCGGCCAGAGCCTGGGTGATGACGGGCGAAGACGCTGGCTCGACGGCCACCGACAGAATCGGTTTCCCGGCGGTGTTCTTGATATACCGCGAGACACCAGTAATGGTTCCGCCGGTACCTACCCCAGCCACCAGCACATCCACGGCACCGTCGGTGTCGTTCCAGATTTCCGGGCCGGTGGTCTTCTCATGAATTGCCGGGTTGGCCGGGTTATCGAACTGCGCCGGCATGAAGTATTTGTCGGCATCGCTGGCGACGATTTCCGCAGCTTTCTCGATGGCGCCCTTCATGCCCTTGGCCGGCTCGGTCAAAACCAGTTCCGCGCCCAAGGCTTTCAGAACCTTGCGGCGCTCGATGCTCATCGACGCCGGCATGGTCAGCATCAACTTATAGCCACGCGCAGCGGCAACGAAGGCCAGACCGATACCAGTATTACCGGAAGTCGGCTCGACAATGGTCATGCCTGGCTTGAGTTTGCCGCTGCTTTCGGCGTCCCAGATCATATTGGCGCCGATTCGGCATTTGACCGAGTAACCGGGGTTGCGCCCCTCGATCTTGGCCAGGATCGTGACCCCGCGCGGCGCGATGCGGTTGATCTGGACCAGCGGCGTATTACCGATGGAATGGGCGTTGTCAGCGTAAATACGGCTCATGGCTGGGTCCTTATGCAGCGTTGAATTCAGCCTTCCAAGGTAAGCCCGTTGCCGATCACAGTCCAGTCGGGTCGAACGTCTGCAAACGCGCGGAGTCAATCGCTTTGAATCGTCAAGCCACACTCTTGAAGGAACAATGGCATGAAACGTCGTTACAGCTGGCCGCTCTGGACCCTGACGGGTGTCGTGGTGCTGCTGGTCGCCCTGCATTTCGCCCTGCCCTATCTGGTACGCGACTACCTCAATGACAAACTCGCGGACATGGGCGATTACCGTGGCCAGATCACCGATGTTGATCTCGCGCTGTGGCGTGGCGCCTATAAAATCAACGGCCTGAAGATCGTCAAGGTCGATGGCAAGGTACCAGTGCCGTTCGTCGATGCGCCGTTGATCGACCTGTCGGTAAGCTGGCATTCACTGTGGTACGACCATGCCGTGGTCGCGCAGGTGCAATTTCTCAACCCCGAAATCAACTTTGTCGACGGCGGCCCCAACAAACAGAACTCGCAGACCGGTCAGGGCACCGACTGGCGTGAGCAGTTGGGCAAGCTGCTGCCGATCACCCTCGATGAAGTGCAGATCAACGATGGCCGTATCACCTTCCGCAACTTCAATTCCAAGCCGCCGGTGAACATGAACGCCAGCAACGTCAACGCCAGCATCTATAACCTGACCAATGTGGTCGACAAGGAAGGCAAGCGCGACGCGCGCTTTGAAGGCAAGGCGTTGCTGCTGGGCCACGCGCCGCTGGAAACCACCGCCACCTTCGATCCACTGAGCAACTTCGAAGACTTCGAATTCCGCCTGCGCGCCCGTGACATCGAGCTCAAACGCATGAACGACTTCGCCGCCGCCTACGGCAAATTCGACTTCAACGCCGGCCACGGCGATGTGGTTATCGAAGCGAAGGCAGAGAAAGCCCGACTCACCGGCTACATCAAACCCCTGCTGCGCGACGTCGACGTATTCAACTGGCAGCAAGACGTCGAAAACAAAAACAAAGGCCTGTTCCGCTCAATCTGGGAAGCACTGGTCGGCGGCACCGAGACCGTGCTGAAGAACCAGAACAAAAACCAGTTCGCCACCCGCGTCGAACTCAGCGGCAATGTCCACCAGCAGAACGTCAACGCCTTCGAAGCGTTTTTGCAGATTTTGCGCAATGGCTTCATCCAGGCATTCAATGCGCGGTACGAACGGCCGAAGCCAGATGAGGATTAAGTTTTGCGGTTGACGACATATCGACCTGTGTCTTCGGCCGCTATCGATGAACGCTGTTGCAGCGAATCCCAGCCCAGACAGGCCAACGCCAAAGAACGTGGCACTGCTTCACGCCCATTGCTGTAACGGCTGATGCTGCGAGCGCTCACACCGAGCGCTTCGGCCGCATCATTGAGAGAAAGTCCGGTACGGGCGCGCCAATCGATAAAAATGCGCGTGTTCTCATCCTGGGCATTTTGCGCTAGCGCATCCATATACAAGGTGTCTGCACCGATCTGTACGTCGGGTTCAATCCATTCAACGATCCAACCCTCGTCTCCGACTGCGGCAGTCGCAAAGACTTCGCGATCAAGCAGTGTCCGCAGACCTGGATAAGTATGAATATCCATCCCCAAATCAACTGTCAGTTCCTGACCATTGATAAATGTCAGCGCCAACCTGAAATCCGACAGGACGTGCGCAGATCGCAGACGCGGCCGTTTCATGGGTAACATCGATTTTCTGCCTTTTTACTAACCGAGCAAGAAAGGCTATCGCCAAATCGGCGATACCGGAATACTGGCCATCCGCCGAGACTGAGTCAACATGTGACGCTCCATTCAGAGACTGAATAAGCCGTCTGCGTTCACAGTCGACCGGCGTGCGCGTTATAGTCGGGCATCCGATTATTTCGCCCCGCCCTGCCCGTAAGGTCAGCGTTACCGTTCGAGGATTTGCAGATGAAGTTCGAAGGCACCCAGGCCTACGTCGCCACCGATGACCTGAAGCTGGCGGTCAACGCCGCCATCACCCTGGAACGGCCGCTGCTGGTCAAGGGTGAACCGGGAACCGGCAAGACCATGCTCGCCGAGCAACTGGCCGAGTCGTTCGGTGCCAAGCTGATCACCTGGCACATCAAATCCACCACCAAGGCCCATCAGGGTCTGTACGAGTACGACGCGGTCAGCCGTTTGCGCGACTCGCAGCTAGGCAATGAAAAAGTCCACGACGTGCGCAACTACTTGAAGAAAGGCAAGCTCTGGGAAGCCTTCGAGTCCGAGGAGCGGGTGATTCTGCTGATCGACGAAATCGACAAGGCCGACATCGAGTTCCCCAACGACCTGTTGCAAGAACTCGACAAGATGGAGTTCTACGTTTACGAGATCGACGAGACCATCAAGGCCAAGAAACGCCCGATCATCATCATTACTTCCAACAACGAGAAAGAGCTGCCGGACGCCTTCCTGCGCCGCTGCTTCTTCCACTACATCGCTTTCCCCGACCGCACTACTCTGCAGAAAATCGTCGATGTGCATTACCCGGACATCAAGAAGGACTTGGTCAGCGAAGCGCTCGACGTGTTCTTCGACGTGCGCAAGGTACCGGGCCTGAAGAAAAAGCCTTCGACCTCGGAACTGGTCGACTGGCTGAAACTGCTGATGGCCGACAACATCGGCGAAGCGGTGCTGCGCGAGCGCGATCCGACCAAAGCCATTCCGCCACTGGCTGGCGCACTGGTGAAAAACGAACAGGACGTGCAACTGCTTGAGCGCCTGGCGTTCATGAGCCGGCGCGGCACCCGCTAAGAGGCTGCTGCCATGTTGCTCAACCTGTTCAACGAAATGCGTGCAGCCAAGGTACCGGTGTCGGTGCGCGAGCTGCTCGACCTGATCAACGCGCTGAAACAGCGCGTGACCTTCGCCGACATGGACGAGTTCTATTACTTGTCGCGGGCGATTCTGGTGAAGGACGAGCGCCATTTCGATAAGTTCGACCGGGCGTTCGGCGCCTATTTCAATGGCTTGGAGAAACTCGACGATCACTTGCAGGCGCTGATTCCCGAAGACTGGTTGCGCAAGGAATTCGAGCGCTCGCTGAGCGACGAAGAACGCGCGCAGATCCAGTCCCTTGGCGGGCTGGACAAGCTCATCGAAGAGTTCAAGAAGCGTCTGGAAGAACAGAAAGAACGCCACGCCGGCGGCAACAAGTGGATTGGCACCGGCGGCACCAGCCCGTTCGGCTCCGGCGGTTTCAACCCTGAAGGCATCCGGGTCGGCGACGCCGGCAAGCGTCAGGGCAAAGCGGTCAAGGTCTGGGATCAGCGCGAGTACAAGAACCTCGACGATTCGGTGGAACTGGGCACGCGCAACATCAAGGTCGCCCTGCGTCGTTTGCGCAAGTTCGCCCGCCAAGGTGCGGCAGAAGAACTCGACATCGACGGCACCATCGACCACACCGCCAAGGACGCCGGCCTGCTGAATATCCAGATGCGGCCGGAACGGCGCAACACAGTGAAGCTGTTGCTATTGTTCGACATCGGCGGCTCTATGGACGCGCACGTGAAGATCTGTGAGGAATTGTTCTCGGCCTGCAAGACCGAGTTCAAGCACCTGGAGTACTTCTACTTCCACAACTTCATTTATGAATCAGTGTGGAAGAACAACATGCGCCGCACTTCCGAGCGCACTTCGACCCAGGATCTGCTGCACAAATACGGCGCCGACTACAAAGTGATCTTCATCGGCGATGCCGCCATGGCGCCCTACGAAATCACCCAGGCTGGCGGCAGCGTCGAGCACTGGAACGAAGAGCCGGGTTACGTGTGGATGCAGCGCTTCATGGAGAAATACAAGAAGCTCATCTGGATCAATCCGTATCCGAAGGACACGTGGGGCTATACCTCGTCGACCAACATCGTCCGCGATCTGATCGAAGATCAGATGTATCCGCTGACGTTGCGCGGGCTTGAAGAAGGGATGCGGTTTCTTTCCAAGTAATCGTTAACACGACGAACGCCTTCGCGAGCAGGCTCGCTCCCACATTGGAATGCTTTTACCTGTGGGAGCGAGCCTGCTCGCGAAGCTTTTAGCGATCTTTAAAGCGCTGCAAATACTCGACATGCTCGCGGTGCGCGACGTCCTGCACTACCGGCCTCAATCTCACCTTCGCTCCCGGCAGGCATTGCGCCAATCGCGCCAACGACAGCGGCGTCAACGCGCCCAGGCGCGGATAGCCGCCAATGGTCTGCCGATCATTGAGCAACACAATCGGCTGTCCGTCCGGCGGTACCTGCACAGCGCCCAAGGGAATGCCCTCGGAAATCATCGGCGCGCCCTGATACTGCAACGCCGCGCCGAGGAGGCGGATGCCCATGCGGTCGGCGCGACTGTCGATGGTCCAGGCGCTGTTGAAGACATCGAACAGGCTCTGCCCGCTGAACTGGCCGATCTGTGCGCCGAGCACCAAGTCCAAAGGCGCGTGCATTTTGAAATCCGGCCGCAGCGTCGAAGGCATTTCGCGCACCGCTGACGCTTCGCCGCTGTAACCGAGCGCCGCCCCTTTGGCGAGCGGAAGGCCCATGCCATCAAGTCCGCCCAATTCTTCTCGCAGCACCGTGGCACTGCTGCCCAGTACCTTCGGCGCGGCAAAACCGCCGGGGGCCGCCAGATAGACCCTGGCGCCGAGCAACGGCTGGGTGAAGCGCAATGTCTGCCCTTTCGCCAACCGGAAACTGCGCCACGGCGCCAGCGGCTGGCCGTCGATCTGCGCGCCGAGATCCGCTCCTGCCAGCGCCAGCAGGCAATCCTCCTCAGCCACCACGGCAAACCCGCCGAGGGTGATTTCAACCACCGCCGCATCCAGTTCATTACCCAACAGCCAGTTGGCCCAGCTCATGGAGCACCAGTCCGCCGCGCCGCCCTGGGTCACGCCCAGATGTCGCACGCCAAACCGCCCGGCGTCCTGCAACAGGCACAGCGGCGTGCTGGCTTCGATCGTCAATCGACTCATGCCAGCGCCTCCAGTGGGGAGTCGTCGCCGCCCAAGCGTATGAATTCAGCGTGGTCGACCGCTTCGAAGCGCACCGTGTCGCCGGGTTGCATCAGGCTATAGCCGTCGCGATGGCGATCGAAGAGTTTTGCCGGGGTGCGCCCGATCAGGTTCCAGCCACCGGGTGAGACCACCGGATACGCTGCGGTCTGCCGCTCGGCGATACCGACGCTGCCAGCGGCGACTTTCTTGCGCGGTGTGTTCAAGCGCGGCGCGGCGAGCATTTCTTCGACCAGGCCCATGAAGGCAAAACCCGGCGCAAAGCCAAGGGCGAACACCTGATATTCCCGCGCACTGTGGCGACGAATCACCTCCTTCACCGCCAGCCCGCTGCGTTCGGCCAACAGACTCAGTTCCGGGCCGACACTCAAGTCGTACCAGACCGGCAAGACGTGACACTGCCCAGCGCTTCGCGCATTCGGCGCCAGATCAACCAGCGCTTCGGCGATCAATTCGCGCGCCTGCGCCGGACTCAACAGCGTCAGATCGTAATGCACCATCAACGTCGTATAGGACGGCACCAGATCGATCAGTTGTGCACCAAACGCCGTGCGCAAGCGCTCGCTGGCGGCGAGCATCCACGGCATGTTGGCTTCGGCGATGTCATCGAACAGACGCAGCATCAGGCAATCCAGCGCCACCACTTCAACCCGTGGATTCATGACGCACTCGACTGCTGCAAGGCCTGACGAATACGCCGCACGGCGGCCACCGAAATGGCGTTGTCGCCGTGGACGCACAGGGTGTTGGCGCGCAGGATCAAGGCGCTGCCATCGCTGGCGCTGAGTTCGCCGCCACGGGCGATGGTCAACGCTTGCTCGATGATTTTTTCGGCATCGTGATGCACGGCGCCCGGCAGTTGCCGTGAGACCAGCCGGCCGCCACTGTCATAGGCACGGTCGGCGAACGCTTCAAACCAAAGAGTTACGCCGTATTCATCGCCGATCTGCTGCGCCGCAGCGTTGTCTCGGGTCGCCATCAACATCAGCGGCAAGCTGCGGTCATACACGGCCACGGCCTGTACCACCGCGCGCAATTGTGCCGGGTTGGCCATCATGTCGTTGTACATCGCGCCGTGGGGTTTGACGTAACTCACACGCCCGCCCTGCGCCTTGCAGATGCCGTCGAGGGCGCCGATCTGGTAATGCAGGATGTCTTGCAGCTCTTGCGCGGAATAGGCCATGGAGCGCCGGCCGAATCCGACCAGATCCTGATAGGCCGGGTGCGCGCCAATCTGCACGCCGTGTTCGAGGGCCAGCGCCACGGTTTTGCGCATGATGCTTGGGTCGCCGGCATGGAACCCACAGGCGATGTTGGCGCAATCGATGAAGGGCATGACCTCGGCGTCCAGACCCATGGTCCAGCTGCCGAAGCTCTCGCCAATGTCGCAATTCAATAGCAGGCGGCTCACGGTGAACACTCCTGTAGCTGCTGGTCTTTTTATCTGTAGGAGACTTCTGCGCAGGGTATCAGTTACTGCGCGTCGAGTTGCTTGCCACGGGTTTCCGGCAGGCTCAGCGCCGCCAGAATCACCACGCCATATGACACCGCCGCGAAGGCGCCGATGCCCATGCTCAGCGGCACTTTCTGGCTGAGCAGGCCGATCAACAGCGGGAACAACGCCGCCAGTGCGCGGCCGATGTTGTAGCAGAAACCCTGGCCCGAGCCGCGAATGCGCGTGGGGAACAATTCAGTCAGAAACGCGCCCATGCCGCTGAAAATCCCCGAAGCGAAGAAGCCCAGCGGGAAGCCCAGCCAAAGCATCACGCCGTTGCTGACCGGCATCTGCGTGTAGAGCAGAACGATGGTGAACGAGCCGACCGCGAACAAGATGAAATTCTTTTTCCGCCCTAGCAGGTCGGTCAGATACGCGCTGATCACATAGCCGACGTAGGAACCGACGATTACCATCGCCAGATAACCTCCGGTGCCGAGCACGCTCAAACCGCGCTCATTCTTGAGGAAAGTCGGCAGCCAGGAGGTAATCGCGTAGTAACCGCCCAGCGCACCGGTGGTCAGCAAGGAAGCGCGAAACGTGGTGAAGAGCATGCCGGGGGCAAAGATCTCGTAGAACTTCGCCGGGTTTTCCGGGGTTTGCGCGGCTTTGGCTTCGCGATAGATCTCAGGATCTTTCACCAGTCGACGGACAAAAATCACGAATATCGCCGGCACGATGCCAAGGATGAACAGCGCGCGCCAGGCATCTTCCGCCGGCAACACCGAGAACAGCAGCGCATACAGAATCGCCGTCAGGCCCCAGCCCAGCGCCCAGCCGGATTGCACCATGCCCACCGCTTTGCCGCGATCCTTGGCGCGGATCACTTCACCGATCAGCACCGCGCCGGCGGTCCATTCACCGCCGAAACCGAAGCCCATCAGGGTGCGGGCGATCAGCAATTGTTCGTAGTTTTGCGCGAAGCCGCAGAGGAAGGTGAAGAAGGCGAACCACAGCACCGTCAGTTGCAGGGTGCGCACGCGGCCGATGCGGTCGGAGAGAATCCCGGCGACCCAACCGCCGATGGCCGAGGCGATCAGGGTGCTGGTGTGAATCAGCCCCGCTTCGCCAGTGGTAATGCCCCACATCGCGATCAGCGTCGGCACAACGAAGCTGAGCATCTGCGTGTCCATGCCGTCCAGACCGTAACCGATCTTGCAGCTCCAGAACGTGCGGCGCTCCTGCTGGTTGATGTTGCGGTACCAGTCGAACGGCCCGGGGCGCGTCACAGGCTTGGATAACGGGAGGGTGTCGGGAGCACTCATGGCAAATCTCCGCAGGGCTTTTATTGGTCTTGTTCGAAGCTCCGACGACGCCTATCGTGGGAACCGGATGCGCCGATTTTTCGTCGCCCTGCCCTGCGCCGTCCAACGAATAAAAACCCGCCTTAGGCATAAGAAAAATTTGTCAGCCGAGCCTTGTCCATGAATCTGAAGTTTCTCGAGACCTTTGTCTGGGTCGCGCGCCTGAAGAGTTTTCGCCTGACCGCTGACAAGCTGTTCACCACCCAGGCGTCGATTTCCAGCCGCATTGCGGTGCTCGAAGGCGAACTGGGCGTGAAGCTGTTTCTGCGCGATTCACGCGGCGTCAGCCTGACCCCGGAAGGCCTGAAAGTGCTCGACTATGCCGAGCAGATGCTCGACACCATGGCGGCGCTGAAACAATCGATCGAGACCCGTTCGAGCAAGGTCGGGCGGGTGCGTATCGGCGTGATGGACACAGTGATCCATACCTGGCTGAGCCCGCTGGTGGCGCAGATGACCGATCTGTACCCACGCGTGGAAATCGAATTGGTCGCGGATACCGCGTTGAATCTATGCGAACAGCTGCAAAAAGGCTTTCTCGATCTGGTGTTGCAAACCGATCTGATCCGCCACGAAAGCGTGCGCAGCCTGGAATTGGCCAGCCATCCGCTGGGCTGGATCGTCGCCAGCAATTCGATCTACAACCGCGACTACGCCGACCTCGCCGAACTGGCGCAGGAGCGGATCATCACCTACTCGAAAAACTCACGGCCGCATCAGGATATCGTCGCGCTGATGCAGGCCAACGGCGTGTTGGCGCCCCGCTTGAATTGTGTAAATTCGGTGTCGGCGATCACCCGCTTGTTGCGTGACGGCTTCGGTATCGGCGCGCTGCCGCCGGTGCTGGTGGCCGAGGAGCTGGCACGTGGCGAATTGATCTTGCTCGACATCGAGCAGCGACCAGGGGATTTGCCGGTGGTGGTGTCGTGGCGGGTCGGGGTTGAGTGGGTCGAGGAGATTGTGACGTTGTGTCAGCAGGTCTTGGCGGGATATGCGCAAAAGGTGGGCAAGGACTGCATCACCCTCACTGAATGATTAGTGGCGAGGGGATTTATCCCCGTCGGGCTGCGCAGCAGTCGTGATTGCGGCCAACGCGGTCTTTCAGAGGTACCGCATTTGCAGGTTTTGGGGGCTGCTGCGCAGCCCAGGGGGAATAAACCCCCTCGCCACAGAACCCACTCACCACAGAACTCATTCACCACAGAGCCCACTCGCCACAGAATCCCCCATGCCATAAGGCCTCTGTTGCCAGAGGGGATTGAGCAGGTCTTACAAACCGCGCACGTCGCGATCTTCGATCGGTCGGCTCTGGCGCAGGCGGCGGCCGCCGAGAACGACCCAGTCGATCAGGCGGAACAGGCATTCGATGCCGAACGACAGCAGCAATGCGCCGCTCATGCCCCAGATCATCGCCTCGGGCGTCAGCAGGATCTGATAGCTGTAACCGTTCCAGGTTTCCTTGCGAATATCCGGATCGGCGGCCAGGACCACTTGCAGGAAGCGCACATACCACGGGCCTTGCATCGCCTGGAATTGCTTGTCCAGCGCGACCTGGCGGGTGAGCAAGGTGTTCAGGCTGTCGGCATCGCTGCGGAAAATCGGGTCTTCGCTGGCCCGGTAATGCGCGACCAGCGCCTGCATATCGCCTTTGAAAAACTGATCGGCCGTGCCCTGGAAACCACGCAGGCCGGTCTGCGCTTCGATCAGATGCGCTTCGACACGCTGGGCATAATCGTTGATGAATCCCGGCACCTGGACACCGATCAACAGGCCCGCCGCAAACAACACCAGCCGTAGATAACTGAGCAACATGGGTGCAAATCCTTATTCGGTCTTGCCCTGGCTGACGCATTCGCCGCGTCGCCACAGGCTCCATTGGCCCGGTTCGTAGCGGGTCCAGGTTTCATTTTCGGTCAAAGGCTCGGTGGCAATCACCGTGACCACATCGTTGGGCGTGGTTTCGGCCTGGAAGTCGACAATCACATCGACATCCTTGAGCCGCGCCGGGCCGAATGGTGCGCGGCGGGTGATCTGGGCGAGTTTGGTCGAGCAGTAACAGAACAGCCAGTCGCCGTCACTGAGCAGGCAATTGAACACGCCCTTGCTGCGATATTCAGCGCAAGCCGCGACCAGATCCGGCAGCAGCACTTCGATATCGACCGGTTCCGGAAACGCCGCGCGCACACGGTTGAGCAAATCGCAGAATGCCGCTTCGCTGTCGGTATCGCCCACCGGGCGGTAGAAACTCTTGATCGGGGTGAAGTCGGCGAGCTGACCGTTGTGCGCGAAACACCAGTTGCGCCCCCACAGTTCGCGAACGAACGGGTGGGTGTTGGACAGGCAGACCTTGCCGACGTTGGCCTGGCGGATGTGGCCGATGACCACTTCGCTCTTGATCGGATAGCGCTGCACCAGATTGGCCACTTCCGACTCGCTGCTCGCCGCCGGGTCCTGAAACAACCGCAGGCCGCGCCCTTCGTAGAAGGCAATGCCCCAGCCGTCGCGGTGCGGGCCGGTGCGGCCGCCGCGCTGCATCAGGCCGGTGAAGCTGAACACGATGTCGGTCGGCACGTTGGCACTCATGCCCAATAATTCACACATGTGCGGACTCTCGGGTTACAGACGCGGCTCGACCCGCATGCGCTGCGGATTGTTCGGCACTGGCGGGCGGCCGTAGCGGTCATCACCGGCGCCGCCGAACGGTTGATCATCGTCGCGCTCTTCGGCACGGGCCGCGGCCTTGGCGGCCTCGGCGCGTTCACGCCGCGCTGTCGAGGCGCGCTCGATCGGCAGGCGGATCAAGACGAAAACCAGATACACCCCGAAGGCGATCATGCCGTACATGAACAGATCGGAAACCGCGCGCCAGGCGTTGTTGCCGACCTTGAACAGCATGTCCAGGGCGGTGATGGCGATGGCCGGTGCTACTTTGGCCTTCACCGGATCGACGATGGTCGGGCTGAACAGCAACACCGCCATCAGCACACGCAGCGGCTCGCGCAGCCAGCGCCACATCCAGGTGGTCAGGCGCATCCATACCAGCAGGCAGCCCACGGCGGCAAAGGCGTAAAGGCCCCAGGCGATCAGATAGTCGTTCTCGGTCATGGTGTCCATGGCAAGGCAGGCAAATAGGCGCTTATAGTAACGACTTTTCGCCCATGCGGCTTGTCCCAATACCAGACGGCCAGCAGCCGCCCCTGTGGGAGCGAGCCTGCTCGCGTATACGGACTGTCAGTTGCAACAGCGTTGCCTGACACACCGCTTTCGCGAGCAGGCTCGCTCCCACAAGGGCTGCGGCGCTTTCAAGACCTGCGAACAACCCAATTCCGAATATTGTCCGAGAGCCTTCCATGCCCGAATCCGCCAATGTCATGACTGCCCCGATTGCCCACCGGGCGCCCGGCGCCGACCCGTATGCCTGGCTGCAGGAGCGCGACACCGAAGCGGTGCTCGACTACCTCAAGGCTGAAAACGCTTATCAGGAAGCGCAAACCGCCGATCAGGCCGAACTGCGCGAAAGCCTGTTCAATGAGATCAAGGGGCGGATTCTCGAGACTGATCTGTCCCTGCCCTCGCCTTGGGGCCCGTATCTGTATTACACGCGCACCACCGCCGGTGACGAATACGCCCGGCACTACCGCTGCCCGCGTTCTGCCGACGACAGCCTGACCCTCGACGAAAGCCGCGAACAATTGCTGCTCGATCCGAATGCGCTGGCCAATGGCGGCTTCTTCTCGCTCGGTGCTTTCAGCATCAGCCCCGATCACCAGCGCCTGGCCTACAGCGTCGATGCTTCCGGCGACGAGGTCTACACGCTGTTCGTCAAGGAGCTGTCCAACGACAGGGTCAGCGAACTGGAATTCGAGGACTGCGACGGCAGCATGACCTGGGCCAACGACAGCCTGACCCTGTTTTTCGGTGTACTCGACGACACCCATCGCCCGCATAAACTGTTCCGCTATCGCCTCGATGGCACTGCCGCCGAAGAGGTTTTTCACGAGCCGGACGGGCGGTTCTTCCTCCATTGCTACCGCGCCAGCTCTGAACAGCAATTGCTGCTGTCGCTGGGCAGCAAGACCACCAGTGAAGTCTGGGCGCTGGACGCCAATCAGCCACATCTGCCATTCAGCTGCCTGGCGCCACGGGTCGAAGATCACGAATACGACGTCGACCACGGCCTGCTCGATGGCGTCTGGACCTGGTTTATCCGCACCAACCGCGACGGCATCAACTTCGCCCTGTATCAGGCCCCGGACACTGGCGTGCCGCCGAGCGAAGCCGACTGGCAGAACCTTATCCCGCACAACGAAGAAGTGATGCTCGACGGCGTCAGCCTCAACGAAGAGGCGATGACCTTGAGCCTGCGCGAAGGTGGCCTGCCGATCATCGAGGTTCACCCGCAGGGCCAGGCGTCGTATCGCGTGCAGTTGCCCGATGCGGCCTACAGTCTGCATGTGCAAAACAGCCTGGAATTCGAGAGCGATCGCATTCGCTTGCGCTACGAAGCGTTGAATCGCCCGGCCCAGGTGCGCCAGTTGATCCTCGCCAGCGGCGAGCAAACGGTGCTCAAGGAAACTCCGGTACTCGGCCAATTTGATGCCGACGCCTATGTCAGCCAGCGTCTATGGGCCACCGCCCCCGACGGCACGCAGGTGCCGATCAGTCTGGTGATGAAGCGCGAGATGGTCGGTAAACCGGTGCCGCTGTATCTGTACGGTTACGGCGCCTACGGTTCCAGCCTCGATCCATGGTTTTCCCACGCACGACTGAGCCTGCTCGATCGCGGCATGGCATTCGCCATCGCTCACGTACGCGGTGGTGGTGAATTGGGCGAAGCCTGGTATCGCGCCGGCAAGCAGGAACACAAACACAACACCTTCAGCGACTTTATCGCCTGCGCCGAGTTTCTGATCCTCAACGGCATCACCACGGCGGAGAAACTGGCGATCAGTGGCGGCAGCGCCGGTGGTTTGCTGATCGGCGCGGTGCTCAACCAGCGCCCGGACCTGTTCGGCGTGGCGATTGCAGAAGTGCCGTTCGTCGACGTACTCAACACCATGCTCGACCCCGAGCTGCCCCTGACCGTCACCGAATACGACGAATGGGGCAACCCGGAAGAACCGGACGTCTATGATCGGATCAAGGCTTACGCGCCGTACGAAAACGTCACCGCGCAGGCTTATCCGCCACTGCTGGTGATTGCCGGTTACAACGACAGCCGTGTGCAGTATTGGGAAGCGGCCAAGTGGGTGGCGAAATTGCGCGCAACCAAGACCGACGACAACGTGCTGCTGCTCAAGACCGAACTGGGCGCCGGGCATGGCGGCATGAGCGGGCGCTATCAGGGATTACGTGACGTAGCGCTCGAATATGCATTTGTGTTCAAGGTTTTGCAGATTGCCTGAGGAACTCTGTGGGTGGCTTGGGTCTTAACTGCAGACCCTTGTGGCGAGGGGATTTATCCCCGTTGGGCTGCGAAGCGGCCCCAAAACCTGCAAACTCAGTATTCCTGAAGCACCGAGTTGGCAGGATTTGCGACTGCTGCGCAGCCGAGCGGGGATAAATCCCCTCGCCACAAAAGCCCATTCCTACGGGATCCGTGTATAGCCTTGAAATGTGATAACAAAAAGACCGCATCGACATGTCCGAACCGACCTTTCTGAACAACGAAATCCGCGACTGGCTGATGGACTGTGGCCTGTTCGATCAATTGCAACTGGCCGACTTTGCGGCCGCTTCCGGTTACTTCAGCATCAGCACCGTAGCTGAGGGCGAGGCGATTTTTCGCGAGGGTGATGCCGGCAGTTTCATGTGCATCATCCACACCGGCCAGGTCGCTGTGCAGAAAACCGGCGCTGACGGCCAGGTGATCACCATGGCCACCCTGCGCAGCGGCCGGGCCTTCGGTGAAATGGCCGTGCTTGATGGCGAACGCCGTTCGGCCACATGTATCGCGGCGAGCAATTGTCAGTTGCTCAACCTGGGCAAGGACTCGCTGGAGAAAATGCTCAACGACGCACCGAAAATCGCCGCAAAAATCATCCGCGCCCTCGCCGTCTCGCTGTCCAAACGCCTGCGCATGGCCGACGGCCAACTCGCCGCACAACAGGTTTAACCACCGGGGGACTTGACCTTGTTGCCGTTCGGCTCGATGCCCGGCACCGGTTGATCCTTGCTCGGCGGGCTGGGCATTTCGATCGGGCCCAGCGCGGGCTGCCGCTGCCGGCGCCCGACTTGGGCAGGGTGATCGGCGTGATCTGCGGATACGGTGTCGGCGTCGCGGTGCCGGGCGAACCGGGTTGCGGCGTCGGGCTGACCGGAACGCTCTGCTGGGCCTGCACTGCAGTAATCGCGAGCGCGGCCAGGGTAATGACCGTTAGAATGGTGCGCTTCATCAAGGGCTCCGTTTGGCCTCTAGTCTGTGCTCAGGCTACTCCCAACGCGCCTGCTTGCCTTCCCCCTTGTAGAGATTTCCATGAAACGTTTCGTTCTGCTCGACACCACCCCGATCCCTGAAAACGGCGGTGCCTTGTGCCTGTTCGAGTATGGCGAGGACTTCGTCATCAAGATCCAGGGCGGCGACGGCGGGCAGTTGATGAACACGCGCATGCACGGTTCCGAGGACGCACTGGCCGAGATCCCCTGCCGCAAGGTCGCCGGCCGGCCGAATTCGCGGGTGTTGATTGGCGGCCTGGGCATGGGTTTCACCCTCGCTTCGGCACTCAAGCACTTGGGCAAATCCGCCGAAGTGGTGGTCGCTGAGCTGGTGCCCGGCGTAGTCGAGTGGAATCGCGGCCCGCTCGGGGAGAAGTCCGGTCGGCCATTGCTCGATCCGCGCACGGTGATCCGCATGGAAGACGTGGCCAAGGTGCTGCAAAGCGAGCCGAACGGTTTCGACGCGATCATGCTCGACGTCGACAACGGCCCCGAAGGCCTGACTCAGAAGGCCAACAGCTGGCTGTACTCCGCCGCTGGTCTGAATGCCTGCGCCAAGGCCCTGCGCCCCAAAGGCGTGCTCGCGGTGTGGTCGGCCAGCGCCGACCGGCAGTTTTCCGACAAATTGAAGAAGGCCGGCTTCAAGGCCGAAGAAGTCCAGGTCTTCGCCCACGGCAACAAGGGCACCCGCCACACGATCTGGATTGCCGAGAAGCTCAAGGGCTGAGCTAAACTCTGCGCATAACCGTCATCAGTCTTTCTGCAAAGGTGAACCCATGAGTTCGTCCACCCCCACCAACACGTCGAAGCTGGACCGCATCCTCGCCGACAACCAGCGCGACAAGGAAATGGGCTACCGCGACAAGGCCCTGAAAATGTACCCGCACGTCTGCGGCCGCTGCGCCCGCGAGTTTTCCGGCAAGCGCCTGAGCGAACTGACCGTGCACCACCGCGACCACAACCACGACAACAACCCGCAGGACGGCTCCAACTGGGAGCTGTTGTGCCTGTATTGCCACGACAACGAACATTCGCGTTACACCGATCAGCAGTATTTCGGCGACGGCTCGCTGAGCACACCAAAAATCGCCAAGGCCACGCATAACCCGTTTGCGGCCCTGGCTGGCCTGATGAAAAAAGAAGATTGAAGATCTTCATCGCCTGAGCTGGCCCTTTCGCGAGCAGGCTCGCTCCCACAGGGGATCGCATTTCAACTGTGGGAGCGAGCCTGCTCGCGAAAAGGCCGGGTCAATCACCACAAATCTCGAATCTGCCCGCCCTCCCCCAATCCCCGTATAATCGCCCTCTTTTTCCCGAAGGCACCCCGCTCGTGGCAGACAAACGGTACAGCTGCATTGGTTTGTATAACCCCAAATCACCGGAGAACGTCGGTTCGGTGATGCGCGCCGCAGGCTGTTACGGCGTGGCGTCGGTGTTCTACACCGGCAAGCGTTATGAACGCGCCGCCGATTTCGTCACCGACACCAAGCGCGTGCACTACGACATCCCGCTGATCGGCATCGACGACCTGAAAAAAATCCTCCCGCTCAACTGCGTGCCCGTCGCCGTGGAACTGGTCGAAGGCGCCCGGCCGTTGCCGGAATACACCCACCCCGACCGCGCCCTGTACATCTTCGGCCCCGAGGACGGTTCGCTGGATAAAGAGATTCGCGACTGGTGCGAAGACGTCGTGTACATCCCGACCACCGGCTGCATGAACCTCGCCGCCACGGTCAACGTCGTGCTCTACGACCGCATGGCCAAAGGCCTGAACACCCGCTCCGGGCCGAAATTCCGCTGAAGCGTCGCACATTCGATGGAACAAGCTGACCGCCCTGGCAGTCAGCTTATCTATCAATCGCACCCTGCCAGGAGATAGATCATGAGCGAGCTCAAACGCGTAGAACGCATCGAATCCACCCCGTTCCAGTCGCCTTTGCACAAGAACGTGCATGGCTGGGAGCGCGTCGGCTCGTTGACCGGCGGCGTGCTGATGGTCGGCAAGGGCCTGCGCCGTGGCGGCGTGTTCGGCCTGATTCAAGTGGCGCTCGGCGGCATGGCCGTGGCCCGTGGCATTACCGGGCACTGCTCGGCGAAAAGCCTGCTGGAAAAAGGCCGTCAGGACATGAGCAATGTGCGGGCGAAGATCGAACGCGCTGGGGAAGAGCTGAACAAGCTGAAGACCAATGCCGAAGTGGCCACCGAAACGGCAACCGTTACCGGCAACGATTCGCTGACCTCGCCGAAAGCCGGCGTCTGAGGCTTTAAAGCAAAAGATCGCAGCCTTCGGCAGCTCCTACACGGAATCACGTTTTCCATTGTAGGAGCTGCCGAAGGCTGCGATCTTTTGATCTTTACGGGTTCAACAACCCACCACCTCATCAGCCCGCGCGAAAAATCAGATGATCTTCCCAGTCATCCTCCGGCACGCTGCCTTCGGCGAGCATGCGCCCCGACTGGGAAATCCGCTCATGGTGCACCGCGTCGCGGTCGCCACACACCAGGTGATGCCATAACGGCAGATCCTTGCCCTCGCTGACCAGCCGATAACCGCAGGTCGGCGGCAGCCATTTGAATTCTTCCGCCTGACCCGGCGTAAGCTGGATGCAGTCCGGGACAAACTTGATCCGGTTCGGATAATCGCTGCACTGGCAGGTTTTCAGATCCAGCAGTTTGCAGGCGATGCGCGTGTAATAGACGCTGTTGTCTTCTTCATCCTCGAGCTTTTGCAGGCAGCACAGACCGCAGCCGTCACACAGCGATTCCCACTCCTCGTGATCGAGCTGATCGAGGGTTTTGCGTTTCCAGAACGGTTCGACTATGGCGGCCATGGCTCAAGCATCAACATCAAGGTGGTGAAAAGGCCGCCAGTCTAGTGCCAGCGAGCGCAAGGGCCAAGCGCTGGCGACTGTCGGTAAATCCGCTTGTCAGCGCCAGCGCCGCCCACTGAGCAAACTGGTGACTGCACTTTGAAACCAATGTGGGAGCGAGCCTGCTCGCGAAAGCGCTGTGTCAGACACGCTGTTGTCGACTGACACGCCCTCTTCGCGAGCAGGCTCGCTCCCACAGCGAAATCGGTGGTGAGTCAGTAACCGCGGGTGAAATCCACCTCGCCGCGCAACGCTTCACCCGCCTCATACGCTTTCAGATTCTGCACAAACAAATCCACCATCAGCGCCGGCGAGGTCGGTGCCGAGCTGTGCCCGGTCAGGAGCAAGCCCCACGCGGTCCAGAACGGATGGCGTTGCGGCAATGGTTCCTGACGGCAGACGTCGATCACCGCGCCGGCCAGGTGCCCTTCTTTCAAAGCTTCAACCAGATCGGCATCGACCACCGCGACACCGCGTCCAGCGTTGATGAACAGTCCGGTCGGTTTGAATTGCTTGAACAGCGCCGCGTCGTAGATATCGTGGGTGTGTTCGGTGTTCGGCAGCAGATTGACCACGTAGTCCACCTCGCCCACCAGACGCGGCAGATCCGCCAGCGCGCCGACTTCGACAAACGGCGCCTGTTCGCGGGCGCTGCTGGCGATGCCATAAAGCTCGACGCCGAACGGCAGGAGAAACTGCGCAACGCTCTGGCCGATGTCACCGGTGCCGACGATCAGCACCTTGCGCCCGACCAGACTCTGGCCGCTGCGGTTGTCCCACTTGCGCTCGACCTGACTGACCAGCCGCGCCAGCACTTCGCGTTCATGGCCGAGGATGTAGGTCAGCACGTATTCGGCCATGACCTGACCGAAGATTCCCACGGCGCGGGTCAGGCGATAGTCGCGGCGCAGGCCGTCGGCGAGCAGCGGCGTGATGCCGGCCCAGGTCGATTGCAGCCATTGCGGTTGATGGCCCTGGCGCAGCAGGGTCGCGAGCAGATCCGGCTGGCCCAGCCACACCGGGCAATCGGCGGCCTGCCGCGCCAGTTCAGCGGAGTCGCCGCTGGTCAGGATTTCAAGCTCGGGCAGTGCCTGACGCAGCAGGCGGGCGTATATCGCGTGGTCGTGTTCAGCAATCAGAACGCGCATCTTCAAACCTTTCGCAAACCGTGCAGACAGCCGCCGGGTTGGGGCCGGCCATCGCGGTAAAAACAGTTCCAGGGTTAACCGAGGCCCAGGACAGGGCCTCGCGGGTCAGACCGGGTCGTTGCGTCGCAGCAACTCTTCGGGCAAGTGCTCGATGTACTCGTCCTCGGCCGGTGGCATCTGCAGGTGATAGCCCTGCTTGTCGAGGTTTTCCAGAACCACGGTGATGTCTTCGCTGGCCAGCTTGCGCTCGGGCGACAGCACCAGATCGAAGGAATGCTTCGCTTTGCCGAAAGCCGTCATCAGCGCATCCGGCACGCGCTCGAGCGCATCGCTCTTGAGCACGTAGAGATACATGCCGCTGCGCTTGGAGCTTTGGTAGATGGAGCAAATACGTTTCAAGGCTGTTCTCCGGCGGTGGCCAGGCTGTCGAGCAGCTTCTGGCCGAGCAATTCGCGGCGCCAGCCACGCAGCGAATCGGGCAATTGGTAAGGACCCTCGGGGAAGCCGCTTTTGACCAGGGCTTCGAGGGTTTTCTTGCGCAGCATCAGTTCCGGGGCAATACCCAGGCGTTCGGCCTCGGCCTGACCCAGCGCGCGCAGTTGTTTGATCAGCGCAGCGGCTTCGATCGGCAACGGCTCGGGCACTGCCGGCGGCCATTGATCCGGCCCCACACTGCCAGAGCGCTTGATCAGATCAAGCAGAAACTGCCCGTCCTGACGTACGGTACGCGGGTGCATGTCTTCGATCTTGCCCAGCGCCGCGAGGTTATCCGGCTGCGTGCGGGCCAGGGGCCACAGCGAGTGTTCCCGGACGATGCGGTTGCGCGGCAGGTCGCGGGCGCGGGCTTCTTTTTCGCGCCAGGCGCACAGCTCACGCAGCACGGCCAGTTGCGCACGGGACAGCTTCCACGCCAGTTTCGCCTCGCGATAGACCTCGTACGGATCGGTCTCGCGGCGCAGGTTGGCGACCAGTTCGGCGCCATCCTCCAGCACCCAGGCGAACTTGTCGTCGGACAGCCTGGGGCGCAACTCGACGAACACTTCGGCCAGATGCACGGCGTCTTCGGCGGCATAGCTGATCTGGGTTTCGGACAGCGGACGCTGCAACCAGTCGGAACGGGTCTCGCCCTTGGGCAGGTCGATGCCGAGCACCTCCTGCACCAGACGCGAGTAGCCCATCGAAAAGCCGAGGTTCAGGTAAGCGGCGGCCAGTTGCGTGTCGAACAGCGGCGCCGGCAGGCTGCCGGTCAGGCGCAACAGCACTTCGAGGTCTTCGCTACAGGCGTGCAGGACTTTCAGCACCGCCGGGTTTTCCAGCAACGCAGCCAGCGGTTGCCAGGCGTTGATGGTCAGCGGATCGATCAGGTAGGCGCGTTTGCCGTCGCCGATCTGCAACAGGCCGGCAATCGGGTAGAAGGTGTCGACCCGCATGAATTCGGTGTCGAGGGCAACGAACGGCAGCTGCTGCCACTCGGCGCAAAACTGCGCGAGGCTTTCGTTGTCGCGAATCCAGTGAATATCGATAGCCACACGGCTCTCCCTTGAAGAATGGCGCGCAGTATATATCGCCACCGACGATTTACGCGCCTTTGAAGGGCAAGAGCTGTAAGGAAATGTCTTGCCTGTCAGCAAGAATAGTCTGACAGCAGAAACAGAAAGGCCCGTCGCATTGGCGCGACGGGCAGGAAACGCTTCACTGCTTGGCCAACACGCCGTCGATCACCGCGCCGCGACAACCGGCAAACATGTCCAGCGCCGGCTGATACACGCTGCTGCGCACTTCCAGCAGGCCGAGCATCGAGTGAAACAGATTGTCCTGGCTCAGCGGTTTGTCCCGGCTCAGTTGCAGGCAATGGGTGTCGACCGAGTAGGCCTTCTGATAGCTGTCGGAGAACCACGCCAGCATCGCTACATGCTTCTGTTGCTCGGGCGCCAGCATATAAGGCGTGCCGTGCAGAAACAGGTTGTATTCGCCCAGCGATTCGCCGTGGTCCGACAGATAGAGCATGGCGGTGTCGACTTTGTCCTGATTGCTGCGCAGCACATCGATCAGGCTCGCCAGCACATGGTCGGTGTAGACCAAAGTGTTGTCGTAACCGTTGACGATACTTTCGCGGCTGCAATTGTTCAGCGCGTTACTTTCACAGACCGGAGTGAAGTGTTCGTACTCCTTGGGATAACGCTTGAAGTAGTCCGGGCCATGACTGCCCATCTGGTGCAGAACCAGCACGGTGTCCTTGTCCAGATGATCGATGAAACTTTGCAGACCTTGCAGGAGGATTTCATCGCGACACTCGCTGTTGGCGCACAGCGCAGGGTCTTGCAACTTGCTGACATCCTGCACCGTGACGCGGTCGCAAGTGCCTTTGCAGCCGGACTGGTTATCGCGCCAGATCACATCGATGCCGGCACGCTTGAGCACATCGAGCAAGCCTTCTTCATTCCTGGCCTTGCTGGCGTTGTAATCCTTGCGGCCCATGTTGGAGAACATGCACGGTACCGAGACTGCGGTTTCCGTGCCGCAGGAATGCACGTCAGTAAAAGCGATCAGGCCAGCCTCTTTGTCCAGTTGCGGGGTGGTGTCGCGGTCATAACCGAGAATGCCGAAGTTCTGCGCCCGCGCACTCTCCCCCACCACCAGCACCGTGAGGGATTTGCGTGGCTGTAGCTGCAGGTCGGGATTGCGCTGGGCATCTTCGCCGATCTTGATGAACGGCTGCTGCGCCGAAACCACTTGCTCTTGCAGATAACCAATGGATGCGCCGATGTAATTGCTCGGCACCAGCATCAGGCGAATTTCGTGGTGATTGCGAAACAGCGACGACAAGCCTTGATAGTTGGCCAATGCGACAACACCGATCACCGCCGCCGAGGCAACACTGACAATAACTTTGCTGAACAACTCGCGATGCCAGCGGCGATAATTGACCGGTACTTTCCACAACAACAAACACGGCAAAATACCCAGCAAGAGAATATAAGCAAACAACTTCAACGACAGCAGATCGCGCACTTCCGTGACGTTGGTCTCGGCAAAGTTGCGCAACATGCCAGCATCAATCATCACGCCATACTGGCTCATGAAATAAGCCACGCCGGCGCTGACTAAAAACAAAAGAGTCAACAGTGGTTTGAGCAGCGGCCGGAACGCGAATAACGTCAGGACTATGTTGAACGCGGCAAAGATCATCACAGCGAAGGCCACGCGCATGGCGATGCCCTTGCCATCGGCGGCGGTGATCTCGAACAGATGTTGCCAAAGCACCAGATTGAAACCGAGCAATAAAAAGGCGCTGGCAAACAACGTCACCCATTCCGGGCGCACGGCTTTTAACTTCAACATGATGAGTGACTGTTCCTGAAAGAAGAGCCTCGTCGATTGTGAAAATGTCATTCACCGAGGCATGCCCAACTTTAGGCAGCCATGGATCAATTTTTCGTGAAAAAGATGCTAATGATTAGTTGCCTCGGAGTACGAACGTGAAAGTTTGCGAGTATTTGAGAATGGTTCAGGGTTTATTCAGTTTCAGGCACTTCGCAATGTCCTCTGTGGGAGCGAGCCTGCTCGCGAAAGCGCAGTGTCAATAATTGTTTGTCTGGAGTAACGCATTCGCGAGCAGGCTCGCTCCCACATTAGGACAGGGGTGTTATCGAGTTTTTAGGTCTGGCCCGGGGTTTTCTGATTTGCCGATGCGCGCGTCGCGACGCCTAATCATCAGCCCCTGCATTCGAAGGCCCGCTGATGAATCACACCCGCCCCGCCGCTTGGCTGATGCTCGCGATCATTCTTGTCGCACTTAATCTGCGCCCATCAATGGCAGCCATCGGGCCGCTGCTGTCGGCGATCCGTGGCGATATACCGTTGAGCTTCACGCTTGCCTCTCTGCTGACGATGCTGCCGGTGATGGCCATGGGGCTGGCGATGTTCTTCGGCCTGGGCATCAGCCGGCGCCTGGGCGAACAACGCACGGTGCTGCTGTCGCTGTTGGTCATCGGGCTGGCGAGCCTGTCACGGCTGTTTATCGATTCGGCGGCCGAGCTGATCGTCAGCGCGATACTGGCCGGCATTGGCATAGCCCTGATTCAGGCATTGATGCCGGCGCTGATCAAATCGCGCTTTGCTGACAACGTGGCGTTGTGCATGGGCGTCTACGTCACGTCAATCATGGGCGGCGCGGCGATTGCCGCATCGTTCGCGCCGCTGGTGATGGTGCAGGCCGGCAACTGGCGCGTGGGGCTGGCCATCTGGGCCGCGTTGGCATTGGTCGCATTGCTGGTCTGGTGCTTGCAGCCCGCGCAAGCCATATCAACGGTGACCCGGCGGGAGTCTTTCATCACCCGCCCTCGCGCCTGGTTGCTGGCGATTTTCTTTGGCCTCGGTACGGCGTCCTACACCTGTGTCCTCGCCTGGCTCGCCCCGTATTACGTGGAAAAAGGCTGGAGTGAACAGAACGCCGGGCTGCTGTTGGGTTTTCTTACAGCGATGGAGGTCATTTCCGGCCTGGCAGTGCCTGCGATCGCCAATCGCAGCCGTGATCGACGCGGGATATTGGCGGTTCTGCTGTTGCTGATCATCGGCGGTTTCTGCGGGCTGATTCTCGCCCCGCAACATCTTGCGCTGCTGTGGCCTTGTCTGTTGGGGCTGGGGATTGGCGGTCTGTTTCCGATGAGCCTGATCGTCGCGCTGGATCACTGCGACGAGCCGCAGCGCGCCGGTGGCCTGACCGCGTTTGTACAGGGGATCGGTTATCTGATCGCAGGACTGTCGCCACTGTTGGCAGGGATGATTCGCGATCGGCTGGGCAATTTCGAAAGCGCGTGGTGGGCGTTGACGGCGGTGATGGTGATCATGCTGCTGATGGGGATGCGCTTCGACCCTCGCCACTACGCACGCTACTTGCCTCGCCCGGGCTAGAGGCCTCTGGCCATCTTTCGCGCACGAGATTGGCAACGTCGTGTTGCTAAAAGTTTCTGTCCCACATGTGTCCGTGAAATGTCCTACAAGGGTTTCTCCTGGCACCATCGTTCCGTTAGGATCGTACGCACACGTTTGCGCGAATTCTGCGCAAGGGGGCACAGCGAGACGGAACTCATGCTGAACAGTAATTTGCTTCGCAAGCTCGACATGCAGGACTTGATGGTATTTGTGGCCGTGTACGAGCAGAGCAGTGTCACCGATGTCTCGGAAACTTTGTTCGTCAGCCAGTCCACCGTCAGTTATTGCCTGAAGAAACTGCGCACCAGTTTCGAAGACGAACTGTTCATCAACACCCGCACCGGCATGCGCCCGACCTACAAGGCCTGCAGCATGTACGGCCATGTGCAGAAAATCCTCGAAAGCATCAACCTCTGCCACGCCGGTGCCCCGGCCTTCGACCCGAGCCGGCAGGCGGTGACTTTCAACATTTGCGCACCGGAATACTTCGAGCAACTGATTCTGCCGCGACTGTTGAAGCGCTTCGACTTCGACGATTTGCCGGTGATGGTCAACATGCACAAGTTTGAAACCGACGTTCCGGCCGAAGAGTTGCGCGACGGCAGCCTCGATCTGGTGATCAGTTTCGGCCCGCACTTTCACCGCCAGCATGCGGATCTGAAATCACGGATGCTGCTGGAAGATGACCTGGTCTGCGTCTTCGACAAACGCGCCACGCCACTGGAACCGCGTTTGAGCCTGCAAGCATTCACCGAACGTCGGCATGTGTTCCCGACGCCGTGGACCTCGAGCACCAACATGGTCGATGGCTGGCTGGCGCGGCAGGCGCAGAAACGCCAGATCGTCGCGCGCTCGAACAGCTACAGCGCCGCGTTGAAGATGATCACCGGCACCGATTTCATCCTCACCCTGCCCCGGCGTATCCAGCGTTTGCTGACCAACGACGCGGTGTTCAACCACTGCGAGGCGCCCAATGGCTTGCCGGGTTTCACCCTCGACATGCAGTGGAGCCAGAACGCCGATCAGGACAGCGCCAACGTCTGGCTGCGCGAACAGGTGATTCAAGTGTGCAGCGAGCTGGAAAACGCCTGAGCGTCAGACGCCGATCGCAGCTTTGCTGTAGGACTCGCGATCGATGTCGAGCAGTTCGACACACAGTTGCACTTCGAGCCCGGCCGGCCATTCGCAGAGTTCCTGCAACACTGCCAGCAGACTTTGCGAGAGCTGCTTCTTGATCTCCGCCGAGCGCCCGCTGAGCAAGGCCAGCTTCACATGGACGAAGGCACGCTCGCCTTGCGCCGTGCCGACCTTGAAGTTGTCGATCTTGATCGCGCGGCTCTTGATATCGAACTCTGCGCCGAACTGACCGGAACCGACCAGCGTGTTGTTGAGCCGAATCAGGGCGATGTCAGCGTTCAACTGCGTCAGGTTGGCGGTGTATTCCATGTGCAGGTGTGGCATTACGGATCTCCAGTCGGTGGGTGCGGGGGGCGTACATATACCACAATCACACAGCGTCATTTGTGGGAGCGAGCCCGCTCGCGAAAGCGTCCTTTCAGGTTGCACATCTGCGCCTGCCGAACCGCTTCGCGAGCAGGCTCGCTCCCACAGGGTTGCGTGGTGCTTGTCAGGACGGAATCAGCGGCCGTTCACTCATGAACGCTTCGAGCCGCGAGCGCAGCCAGCGTTCGGCCGGGTCGCTGTCGACGTGGCTGAGCCAGACCATCGACAGGTCCAGTGTCGGCGTCTTGAACGGAAACGGTTCCTGGAACAGCGCCCCGGACGCCGCCATCGCCGCTGCGGCGTAATCCGGCAGACTGGCGATCAGGTCGGTGCCGGCCAGCAGCGCTGGCAGTGCGCTGTACTGCGGCACCGACAACACCACCTGCCGCGTGCGGCCCAGCTCCGCCAGCCACTCATCGGCGTAGCCACTGACATTGGCGGTGTGCGACACCAGCACATGCGGGCGAGCGCAATATTCGTCGAGGGTCAGCGGTGTAGCAGAGGCATCGGCGCGCAGGATGCTCGGCTGGATGTGCCGCAGCAGTTTGCGTTTGGCGTTGGCCGGCAGGCCCCGGGTCTGGCTGATGCCGACGGTGATATCGCCGGCAGCGAGCAGGTCGGGAATGCGCCAGTAATCGACATGCTGCACCACGAACACCACGTTCGGCGCCTCTTGACGCAATGCGCGCAACAGCGGCGGCAGCAGGCCGAATTCGACGTCATCGGACAGGCCGATGCGAAAGGTCATGGTGCTGGTGGCGGGATCAAAATCGCGGGTCAGGCTCAGCGCCGCCGACAGTGAATCCAGTGCCGGTTTGAGATGGCGGTAAATGTCTTCGGCGCGGGCCGTCGGTTCCATGCGATGGCCGACGCGGATGAACAGCGGATCATTGAGCATCGTGCGCAAACGGTTGAGTGCCGAACTGATGGTCGGCTGGCCAAGAAACAGCTTCTCCGCTGCGCGGGTCACATTGCGTTCCAGCATCAGGGTCTCGAACACCACCATCAGGTTGATGTCGGCCTTGCGTAGTTCATTGCGGTTCATCCATTGCCCCTGCTCCCGGAATAGCGGCAGTGTAGAAAGGCCTTGGGGATGCCGTCCATAAACGTTTATGCGGCGGCTTTTGCAGAAACATCCGCGAACGATTGGAAACAAATCCGCGATAGCCAAAAAAAACCGCTGCGCTAGGCTTGCGTCGATGCGCCACAGAGGTTGGCGCGCCTATCAATCGCAGGGAGCGAACCCATGTATTTCGAAATCTACCGACAAACCCGCGGCACCCCGAGCTCTGGCAAAGGTCAATGGCGCTGGCGTCTGCGCGCGCGCAACCACGAGACGGTGGCCAGCGGCGAGTCGTATGTGAACAAGGCCGATTGCCTGCACGTGATCAACCTGATCAAAGCCGTACAGGGCGAGACGCCAATCAAGGAAATTTGAGCGAGACCCTTTTCATCGGCGAAGCGGCACCGTCTGTCGCTCTTCAAAGCGTTTATTTGAATGCTTGTCAGCGGTGTTCATCAAAGGTGCATGTACTGCAATTTTTGCTGCCATGCACCCAAGGATTTCAGCCATGTCCCATGAGCACCGCTACCTCATCAGTTTCATCGTCGACAACCAGCCGCAAAGCCGCACGCTGATCCACGATGGCGACACCCTTGATCCCGGTCTCGCGGAAACCCTGGTCAAGACCGCTTTCCCTGAATTGAAAACCGCTTCACTGAGCGACGTGCAGGTACAGAAACGCACCAGGCCCGATGAAGGCGACAATGTCCCTGGCCACTATCAGCAGCCATGAGCCGTGCCGGGCCCGCCACTATTTCTTAGAGGCTGCGGAGGTTATGCACCATGAAATCATTCGTCGCGATCTGCTTGGCGATGCTGGCTATGAGTATTCAGCCTGGCCATGCGGACACTATTGATGCCTTCATCGAAGAGGCGGCGCAGCAAAGCCTGTTCCAGAGCAACAGTTCGCGCATCGCGCTGGAAAAGGCCAGCCTGCCCGAGGTCAAAGCGTTCGCCAGCCAAATGATCGCCGACAACGAGCGTTTCGATAAGCAAATCCGGCAACTGGGGCAAAGCCAGCATATGGCGGTTCCCGCCGAGCCCTCGATGGCATCCAAAGCCAAGCAGCTACGCCTTGAATCAAGGGACGACGCCTTCGACCGCATCTACATCGACAGCCAGGCCGAAACCCTCGAGCAAAAGCTGATGCTGTTCAAGAAAGAAGCCATGTCATCGCAAAATCCGCAGCTCAAAGCCTTCGCTCAATCCGCTTTGCCAAGCATTGAAGAACAGGCGAAAACCGCCCGCGGTCTACAGGAAAAGCTCAAACCCTCCGCCGGTGCACTGACGCCGCCCAAGCCCTAGATCGAGTCCGCACAGCACGGTTCAAGGAGAAACCATGTCGACATCGCCCTGGTGGAAACACGCAGTCATCTATCAGGTTTACCCGCGCTCCTTCGCCGACGCCAACGGTGACGGCATTGGTGATCTGCCCGGCCTGATCGCTCGGCTCGATTACCTCAAGGCGCTGGGCATCGACGCATTGTGGCTGTCGCCGGTGTACCGATCGCCGATGGTCGATGCCGGCTATGACATTTGCGATTACACCGACATCGATCCGCTGTTCGGCCATCTCGCCGATCTCGACAACCTGATTTCACAAGCGCACAACCGTGGCATCAAGGTGCTGATGGATTTCGTGCCCAATCACACTTCCGATCAGCATCCGTGGTTCATCGAATCCCGCGCCAGCCGCGACAGTCGCAAGCGCGACTGGTACATCTGGCGAGATCAACCGAACAACTGGCGCGCCTCGATCGATGGCGGCAGTGCCTGGAGCTGGGACGAAGGCAGCCAGCAATACTATTTGCACTTCTTTTTGCCGCAACAGCCGGATCTCAACTGGCATAACCCCGAAGTCGTGCAGGCCATGCACGAGGTGCTGCGGTTCTGGCTGGATCGCGGCGTCGATGGCTTCCGGATCGATGTGGTGCATTGCGTCGGCAAGGATCCGACGTTCGCCGATGATCCGCGCTGCCTGGCCGGCGAAACCATGGTGCAGATCAATGATCAGCCGTACAGCCATGAAGTGCTGCGTGGGTTGCGCCGTCTGGTCGACGGCTACCCCGGCGACCGCGTGCTGATCGGCGAAGTGAACATCCGTTCCACCGCTCGGGTGGCCGCGTACTACGGCGCCAGCGATGAACTGCATATGTCGTTCAATTTTCCGCCCCTGGATGCACCTTGGGATCCAGTGGTGTTTCGCCTGTGCATTCGCGACGTGGAAAACCTTCTTGGGGCGCAGTCAGCGTGGCCGACGTGGGCCTTGTCCAACCATGACAACCGACGCATCCGCAGTCGTTACGGTGGCTCTCTGCGCAGGGCGCGGGCGGCCGCGGTGATGCTGCTGACCCTGCGTGGCACGCCGCTCATTTTTCAGGGCGACGAGCTGGCCTTGGAGGACACCGTGGTCGAAGCGCAAACTCGCGTGGACCCCGGCGGCCGCGATGGCAGTCGCGGGCCGATTCCCTGGGCTGCCGATCCGCCACACGGCTGGAGCGGGTCCGCGCCGTGGCTGCCCTTCCCGCCGGACGCCGCCGATCTGGCGGTGCAGGTGCAACAAGGCTCAACCAAATCAACGCTCACGCTGTATCGCCAATTGCTCGATTGCCGCCGCAAGAGTGAAGCGTTGCGTCTGGGCGACTGGCAGGAATTGCCGTCACACCCGCAAGTGCTGGCGTATCGGCGTCACTGCACGGGAGACGAACGGATTGTCTGCATCAATTTCGACCAGCGCGAACACAGCTTTCCAATGTCCGGTCGTTGGCGGGTCGACGTCGCTAGTGACACCGTTGCCGCAGACCAGCCCTTCAACGGAATGCTGGCACCGGAACAAGCGCTGATCCTGCGCCCGGCCGAGGGCTCAACATGAGCGCCGACTGGTATCGCAGAACCCTGATCTATCAGATTGATCCATCACTGTTCCTCGACAGCAACGGCGACGGCTGCGGTGACTTGCGCGGAGTCATCGACCGACTCGACTACCTGCAGACAATGGGCGTCGGCACGCTGTGGCTGTTACCGATTTTCGCTTCGCCATTTCGCGATGCCGGGTATGACATCAGTGATCATCGACAGCTCGAGCCGCGCTTCGGCAGCGAAGAGGATTGGCGCCTGTTGCTCAGGGAGGCGGACAAGCGCGGCATACGTGTAGTGCTGGAACTGGTATTGCAACACACCAGCAATCAGCACCCGTGGTTTGTTCAAGCACGGCGTGATCGGCATAGTCGCTATCGTGATTACTACATCTGGTCGGATCAGCCAGTGGACGATGGTAACCAGCCTATTTTCCCGTCGGTGGAGGACAGCATCTGGCAGTGGGACGAACGGGCCGGGCAGTTTTACCGCCATTTGTTCTATCGCCATGAACCTGACTTGAATCTGGCCAATCCGGCGGTGGTCGCGGAAATCGAGCAGATCATGGGCTATTGGCTCGACCTGGGTGTGGCAGGTTTTCGCCTGGACGCAGCGTCCCATGCGGTGGAACAGGCTGGTGGTGGCGACGAGGAACAAGGTGTCTGGCTGCTGGAGCGCTTGTCGACGCTGGCGCGGCGGATCAATCCCGAATGCGTCCTGATGGGCGAAGTCGATGTCGAGCCGGAGCGCTTCGTCCATTACTTCGGTGACGGCAACCGCCTGGCTTTGGCGCTGGATTTCTGGGTCAATAATCACCTGTTCCTGGCCTTGGCTCGCGGTCAGGCCGAACCGCTGATCCGTGCCCTGCACCGGCGCCCGACACCGCCCGATGGCGCCAGTTATGCCGTGTGGCTGCGCAACCATGATGAGCTGGATCTGGAACGTTTGACCGAGCGCGAGCGCAAGGAAGTCATGGAAGTGTTCGCACCGGATCCGCACATGCGCGCTTACGGTCGCGGGATCCGGCGTCGCCTGGCGCCGATGCTGCGCGGCGACGTTGCTCATCAGGCCCTGGCCCAGGCATTGCTGGCGTCGCTGCCCGGCACGCCGATTCTGCGTTACGGCGAAGAAATCGGCATGGGCGATGACTTGCGACGCCCGGAAAGACTCTCGGTGCGTACGCCGATGCAGTGGTCAGCCGAGCGCAACGCCGGGTTTTCAACCGCCGCGTCAGCCAGGCTGGCCGCACCGATAATCGACCAAGGGCCGTTCGCTTTTGCGCAACTCAACGTCGTCGCGCAGCAAGCGGATGATCTATCGCTGCTGAGTCGCTGCCGGCGCATTCTGCAAGCGCGCGCGAACCTTGCTGAAGTCGGCGAAGGCCAATGGCAAATTCTCGACAGCGGTCATCCGGCAGTATTCGCAATCGTGCACCGCGCGCAATCGTCCTCGGTCATGATCTGCAATCTCAGCGGTAAACCGGTGCGCCTCGGCGACGAGCTCAATGCCACGTTGAAAGGCTATGAACCGATACTCGCAGACCGCAATCATGCCGCCCCCGAGCACGAGAGTCTGACCCTGGCCGGCTTCGGCTATCGCTGGTTTCGCCGGCAACCGTCAGAGCTGTAGAAGCACCACGGCCACGAGGCCGGCGATCAGCGCAGACACCGCAAGCACTTGCGTCGAGGTCAAGGCCAGCGCCGCATCCCTGGAACGGCCGACGAAGCGGCCGCGAATCTGATGCCGATCCGGCTGCGCTTCGAACAGGTTGTCCGGGTGCTCGTTGTCTTCAGGCTCATTGGTCTGCTGACCGGACCAGGCGGCGCGCGCCATCAGGCGGTCGAGCAAACCCGGCATGACCGACTGGCCGACAATCGCTTTGATCGTCGACCACCCTAGCCACAACTCTCGCGGCGGATGCTTTACCACACTGAAAATCGCCCGTGCTGCCACGTCGGGGTCGTGAATCGGTGGCACCGGTTGGGGACGCTTGGGCAATTTGTTGCGGGCCCAATCGAACTGCGGGGTATTGATCGCCGGCAATTGCACCATGCACACGCGAATATGGCTGCGCTCATGCAGCAACTCACAGCGCAATGAATCAGTAAAACCGCGCACAGCGAACTTCGCCCCGCAATAGGCGGCCTGCAACGGAATGGCGCGATAGGCCAGTGCCGAGCCGACCTGGATGATCAGGCCCTTGTTGCGCGGACGCATCAACGACAGCGCCGCCAAGGTGCCATGAACCGTGCCGAGATAGGTCACCTGAGTGACGCGCTCGATCTCGGCGGCAGACAATTGTTCTATCGGCGCAAGCACTGTGACCATCGCCACATTGACCCAGACTGCCAGCGGTCCGAGCGTGGCTTCCAGTTGCTGCGCGGCCTGCTGCACGGCGAGCGCATCGGCGACGTCGACGCTGATGGCTTCAACCTGAACGCCATACGCTTGCAGCTCCTCTTGCGTGGCGGCCAGTCCCGCCGGATCACGCGCCAACAGGCCGATACGGTAGCCGCCAGCGGCAAACCGGTGAGCCACCGCACGCCCGACGCCGGCACTGGCGCCACTTATCACCACCAAAGGTTGCTCCTGCATGGATCGCCTCCCTGACCTCAATCAATCGGTCCGATATTGATCATCAGGTCTTCGCCCAGTCCTTGCACCTTGGCCAGTACGTCCACCGGCGTCTCGCTGGAAAAATGCACGACATAGCCCATGCCGCTGCCGTCCTCTTCGATTGCACTGACCCACGACTCCACCTCGTCAGCATCCAGCCCCAGCGCCTGGCCGAACTGGCGGCTGCGGTGATCGGAATCGGTTTCGTCCATCGGATAATCGCTCATTGCCAACATCTCCTCGGGGATCGGGCCCCTCACTGGTTGTTCAATGCGGTCTTTAGGATGGACGCCGAACGTGCGCCGTCAGTTCGTTTTTTCAGCCGAGCATCGAGCGCAGCTTGCGCAGCAGATCCACCGGCGCGTAGGGCTTGGCGATCAATTCGAACTCATTGTCAGCCAGCTCATTGGGCGTCGACTTGTCCGCGCAGTAGCCGGTCGTCAGCAGGATCTGCATGGCCGGATAGCGCTGGCTGATTTCTCGCGCCAGTGCCAGCCCGTTCATCTCACCGGGCATGACCAGATCGGTGAAGACCAGCTCAAATTCGCTACTCTGCAACATCGCCAGCGCCTCGCTCGCGTCTGCAGCGATGGTGGTCCGGTAACCCTGTTCGGACAGTACGAAGCGCGCCAGTTCAGCGACTTCGGCGCGATCCTCGACGATCAGGATGCGCTCCGTGCCCTTGAGGTTTTCTGCGGTTTCAGCGGAGCCAGGTGTCGATAGCTGACTGTCATCCGCCGGGAAGAACAGGCGCACCGTGGTGCCCAGCCCCGGCGTCGATTCGATTTTGACCACACCGCCGGATTGCTTGACGAAGCCGTAGACCATCGATAGCCCGAGGCCAGCGCCGCTACCTTCCTCTTTCGTGGTGTAGAACGGCTCCATGCCCTTGTCGAGATCGTCGGCGGCAATGCCCACGCCGTTATCGGCGATCGCGATGCAGACGTAACGCCCCGCCGCCAGTCCGCCCTGGTGCGGGTCCGTCGCGTCCGGGACAACGACGTTG